>JAURFU010000032.1 GCA_030834165.1 Verrucomicrobiota bacterium
GAACGAAGCCGTCGACGTCGCCCAGGACGGCAAGGTCGTCGCCCGCTTCATGATGTCCCACGACGTGACCACCCCGGCCAAGCGCCTGGAGAATTACAAGCCCTACCTCCACGTCTTCGACCCCAGCGGCGCCCTGCGTCTCACCAAGGGCCCGGGCTTCAATTTCACCCACCACCGCGGCATCATGCTCGGTTTCGCGAAGATCAACGTGGGCGGCAAGACCTACGACCGCTGGCACATGACCGGCGGCGACCAGGTCGTCACGGCGGTCAAGCCGACGGACTCCGGCTTCGTGGCCTCGATCGAATGGCAAGGCGCCGGCGCCGCCGCCAAGCCGATCCTGACCGAGGAGCGCGCCTTCACGTTCACGAAGGCGTCCGCGCCCTTCTATCTCGGCATCGAGCTTAAGACCGCGCTGAAGCCTGACCATGGCGAAGCCAAGATCGACGGCGACCCCGAGCACGCGGGCGCCCAGTTCCGCCCGTCGGAGAAGATCGACGGCACGAAGACGACCTACGTCTATCCCGGCAAGGACGTCCTCATCCACAAGGTACGCGACCTCACCTGGGTCGCCGAGATCTTCACGGTCGAAGATAAGACCTTCACCGCCCTGCTCCTCAACCACCCTTCCAACCCGAAGGACACGGCCTTCTCGGCCTATCGCGACTATGGCCGCTTCGGTGCCTTCCCGAAAGGCATGGCGACGCCGGAATCCCCTTTCAAACTGCACTACAAGTGGTTGATCGCCGAAGGGGACGTGCGCGACGCCGCGGCCTTCCAGCAGGCCTACAACGCTTTCGCAGGCACGGCCGCGCCCACCCCGGCCGTGACGGTCATGCTCGCCGAACAGCCGAAGCCGAAGGCGAAGGCTCCGGCGAAGAAGTAAGCGGGCTTAGGCGCCGACGGCCTTCCGGACGCGGCCGATGGCCGAGGACTGACGCTCACGCAGGACGCCCTGGGCCTTGAGGACCTTGGCCTTCGCGGCGGCGGGGTCCTTGGCCATGGCGAGCACGGCGGGGACGATGCCGGCGAGCTGGGGCTCGTCGTCGAGGTCGAAGAGCCATTCGTGCAGGCCGATGTCCTTCCACATGTTGCCCTTCGAGGTCTGCTCGGCCCAGCGGCACACGATGGCGGGGATGCCGTTGCCGACGCACATGATGGGCGAGTGCATCTCGTTGCCGAAGAGGCCGGCGCTGCGGACGTAGACGCTGAGGGCCTCGTCGGTGAGCCAGTAATCCTGACGCCAGACCACGCGGTCCTTCACGTCGTCGGGCAGCTTGTCGTAAAGCATCTCCTTGCCCAAGGCCATCTGGGTCTGGTCCTCGGGGCAGATGAGCACCTTGAGGTCGGTCTGCTTGACCACCGCGACGATCGCGGCGCGCAGCTGCGCGTGATCATGCTCCTTGAGCTCGTCGTTGCGCTTCTGCTTGGCGGCGTCGAAAGGACGGTCCTTCTTGATCAGCCAATAGGGGGTGTTGCGATAGCGCGGGATGCAGCAGAGGAATTTGCCGCGTTCGAGGCCCCATCCATGCAGGAAGGCCTCGGCCTTCTCCTCGTTGCGCAGGTCGGTGGCGAAGGCGCCATCGGGTCCGAATTCCATCACCGGGCACTTCACGCCGCCGGCTCTGGCGGTCTCGAGCGAGACCGAATCACGGAAATAGACGAACTGGGCGCCGCTGAGGATCTCGACCGTCTCCGGTGTCGGCTTGCCCTGGGTGATGCCGAGGACGCCGTAGGGCTTCGGGCCCTGCTTACGCCACATCGCCACCTGCTTCTCGCCCACGAGCGAAGGACCGGAGCCATGCAGGAGGAAATCGTTCTCGGCGTAGAGCTTGGCGACATCGGGCTTGGGACCGACGAACTTCAGCTTCGGGAAACGGGCGGAGAGCATCTCCTTCACGCCGTTCTCGACGTTGGAAGGCCAGAGGGTGACCTCGGCTTCAGGGAAATACTTCTCGAGCAAAGTCAGCATGCCCGGCGTGTGCGCGATGTCGCCGATGTTCACCGTCTGCCAGGAGGAGCGCAGCACGATCCGCGGGGCGCGCCTGCCCTCCGCGGCGCCGAGCGAGGCGGCGATGGCCGCCACGAAAGCGGATTCCAGGAAACGACGGCGGGAGAGCATGGAGATTAGGGGTAGGGATAGGGATAGGGGTAGGGATAGGGGTAGGGGTCGGGGTGGGCAGAGTCAAACCACCCTTCCCTGCGGTCATTCATCCTGCCACCCGCCACCCGGGGCCGCCACCTGCCACCTGAGACGATTCCCACGTTTGCACCTTTGCACAGGCCGTAGGCCGATTTGCACGTTTGCACCTAGGACAACACTTGGTGCTGTCCCTACCCAAATTACCTACCCCTACCCCAACCCCTAGCCCCAGCCCTTCCTCAGTCCTTCTTCGCCACTTCACGCTTGGGCAGCATCGCGAAATACTGCTCCTGCGAAGCTTTCACCTTGGCCTTCATCGGTTCGACCTGAGGGGTGAGTTCGGCGTAGGACTTGGCGATCTCTTCGAGGTTCTTGTCGCGCTGCGGGATGTCCTTCTGCGCGGCGGCGAGCGCCTTCTCGGCGTTGGCCTTCTCGCTCTGGGTGAGTTCGAGCGTCTTCGCGGCGGCCTCGACGAGGAGACGCTTGGCTTCGACGGGCTTGGCGGCTTCGGCGAGCTGGGCGCGGACGGCGACAAGCGCCTTCTCCAGGACAGGCAGACCGTCCTTGGCCTTCTGCAACGAGGCCTGGAGCGCGGGCAGCTTGGCGGCGTAATCCTTCTCGGCGGCGACGCCGGGAGCGGCCAGTTTCTCGCGTTCGACGAGATGCTTGGAACGCTCCTTGGTGACCGCGGCGACTTCAGCCTGGGCCGGAATCACGGCTTTCTCTGAGGCGGCCACCGACGCGGCGGCGGCTTCGGCCCCGCGCTGGGCGGCGGCGACACCGGCTTCGGCCTGGACGACGGCGGCGGCCTTCGCGCCTTCGAAATCACGGGCGGCCGCGAGGGACGCACGGGCCGCGACGACGGCCTGCTCGGTCTGCTTCTTGCGGGGGAAGTAGCTGAACGAGAAGACGGCGGTGAAACTCCTGGCTTCGGCGTAAGCCTTTTCGGCGGCGTCGACCTTGACGGCGACGAGCCGGCCGGCGGCGACGGCCTTCTCGGACTCGACGACGGCGGCGCGCTGGGCGGCCTTGGCCTTGGCGAGGGCTTCGTTGGCCTTGGCGAGCACGGCCTGGGCGGCGGCCACGGCCTTCTTCAAGGTTTCGACCTGTTCCGTGAGCGCCTTGATGCGGACGCTCAAGGGAGTCGTGAATTTCGCGCGGTAGTCCGCGACGGCCGCGGTGGCGACGGCCACGGCCGCGTCACGGTCCTGACCGAGGCGCACGATGGCCTCGGACTGGGCGTCGATGAGCTTCTGCTGGGCCTCGATCCTGCCCATGGCCTCGGCTTCGCTGAAGCGGAGCGGCGAGAGGGACTTGTCGAGCGTGGCGAACTCGGCCTTGAGGGCGTCGAGTTCCGCCTGAAGCTTCGGCAGCTGGGCCTCGTTCTGGGCGATGGTCTTCTGCGAAGATTCGATGCGGGCCGCGGCGGCGACCTTCGCGGCTTCGTTCTCGGCCTTGGCCGCGACGAGGTCGGCGATGTCCTGCTCGAGCTTGGCGAGCTTGTCCTGCTCGGTGAGCACGCCGACGTTGAACTGGGCGGCCTTGAGGGTCACCAGACGTTCGCGGTGCGCGGCGGTCTCGGCGACGATATTGCGGACGCTGGCCTGGGCGGCGGTCAGGTCGGCCTTGGCCTTGGCGAGCGCGGCCTCGGCGGCGCGGAACGGAGCGGCGACGTCCCTGACCTTGCCGGCCTCGGTCTTGAAATAGACGATTGCCTTGCGCTGGGCCGCGAGCGCCTTCGCGGCCTTCTCCTTCTCGGCGGGAGTCTTCGCCTTGCCGACCATGCCGCTCCAATAGGCGGCGGAACGATCCTGCTCGGCGAGCTTGGCCTCGAGCTCGGCCAGTTTCTTCGCGGCGGGCTCGCCGGCGTCCTTCACCTTGGCCAAGGCGGCTTCGGCGGCCGGGACCGCGGCTTCGGCGGCTTTCACGGCGGCTTCGGCCGGAGCGAGGGCGGGGACGAGTTCGGCGAGACGCTTCTCGGTCGAGGCGAGACGGTCGGCGAGCTTCGGCGGGTTGCTGGAGACCTGGGTGACCTCGCGGCCGGACTCGGTCTCGAAGAAGCGGACCTCGCCCAGCCAGTTGCTGGAGACGAAGGTCTTGGAATCATACAGGCCGACGACCTTGGCGACCTGATCGGCCTGCTTGATGGCCTGCGGTTGCGGCAGGCGCTTGCCGTCGATGCTCCACATCGCGGTGGTGCCGTCGGCGCCGCAGGAGAGCAGGCGGCCGTCAGGCAGGAAGGAGACGGACTGCACGTTGCCGCCATGGGCGGACCAGGTGGCGACCTGCTTGCCGTTCTTCATCTCCCACGTGGTGATCACGCCGTCGGCCGAGCAGCTCGCGAGGACGTTGGAGTCGGCGCGCCAGGCGAGGTCGGTGACGCTGCCCTTGTGCTGGCCGAGCGTGTAGAATTCGCCTCCGTTGTCGGCTTCCCACACGAAGACGTTGCCGTTGCGGTCGGAGGTCGCGAGCAGGATGCCGTCCGGGCTGAAGTCGGCGCCGGTGATCCACTCGGTGTGCTTGGCGATGACGTAGAGCTCCTCGCCCGTGGCCACGTCATAGCACTTAACCTTCTTGGCGTTGGTGCCGAGGGCGATCTTGCGATGGTCCGGCGTGATGTCGGCCGACATCACCTGGTCGAATTCCTTGCCGACCTCGGTGACGCGCTTGCCCGTCTTGACGTCCCAGACGACTGCGTGCCCGAACTTGCCGCCGCGGCCGCCGCCCATGATCAGGAGCGAACCGTTGGCGCTGAACCTGAGGGAACGGGCGTAGCCCTCGGCGTAAGGCAGGATGCCGGCGAGCTCGTGGCTGTCGGTGTCGTAGAGCAGGATCTGCTTCTGGCCGGCGACGGCGAGGAGCGAGGTCCACGGGCTGGCCGCCATGGCGACCACCGCGGAAGTGCGGGGCGTCACGACGACCGGCTCGAGGAGCACGTGCTCAGGACGGGCCACCGGGCCCGTGGGCTTGCCGGCGCCGCCGGCGAAGGAAAGGTCGACCTTGGGCTTGTTGGAGGCCTTGGCCACGCTGCCCTTGGCCTGGAGCAGGCCGCCGGCGATCCACTTGGAAAGGAGCGTCAGGTCCTTGGCGTCGAGCGGCGCGCCTTCCGGCGGCATGAACGGCTCCTCCTTCTTGGCGCTGCACGTCCAGAGACGGCTGCCCTGAGGATTGCCGGCGTCGACGACCGCGCCGCCGCTGCCGCCGTTCATGAGGCCGGCGTAGCTGGTCAGCTCGAGGCCGCCCTTCTTCTTGTCCGGGTTATGGCAGGAGAAGCACTTGTTCTCGAGCAGCGGACGGATGTGGTCGTCGTAGGTCAGCTTCTCCGCGTCCTGCGCGGGCGAGGCGACGGCGACGAGCCCGGCGGCCAGCATGAGGCAGCGGCGGGTGAGCCAGCGGAAGGACGAAGGGGCGGCGGCCATGCGCACGGCGGAGATCAGTGGTTG
This sequence comes from Verrucomicrobiota bacterium, assembly GCA_030834165.1. GTDB lineage: Bacteria > Verrucomicrobiota > Verrucomicrobiia > Opitutales > UBA953 > UBA953. The sequence goes on from JAURFU010000032.1 coordinate 5,587, forward strand.
AAGTAGAATTCCTTCGAATTCATCAGCGCCCAGAAGGCGTCCTCGAGGACGATCTGGCGGCTCGCCGGATCGGCGGCCACGGCGGCGGCGACGGACTTGCGTTCGGCGTCGCGGGGCTGACGGCCGAAGACGCGCAGGAAGAGCTCGGTCACGATCTCGTCGTCCTTCTTGCCGGCGGCGATCATCTTCTCGACCACCTGGCCGCGGCGGATGCGGTCGTTGACGGCGTCGCCGTTCATGAGGTGCAGGGCCTGCGAGAGGTTCGGGTCGGTCTTCACCTCGGTCGAGGCGACGGACTCGCGCTTGGAGCGGCCGAAGGTCGTCAGGAAGTAGTTCGAGACGGCGCCGTCGGCGATCTGCACGGCGCGGGCGCCGAGCGGGAGGCCCTGGAACTTGTTCGGGGTCTCCGTGATCTGCGAGATGGCGTCGAGGAGGACCTCGGCGCGGACGCGGCGGACCTGCGCGCGGGCGAAGTTCAGCTTGTCGTCGGCGTTCGAGGCGTTGGTCTTCGAGCTGCGCTGGTAGGCGGCCGAGGCGGTGATGTCACGCACCAGGCGGCGGACGTCGTAGTTGTATTCCGTCAGCTTCGCGGCGAGTTCGTCGAGTAGCTCGGGATTGGAGGGCGGGTTCGAGACGCGGACGTCGTCGACCGGGTCCACGACGCCGACGCCGAGGAAGTGCGCCCAGACGAGGTTGGCGATGTTGCGGGCGAAGTACGGGTTACGCGGGGAAGCCATCCATTCGGCCATCACGCGGCGACGGTCGTCGCCGGGCTTCAGGTCCGGCTCCTCGCCTCCGAGGAACTTCGGTTTCACGTTCTTCTTGGTCAGGAAGTGCTGCGATTCGCCGCCCTTGCTGTTGAAGACGATGACTTCCTGGGGGTCGTCGGTGTTCTTGCGGCCGATCTGGGCGAAGAAGGCGTTGAAGCCGTAGTAGTCGTTCATCGTCCAGCGGTCGAACGGATGGTTGTGGCACTGGGCGCACTGGATGCGCATGCCCATGAACACCTGGGCGACGTTCTCGGACAGCTTGAGGCGGTCGAGCTCGCTCTGGTAGTAGTTCACCGCGGGGACGGACACCGTGCCGCCGTTGGCGGAGAGGAGGTCGACCACGATCTGGTTGATCGGGCGGTTCTTGCCGATCTCGTCGGCGAGCCAGTTGTAATAGAGGAGCGCGTTCTTGTAGAAGGGCGGCGCGTTGTTGCCGGCGTTGATGCCGGAACGGATCTGGAGCAGCTCGGCCCACTTCATCACCCAGAGCTCGGTGAACTCCTTGCGTTGCAGGAGGGTCTCGACGAGCTGCTTGCGCTTGTCGGGGCGCTTGTCCTCGAGGAACGCGCTCAGTTCGGCCGGCTTCGGATAGAGGCCGATGACGTCGATGTAGACGCGACGGACGAACTCCTCGTCGGTGCAGGTCTCGGAGGGCACGATGCGCAGACGGTGCAGGCGCTCGTTGACGGCCTTGTCGATGTAGTTGACCTCGGCGACCTTCGGACGCTCGTACACGAGCCCCTTGGGGATGACGATGGCCTGGGCGGTGACGCTGAAGACGTCGAAGCGCGCGAGCATGAAGGCCGCGCCGCGGTCGCCGGAGCGGACGACGCCGTCCTTGTCGACCTTGGCGACGGGATCGTTGTTCGACATGAACAGCGCGAGCTTGGTCACGTCGCGGTCGGTGCCGTCGGAATAGGTGGCGCGGACGGTGATCTGCTGGGTGGCGTCCTTGCCTTCGAGCACGATCTGCTTCGGGAAGACCTCGATGCCGGTGACCTTGGCGACGCCCGGGGCGTCGTCCTTGGCGCCGTTGGCGATCCACTCGAGGATGGTCTTGTTGTACTGCGAGTCGGCGTCGTAGAGCTTGTTGCCGGAGTGCGGGACGGCGCCGATGGCCTTCTCGACCAGCGTGCTCTCCTCGGGGATGGCGAGGTTGATGCGGCGGCCGATGAGCTCGCGGGTCAGGCGCACGTAGTCGCCGTCGGGGTCCATGCCGAAGAGGGAGAGACGGAAGCCGTCCTTGCCGCGGGCGGCGCCATGGCAGCCGCCGCTGTTGCAGTTGGCGCGGAGGAAGACCGGCATGACGTCCTGACGGAACGACACGGCGCGGTCCTTGTGGCCTTCCTTGACGGCGACCGGGATGCGGGCGGTGCGTCCGCCGAGGGAGGCGACGACCTCGGTCTTGCCGGCGTCGGCGACGGCGTGGACGGAGTAGCCGTCGAAGGCCGCGACCTTGTCGTCGGCGACCTTGAGGTCGGCGTAGGCGGTCACGTCGCGGGTGGTGGCGTCCTTGAAGGTGGCGAAGACGACGATGCGGTGGAAGTCGCGCTTGGTCTCGAGGGTGACGGACTCGGGGAAGATCTCGAGCTTCTCGAGGGTGGTCAGCTTCCGGGCGAGCTCGGCCTTGGCTTCTTCCTTGGCCTTGTCCTTGGCGGCGAGGACGACGCCGGCGGGCCAGGCGGCGCCTTCGGCGACCCAGCGGCGGATGACGTCGATCTCGGCGGCCGGCAGCGGTCCGCCCTTAGGGGGCATGATGTCGTCGTGATCCTTCGGCAGGACGAGACGCTTCACGAGCTCGCTCTGTTCGGCGGCGACGCCGATGAGCGCATGGCCGCTCTCGCCGCCCTTGAGGAAGGCCTCGCGGGTGGTCATGAGCAGCTTGCCCTTGGTCTTGTCCGGGTTGTGGCACTCGAGGCACTTGCCCTCGAAGATCGCGCGGACCTCGTCGAAGGCGACGGGCGCGGCGGAGACGGCGGAGGTCAGGCCGGCGGCGAGGAAGGCCAGGAGCGGGAGACGACGGAAAGACATGGGGAGAGGATCAGTTCTTGGGGGCTTCGTTCTTCAGGCGGAGCTGTTCGAGACGGGAAAGCACGACGGGCGCAGGCGCGGCGGCGGGGGCGGCCGGCTTGCCGGCGGCGGGCGCGGCGGCCTTGGCGACCGGAGCAGGCGCGGCCTTACGCGGAGCGTCGAGGCGCAGCGTCGAACCGAGCGCGATGCGGTGCGTCGCGAGGCCCTTGCCGGTCGGGATGTCGACCTGCACGAACATGTTGCCGGTCTTGCCCACGCGGGACTTCCCGTCGGTCTCCACCGTGAAGCGGAGTTCCTTGGTGTCCTTGGTGACCTTGATCGGGGCGATGCGGATCGTATCCGGGGCGCCGACGAGCTGGGCGACCGCCTCGCCTTCGAACGGACGCAGGACCTCCAAGTTGGTGACCATCAGGCCGGGGGTGCCGACTTCCATCGCCGTGAGCGGGATCGCGTTGGCGGCGACGTACGGGGCCTCGGTGACGAGCTCCGCGAACGGCGAGGCGTTGTAGACGCGGCCCTTGCCCGCGTCGGCTTCGCCTTGGACGACGAACTTCCAGGCCTTGGCCTCGACGTCGGCCTTGGCGCTCAGCTGGAACACGCACTCGGTGGCGCCGGCGGGGATCGTCTGCTCGCCGAGCGAGGACACGCCGGGCGGCGTCCAGACCATGAAGACGCGGATCGGCGCCTTGAAGCCTTCCTTGCGCTGGGCGACGACCTTGAGGTTGAAGATGCCGTTGCGCACGAGCGGGGTCTCGGGCTTCTGGATCTCGAGGGAATAAGGCGCTTCGTCGACCACGGCGACGGGGAGCTGGTCCTCGATGCCCTGGTAGTAGATCACGTTGCCGATGCGGACGATGTCGTAGGTGCGGCGCATCTGGCCGACGATCTTGTTGTTCGGATCGAGGGGGAGCAGGCGGGGCGTGACCACGGCGCCGCCGTGGGGCGCGTCGGCCGCGGCTTCCAGCACGAGCGGGACGCCGGGCAGCGAGCCGGGGGCCGCGTCGTCGAGCAGCTTGACGCCGGCGGGCAGCCCCTGCAGCTCGAAGCGGTAGTCGCCGCCCACGCCGTTGCGGGTGAAGTTCTCCCGCAGCGCCATACGTCCCCCCTTCGGCACGGCCAGGAACTGGCGGTAGCTGGTGTCGTTGACGGTGTAATCCGGCGAGGCGAAGGTCAGGCTCGGCTGCGAGGCCACCATCTCGATGCGGTAGACGAAGTTCACGCCGCCCCGTTCGAGGTGGTCGGTGACGCGGACCGTGTAGACGCCGTCGGCCGGGGCGGTGAGGCGGAAACGGGAATCAAGACGACGCATGCCGCCGCCGTCGTCGTTGCTCGCGAGGGAGTTGCCCTTGGGGCTGAGCACGGTGACGACGGGGTCGAGGGGCGAACCCAACGTCTGGGCGAGCGCGCGGCACTCGAAGACCTGGCCCTTCTTGAGGGGCACGCGGAAGAAATCGACGTCGCCCGGCTGCCCGATGATGCCGTTGAGGGCGTAAGCCGCGGCCTCGGCGGCGACGGTGCCCTGCTCCGCGACGTTGTTCGGTTCGGCCTCGAGGGTGTTGTCGACGGTCGAGAGGCGGAAGAGGTTGCCGGAGGGGGCGGGCGGCTGGGACTTCGGGTAGAGGACGAACTCGGGATCGTCCTCGGCGGGCAGGGAGACTTCTTCGGCGAAGGAATCACGCGGCTCGAGGAAGCGGACGGTGAGCTTGGTGCCGAGCTTGCCGCCGGCGGGATAGATGGCGTCCGGACGACGGAAGTCGCCGACGTGCAGGCGATAGAAGGAATTGGCCGAGCCGCGGTAGGACGATTCGCGCACCATCACGTAGTATTCGCCGTCGTATTCGGCGGTGAAGGAGCAGTAGCCGTCCTGGCGGTGCAGGATCGTGTCGTCGGAGGCGGCCTTCTCGAAGCGGTCCTTGTCGAGGATCGCGACGTAAGGATCCATCGCGCCCTGCGGGATGGCGGCGAGACGCAGGCCGTCGACCTGGACGCCGATGCGCTGGCCCTTCTTCACGGTCAGCTTGAAGTAGTCGACGTCCTCGGAGAGAATCACGCCTTCGACGGTCTGGTTGAGAGCGATCGGCTGGGCGCCGGCGAACTCGCTGTTGGGCTCCTTCTCCTCGACGTTCGGGAAGGGGCTCGCGAAGAACTGGCGCATGTGCGAGACGCCGGACTTCGTGCGCACGCGCATGACGTGGTTGCCCGCGCGGACGGACTTGTCGATGGACAGGGTGAGCTCGACCTTGTTCGCGGCGCGGCTCTCGACGCTCTTCACCTTGAAGCCGGGCGTGTAGAACATGAGGTCCTCGAAATCGTCGAGGCGCGCGCCGGTGATGGTCAGCTTCACGTCGGCGCCGATCTGGCCGCCGTGCGGCCTGAGCGCCGACATGTCGGGATAGGCCGCCCACGCGGCGAGCGGGGCGATCAGGAGCGCGGCAAGGAGGCGGAACTTCATGAAAGCGATAAAGCGGGGCGCAGCCCGCCCGCGGCGCCGACCGGCGCGCGGATGGGAACGAGCGCGAGGTCAGGCCAGCCAGTCGGTCATCACGCGACCGCCGTTGACGATGTCGATCGGACGGCCGCCTTCGGACATGATGCGCTTCTCGGCGTTGATGCCGAGGACGCGGTACATGGTCTTGGCGAGGTCTTCCGGGCCGACCGCGTCGCGGTCGGGTTCGCCGCCAAGGGCGTCGGAGGCGCCGTGGATGTAGCCTTCCTTCACGCCGCCGCCGGCCATGGCGACGGAGAAGACGCGCGGCCAGTGGTCGCGGCCGTTGGTGCCGTTGATCTTCGGCGTGCGGCCGAACTCGGAGCTGACGAGGACGAGCGTGCGCTTGAGCATGCCGCGGTCCTGGAGGTCGGTGATGAGGCGGGCGAAAGCCTGGTCGAACTGCGGGGCCTGACCGTCGAAGGCGCCCTTGATGTTCGAGTGGTGGTCCCAGCCGCCGAAGGTGACGGAGACCATGCGGACGCCGGCCTCGACGAGGCGGCGGGCGAGGAGGAAGCGCTGGCCGGCGGTGTTGCGGCCGTATTCGTCGCGCAACTTGTCGGACTCCTTGGAGAGGTCGAAGGCCTCGCGGGCCTTGGCGCTGCTGACGAGGCCGTAGGCGGCCTGCTGGAAGCTGTCCATGGCGCCGATGGCGTCGGACTTCTCGGTCGCGCGGAAATGCTCGTCGACGGCGGCCAGCATGCTGCGGCGGCGCTCGAAACGCTGCGTGGTGACGTCCTTCGGGGCGAGGAGGTCGCGGACGGCGAAACCCTTGTCGGCGGGGTCGCTGCCGAGCGCGAACGGACCGAAGGCGCTGCTCATGTAGCCGGTGCCCTGCTCCGGGATGCTCTGGCTCGGCACGACCACGTAGGGCGGCAGGTTGTTGCGCGAACCCTGCTCGTGCGAGATGACGGAACCGTAGCTCGGGAACTTGATCGCAGGGCTCGGACGGTAGCCGGTGAACATGTTGTGCGTGCCGCGTTCGTGGGCGGCCTCACCGTGCGTCATCGAGCGGACGACGGTCAGCTTGTTCATGATCTTGGCGATGTTGACGAACTTCTCGCCGACGTATTCGCCGGGGATCGAGGTCTTGATCGGCGTGTAAGGTCCGCGGTAGTCAGGCGAGGCGAAGGGCTTCGGGTCCCAGGACTCGTGCTGCGCCATGCCGCCCGGCAGGTAGATGTGGATGACGGAGTCCGCCATCGCGTTGAAGGACTCGACCTTGGGCATCTCGAGCGCCTTGAGGCGGAGCATGTTGGGGAGGCTCAGTCCGAGGGTGCCGATCATGCCGATGTGCATGAAGTCTCGGCGACTCAGGGCGGAGAGAACGTCGGGGTGATTTCCTTCGCAGTTGCGGTGGAGTTTCATGGTCTGTCAGGGGTTGCCTTTCAGACAGTAAGAAGACCGACAGGTTGCGAATAAATATGCGGTTTCCGCCTATAATACGCCACCCGCCCTTCAATTGATTGAAATCACACGATAAATCGATTTTAAGACTGATATAAGTCGTTAAACCCTGAAAATCAGCTCTCTCGAGGGCTCTCGCCCCTGCCCCTCCACGATCACCCGGTCCGACAGGAACCGGGCGGTGGCGAAGGCATTGGTGTCCGGGGTCTCGACCATGCCATGGAAAGTCACGCACGGGAGCCCTTCGACCTGGGCGAAACCGCCGGCATGGTGATGGCCGTTGAACCAGGCGACCACGTTCCGATGACGGCCCAAGGCCGCGAGGATCTCGGTCGCATCCCAGGCATCGTAGGCCCCGACGGGCGCCACGGGATGATGCGCGAAGACGACGACCTTGAGCCCCCGCTTCGCGGCGTCGGCGGCGACGCCTTCGAACCAGGCGAGCTGCTTCGGTCCGACCGCGCCGTTCCAATCCTGCGCCTGCGGCAGCTTGCGCGCCTTCACGCGCGCGAGCTCGGCGGCCGCCTCACGCCGCGCCTCGCTGCCGGCGAGCGTCGCGTACGTGCTCACGGCGCCGGTGTCCAGGACGACGAAACGGAAGCCGGGACGGTCGAAACAGCGGTGGCGCGCGGTGACGCCGAGTCGGGCGTCGACCTTGGTTTTCTCCTCGTCCAGCAAGGCGAAATCGTGATTGCCAAGGACATGCTCCCAGCGGTGGCGCGCGGCGGCGAGCGGCGCGAGGATCGCGTCGTAGCTGCGCCACTCACGGTCGATGGTGTCGCCGAGGTTGACGCAGAAATCGAGCGGACGGGCGTTGAAACGTCCGACGGCGTCGGCGAGCTTGGCGATCGAAGCGCGATACGCGCGCGTGCCGCGATCAGGGATGTCGGCATACTGCGGGTCGGCGATGACGCCGATCTCGAGTCCGGCCGTCCGCGAGGCGCAGCCGATGAACGGCGCGACCGCGACGCCGAGGGCGAGCTGACGCAGGAACCGGCGGCGGGGCAGCGGCGAAGTCATGGTCTTGATTAAGCACGCCTGCCTGGCTCCCCCAACGAAAAAGGGCGGGATTCCTCCCGCCCTTCCGGACCGAAAGCAAGCCGCGGCTTACTTGATCTCGCCGATGGAGATGTTGCGGTATTCGACCTTCATCTTCACGCCGCCGTGCACCTGGAGGCCCACCGGAGCGGCCTTCGGGTAGTTGGCGTCGACGTAGTTCGCGACCTGCTCGCCGTTGAGCCAGACGGTGTAGGTGTCGCCCTTGGCCTGGAAACGGATCTTGTTCCACTCGTCGTTCTTCCAGAGCGAGGGGACCTTCGGGGCCCAGCCGGCTTCCGGATACTTGCCGACGTAGAACGTGCAGGTCATGTCCTTCTTCAGGGAGCGGGAGACGCCGATCTGCATCTGGATGTCCTTCTTCCCGGCGGCGTCCTTGCGGACCATGATACCGCTGTCGATCTCGCCGCTGAAGCGGCATTCGCACTCGATCACGACGTCCTGATAGGACTTTTCGGTGTAGAGCATGTTGCCCTTCTTGTAATCCTTGAAGGACGGGTCGTTGACGCCGGTGAGGACGCCGTCGGCGGCGGTCCAGAAGGCGTCCGCGCCGGAGACCTTCCAGCCGGCGAGGTCCTTGCCGTTGAAGGCGGATTCGAGTTTCACTTCGGCGGCGCTGGCCGACACGACGAGGGCGGCCAGGGCCGCGAGGAGACGAATGGATTTCATTTTAGGGGTAGGGGTAGGGATAGGGGTGGGGACAGCGGTGACAATCCCAGAGCGATGCCGAAAACGAAACCCCGCCGACCGAAATCCCATTGCCAGAGGCTTCGCCCACCCCTACCCATCACTCATTCCTACCCCTACCCCCATCCCTGCCCTTCTCACCCCCATGCCCACCCTCCGCGCCCTCGCCCTCCTCGCCGTGACCGCCCTCTCCGCCTCCGCCGCCGAAGTGAAATACGAACTCGTGCCTGACTTCCTCGGCACGCCTCCCAGCAAAGCCACCATCGGCAACGGCCACGGCGAGATCGCCGTCGACTCCGCCGGCCTCATCTACGTCAGCGTCCAGGAGAAGGACGCCGGAATCCAGGTCTACGGCAAGGACGGCAAGTACCTGAAGACCCTCGCCCTCCCGATGTCGCTCCACGGCTTCGTGATCCGCAAGTCCGCCGAAGGCGAATTCCTCTACGGCGCCGTCCTCGGCGAACAGCGCTTCCTCAAGGCCAAGCTCGACGGCACCATCGTCATGGAGATCAAGCCCGACGCCTTCCCGGCCGACAAGGGCAAGGGCAAGGACAAGGCCGGCAAGAGCGTCAACGCCCTCAAGCTGACCAGCTGCGACGTCGCCCCGAACGGCGACATCTACGTCGTCGACGGCTACGGCAAGAGCTGGGTCTTCGTCTTCGACAAGGACGGTAAGTTCAAGTCCGTCTTCGGCGGCCCCACGCAGGTCGTGGACGGCAAGGGCTTCGCCAACACCCACAAGGTCTTCGTCGACACGCGTTTCAGCCCGGCCCGCCTGCTCTGCCTCGACCGCGGCAACAACCGCATGTTCCACGTCGACCTCGACGGCACCAACCCGCAGATGATCGCCAAGGAAGGCCTGCGCAACCCCTCCTCCGCTTCTTTCCACGGCGAGCTGATGTGCGTGGCCGAGATCGCCGGCCGCGTCTCGGTCTGGAACAAGGAGGGCAAGATGGTCGCCTCCCTCGGCGTCAACGACAACACCGGCGCCAAGGGCACCAAGAAGGAGACCAACACGCCCAACGTGAAGCCCGCCGACTGGCGCGTCGGCGTCGTGACCTCGCCCCACGGCATCACCTTCGACAACGACGGCAACATCCTCGAGACCGAATGGAACGTCTTCGGCCGCGTGCTGCGCTGGAACCGCAAGTGATCCGCGCGTTGCGCCAGCTGGTCCTGACCTGGGGAGCCCTCGTGCTCCCCTTGTTCGTCTCGGCCCATAACGGCGAGGTCCTCCTCTCCCGCCTCACGCTGCACGCCGACGGCTCCTGCTCGCTCAAGGTGACCGCCGACCTGGAGGCGAACTTCAACATCCGCGAACGCGCCGAGCTGGCGAAGGCCGCGGAGGGACTGTTCACGGTCGCGACCGGCAAGGACCAGTTCCCGCTCACCGAAGCGGCCGGCGCGCCGGACTTCTCTTCGGCCACGAAGCTCGACCTCGATTCGCCCTTCCAGCATACGGCGGAAGAACTCGCGAAGACCTACCAGCTTGAGAGCGCGGAGTGGAACTGGACGCCTGAGCCCCGGAATTTCCTGCTGCGTCTGCCCGACGAGAGTCCGCACACGGTGCTGCTCTGGTTGGTCGACGAGACCAAGCCCGGCGCGAAAGCCCGCTGGGTGATGATGGTGGCGGGCGACGAATCTCCGCTCATCCAGGCCCACGAGCCGACCGGCCATCTCGGCCGGCGGATGCTGCTGATCTGCGGCGGAGTGATGCTCGCCCTCGCGGTCGTCTTGGTCGGCGGCTTCCTCCTGCTGCGCCGTCGCCGGGCGAGGCCGGCGGCCTAAGTGAGCGTCGCCTCGACGAACCCGGCCCGCGCCTCGAAGTGCGGGTTGTGGCCGCTGTCCGGCAGCGCGACCACGTCCGCCTGCGGGAAGTGCGCCCGGATGGTCGTGAAGTCCTCGTCGCGGATGTAATTCGACTTACCACCGCGCAGGAAACGCGTCGGGCCGTCCCAGATTTCACCGGCGGCGAGCGGATTGCCCAGGATCTCGGGCAGCGAACGCGTCAGCGCCTCGCGGTTGACGGTCCAGCGCCAGCGGCCTTCCGCGTCCTGTCCCAGATTGGTGAGGATGAACTGACGCATGCCCCACTCCGGCACCTGTACGGTGAGTTTTTCCTCGGCGTCCTTACGTGACTTCACCGCGGAAAGGTCCAAGGCGTTCATGGCGGCGAACTCGACGCGCACGCGATCGGAATAGGCTCGCGGGGCGATGTCGACGACGGTGAGGCGCGCGACGAGGTCAGGTCGATCCATGACGAGACGCATCGCGGCCTTGCCTCCCATGCTGTGGCCGACGAGGCGCACGGGGCCGAGCGCGAGACGGTCGAGCAGCGCGATGACGTCCGCCGCCAGCGCGGCGTAAGAACAGTCGTCGCCCCATGGAGAAGAGCCGTGATTACGCAGGTCCGGCGCGAGCACGCGATGACCACGTTCGGCGAGGGCCACGCCGGCCGACTGCCAGTTGCGCGACGAACCCAGCAGGCCGTGCAGGACCACGAGCGGCGCACCGGCGCCGCCCAGTTCGCGGACGATCAGAGGAAGCGGCGCGCTCACGGGAGCCGCCAAGGTGAGGGCCGTCCGGCCGAGGTCGAACCATTTCCCCGCCGAGGCTTGAACCCGACCACGCCCGTCCTATGAACATCGCATGCTCTCCCGCCTGCTCCCCCTGCTCGCCTGCGCCGCCTCCGCGTTCGCGGCCATCGAAGTCATCAAGGTCCCCGGCGCTGAACAGATCCGCCAGCCCTTCAGCATCGCGTTCGACGCTCAGGGCGACGCTTACGGCGTCGAGTTCCAGCCCGCCAACCGCATCTTCAAGCTGCACGGCGGGAAAATCGAGTTCGTCTCCGGCGTGAAGTGGGACAGCGCCCCCAAGGGCATGATCCCGCCCGCGCCCGCGCAGCGCCTCGACCTCGCTCCCGCCGTCTACGACGGCATGCACGACGTCTCCATCGGCCCGGATGGTTCGATCTACGCCTCGGACAGCTTCCAGCACCGCATCGTGCGCCTCGACCCGAAGACGCACGTCGCGACGCTCTTCGCCGGCACGGGCAAGTCCGGCTTTTCCGGCGACGGCGGCCCCGCCGACCAGGCTAAGATGAACATCCCGATGTGCGGCGTCATCGACCCCGCGGGCAAGTTCATGACCATAGCCGATATCGTGAACAACCGCGTCCGACGCATCGACCTCGCGACCAAGGTGATCACCACCGTCGCCGGCAACGGCAAGAAGGGACTCCCCAAGGACGGACAGGACGCGCTCGAAGCCCCGATGGGCGACGTCCGCGCCTGCTGCGTGGCCAAGGACGGCACGATCTACGCCCTGCTCCGCGGCGGCCACGCGCTCGCCGCGATCAAGGACGGCAAGGTCACCGTCGTCGTGAACAAGGCCGGCAAGAAAGGTCCGGCGACGGACGGGCCTGCGGCCGAGGCGACGATGAACGGTCCGAAATACGTGACGATGGACGCCAAGGGCAACGTGCTCATCCTCGACACGGAGAACCATTGCCTGCGCGTCTACGATCCGGTGAAGCAGACCATCCGCACCCTCGTCGGCGACGGCAAGAAGGGCGCCGCGGTCGGCGCCGACTGGGCCGGCACGCAGCTCAACCGCCCGCACGGCGCCCGCATCGGCCCGGACGGACGGCTCTACGTGACGGACACGGAAAACGACCGAATCCTCGTCGGCCCGGCCCCTTAAGCGGGGTCCGCCCCGTCCCACGGGGTTTTTGGGTTTGTCTCTTTCGACGCGGGGCGGTTGGTTCGGGGGTCACTTCCCGCCGCAATGTCCTCGACCGGTTCCAGCCCTTCCCGCCGTCCTTTCGGCCCCCGCGCTTTCGTGGGCGCCCACACGGCCTTGGTCACCCCTTTCGTCAAGGGCGCCGTGGCCTGGGATGACCTGAAGAAGCTGGTGGAATTCCAGATCAAGGACGGCATCGACGGCCTTGTCGCCGTCGGCACCACCGGCGAGTCCCCCACCCTCGACTACGACGAGCACATCGAAGTCATCCGCAAGACCGTCGAATTCGCCGCCGGCCGCGTCCCGGTCATGGCCGGCACGGGCTCCAACGCCACGACCGAAGCCCTCGACCTGACCCAGCGCGCCGACGAAGCCGGCGCCGATGCGTTCCTGCTCGTCGCCCCGTATTACAACAAGCCCAGCCAGGAAGGCCTGTTCCGCCACTTCGCGGTCATCGCCGAAGCCACCGCCAAGCCGATCATCCTCTACTCCATCCCGGGCCGCTGCGGCATCGAGATCACCGTCGAGACCACGCTCCGCCTGCGTAAGAAGTTTCCGCACATCATCGGCATCAAGGAAGCCGGCGGCCAGGTCGAGAAGGCCGCGCGCCTCGTGCGCGAAGCCGACCCGGAATTCATCGTCCTCAGCGGCGACGACTCCCTGACCCTCCCCTTCGCCGAAGTCGGCGCCCAAGGCATCATCTCCGTCGCGTCGAACCTCATCCCGGGCCCGGTGGCCAAGCTCGCCCGGCTCGCGCGCACGAAGCAGTTCGCCGAAGCCAAGGTCCTGCACGACCAGCTCGCCGAGATCTTCAAGACCCTCTTCGTCGAACCCAACCCGGTGCCCGTGAAGCATTGCATGATGCGCGCCGGCATCATCCGTTCGGACGAAGTCCGCCTGCCCCTCTGCGAGATGTCCGAGGCCAACCGCCTCCTCGTCGAGAAGGTCGCCGACGCCACCCTCGCCTCCCTCCGATGAGCCAGCCCATCCGCATCCTCCTCAACGGCGCCAAGGGCCGCATGGGCCTCGCCATCGCCAACGTGGCGGCCTCCGAACTGGCCGTCATCGCCGCCGGCGTCGACCAGGGCGAGGACCTCGCCGCGCACATCGGCTCGGCCGACGTGGTCATCGACTTCTCCCTCCACTCCGCGACCCTCGCCGTCGCGCAGCTCTGCGCCCGGCATAAGAAGCCGCTCGTGATCGGCACCACCGGCCACACCGCCGAAGAGAAGGCCGCGATCACCGCCGCCATCAAGGGCCTCCCGGTCGTCTGGGCCGGCAATTACTCCGTCGGCGTCACGCTGCTCAACGCCCTCGTCCGCCAGGCCGCCCGCTCGCTCGCCGACGCCGGCCGCTGGGACGTCGAAGTGCTCGAGATGCACCATCGCCTCAAGAAGGACGCGCCCTCCGGCACCGCCGAGACGCTCCTCAAGATCCTCCTCGAAGAGCGCCAGCTCGCCAAGGAAGCCCTCAAGCACGGCCGCGAAGGCCTGGTCGGCGAACGCCCGCTCGGCGAGATCGGCGTGCACGCCATCCGCGGCGGCGACGTCGTGGGCGACCACACCGTCCTCTTCGCCGCCGAAGGCGAGCGCCTCGAACTCACGCACAAGGCTTCCAACCGCGAGATCTTCGCGCGTGGCGCCGTCCGCGCCGCCCGCTGGCTCAAGAGCCAGCCCGCCGGCCTGTACGGCATGGAAGATGTGCTGGGGCTGAAGTAAGCACTAGGTAGAAGCGGTTAGCGGTAAGCGGCTGGCGGTCAGGAAATCCGCTGCCCGAGGTAGGGCTGACCGACCCGGTCAGCCTCGGTTGAGCGACCCGGTCAGCCTCGGTTGAGCGAGCCGCTCAACCCTACCACGATGCATAACTCAAAGGGAAACCGGAGACCGGATGATTGGCTGGGGTTTATTATCCCAAGCTAACATTCCGGTTCCCGGTCTCCCTTTGCATCAGGGTTCGTTGCAACCGCCAACCGCTTACCGCCAACCGCCAACACCTTTTCATTTACCGCCCGAGCGCCGCTTTCACCAACTGATCGGCGGTCGCGCCGGCGCCGAGTTTGGCCAGCGCGGCGCGCACGCCCTTGTCGGCGTCGGGACCCTTGAAGCCGAGCGCGATGAGCGCGGCGACGGCGTCCGTCGCGGGCGTGGGCTGGGCGGCGACGATGGTCGCGGCGGCCGCCGGAGCGGCGCCGGGGCCTTCGAGGCCGACCTTGTCCTTCAGCTCCATGACGAGGCGCTCGGCGGTCTTCTTGCCGATGCCGGGACACTGGGAAAGCAAAGCGACGTCGCCGCGGATGATGGCGTCACGCAGGATCGGCAACGCAAGGCGGCTGAGGATGTTCAGCGCCATCTTGGGGCCGACGCCGGAGACCTTCTCGACGAGCAGTTTGAAGAACTCACGTTCTTCGGCGACGGCGAAGCCGTAGAGGGCCTGGCCGTCCTCGCGGAAGACGTGATGGATGAGCAGGAAGACTTCCGCGCCGAGCTTCGGCAGGCGCTCCGCGGTCGTGACGGGGACGTTGACCTCGTAGCCCACGCCCGACGACTCGATGACGACGCGCAGGACGCCGGCTTCGATGAGTTTGCCGCGGAGGGAGACGATCATGACGTGATGAAAACGGAAGCGGCCCGGGAGTTAAGCCCGAATCTCGATGATGAAGCCCTTGAGGTAGCGGCTCTCGGGGAAGTTCAGCAGCACCGGGTGGTCGGCCGGCTGCGAGGTGCGCTCCAGGATGACGGCCTCGCGGCGGGCGTCCGACGCGGCGGCTTCGATGACTTCGAGATACATCTCTTCCGAGACGCGGTGCGAACAGGAATACGTCGCCAGGATGCCGCCCGGGGCGAGCAGGCGGAGCGCGCGGAGGTTGAGTTCCTTGTAACCGCGGAGGGCGCCGTCGACGGCGTCCTTGCTGCGGGCGAAGGGCGGCGGATCGAGGACGATGAGGTCGAAGGAAGCCTCGCGGTGTTCGGTGAACCAGTCGAAGACGTTGGCGACCTCGAAGGAGGCGCTGAGACCGTTGCGTTCGGCGGCCGAGCGGGCGGCGGCGATGGCGTCCTCGGACTGGTCGAGGCCGAGCACGCTGGCGGCGCCGGCCTTGGCGCAGGCGAGGCCGAAGCCGCCCTGGTTGCAGAATGCGTCGAGCACGCGGCGGCCCTGGGCGAGCTTCGCGACGTGCTGGTGCTGGTCGAGCTGGTCGAGGTAGGTGCCGGTCTTCTGTCCGCCCATCAGGTCGATGAGCACCTGCACGCCGCCGACTTCCATCCAGGCGGGCTCGAGCGGCTTGCCCGAGACCGTGCGGATCTCCTGGCGGAGGCCTTCGAGCTTACGGGTCGCGGCGTCGTTACGCAGGACGATCTCGCGCGGCTTCAGCAGGCGCTGGAGGACGTCGATGATCGTGGCGAGGCGGCGATCGACGCCGCAGGTCAGCGCCTGGATCGTGATGAGATCGTTGTAGCGGTCGACGACGAGTCCAGGAAGGCTGTCGGCCTCGGACCAGATCAGACGGCAGACCGGCTTGCCGGCGCGGCGGTTGACGGCGGCGGTGACGAGTTCTTCGAGCAACGGACCGTCGAGGGTGATCGGACGGCGCGAGTAGCGACGCCAGGCGATCTGGGACTTCCCGTTCCAGAGGCCGGCGCCGAGGCAGCGGCCTTTGAGGTCGGTCAGTTCGACGCAGTCGCCGTCGACCGGCGGTTCGCCGACGAACTCGACTTCGCCGAGGAAGGCCCAGGGATGTCCCCGGAGGGCGCGCACGGGTCGTCCGGGGCGGATACGAATGGCTCTAAGCATGGATCAATTGACGGACTTCAGCTTCGGGAAAGCCCAGCACGCGACGAGCGTGGCCGGGATCCACGCCGCCACCATCGGAGGCAGGGCGCCGCTCTCGCCGAAGGCGGCGCAGAACGAAGTGAGGAAGTAGAAGCCGAGGAAAAGGCCGAAGGTCTTGGCGACGCCCACCATCGGGCTGACGCGGCCGGGCGTCACCGAGAACGGGATGGCGACGGCGATGACGATGAGGCAGATGACGGGCGTCGACATGATCGCGTGATAGCGCATGGCGTAGGCGGCGTTGGGGCCGCCGGGATTGAAGCCGGCCTGGTCGACGAAACGGGAGACCTCACGGAGCGAGAGCTTGGCCGGCTCCTTGGTGGAATAGAACATCACCTCGGGGTCGTCGTTGAAGTCGGAGGCTAGTTCCTGGAAACGCGGCTGCGCCATCAGCGAACCGGTCGCGGGATCGAAGCGGAGGTCGCGGCCTTCGCGGAAAGTCCAGCGCCAGCCCTGCGGGGTCTTGCGGAACTCGGCGAAGCGCGCGGAGATACGGCGGACCTCGCGCTGGTTCGCATCGAAGGCGTGCACGACGACCTCGAAGGCCTGACCGGTGCTGAGGCCGAGGTTGGAGATCAGCCAGAGCCGGCGGGCCTTGGAGTTCTCGAAGGAGACCGACGAAGCCTGACCGCGGGGGATGGCGTTACCGCCCTTGGCCTTGAGCGCGGCGAACTGGGCTTCCTCCTGCAGGGCGTTCATGGTCTCCAACGCGTCGGGCACCAGGACGGCGTTCAGCAGCGCGAGCAGGCCGGCGAGCAGGCCGCCGACGACCCACAGCGGGGCGGTCAGCCGACCCATGCCGATGCCGGCGGCACGGGCCGCGGAGATCTCCTGGTTCCGGTTCATCGTCGCCAGGACGAAGATGACCGAGATGAGCAGGGAGATCGGGATGAGCAGGGAGAGATCTTGGACCAACCTCAGAAGCAGGAAGGCGGTGATGGTGCCGAAGGAGGCCCCCCAGGACAGAAAATCAGGAATCCAGTTATAGGACACCGACAGGAGCATGATGCCCACGAAACTCAGCAAGGCCAAGGCGAAGACCTTGGCCCATTCGGCGAGGATATAGCGGTCCAGGAGGCGCACTGGGTCGAATGACACCACCGCAGGAGTTTCCAGCAACCCCAAACCAAGGCCCCGATGGGTCAGGAGCACGAGACAGGTTGCAACCTGCCGAGGGACGGCCTGTCTGTAAATCACCCCAAGGTCGTATTCTACAACCTACCCATCACCCCCGACCATTCCTCGGGCGGGCTTCACCTGCTAAAATATCCCCATGTCCCGGCTCACCCCCAGCTTCTTCTCCTGCCTCGCCCTGCTCGGCCTGACGCTGCCGTCGACGGCCAAGGTCGATTACAACGAAGACGTCCGCCCGATCCTCTCCGAGAACTGCTTCTACTGCCACGGCCCCGATGGCAACAAGCGCAAGGCCAAGCTGCGCCTCGACGTCCGCGCCGACGCGCTGGCCAAGAAGGCCTTCGTCCCGGGCGACCCCGAGGCGAGCGAGCTGATCAAGCGGCTTTCGTCGACCGACTCCGACGAAGTGATGCCCCCGCCGGATTCGCATCGCACGATCACGGCAGCGCAGAAGGAGATCCTGAAGCGCTGGATCGCCGAGGGCGCCGAGTATAAGGAGCATTGGGCTTACGTGACGCCGGTCCGCCCCGCCCTGCCCGCCAACGGCGAGAAGAACCCCGTCGACGCCTTCGTGGTCGAGAAGCTGGCCAAGGCCGGCCTGGTCCTTTCGCCGGAAGCCCCCAAGGCCACGCTGCTGCGCCGCCTCTCGCTCGACCTCACCGGCCTGCCGCCCACGCCGGAAGAGACGGCCGCCTTCCTCGCCGACGATGCTCCGGACGCCTACGGGAAGCAGGTCGACCGCCTGATGGCCTCGCCCCACTACGGCGAGCGCATGGTCCTGCCTTGGCTCGACGCCGCCCGCTACGCGGACAGCAACGGCTTCCAGCAGGACGGCGACACCTTCCAGTGGATCTGGCGCGACTGGCTGGTGAGGAACCTCAACGCCGACAAGCCGTTCGACCAGCTCAGCACCGAGATGCTCGCGGGCGACCTGCTCCCGAACGCCAGCCTCGACCAGAAGATCGCCACGGCCTTCAACCGGAACCACATCCTCAACGGCGAAGGCGGCAACATCGCCGAGGAGCAGCGCTTCAACACGCTCTTCGACCGCGTCGAAAGCACCACGACCACCTGGCTGGGCCTCACGGTCGCCTGCGCGCAGTGCCACGACCATAAATACGACCCCATCACGCAGAAGGACTACTACCAGTGGCTCGACGCCTTCAACCACGTGAAGGAACGCGGCACCCCGAGCGGGGGCCCGACGCAGAACGGCGGACGCAGCCGCTTCCGCCTCGACGGCATGACGGTCGACGTGCCTTCGCCCGAGCAGGCCGCCGAACTCGCCCGGCTGCAGGCCGATTTCGACAAGCTGAACAAGGATTTCGGCGCGCACCAGACCAAGGCCTTCGAAGCCTGGCTCGCCAGACCGGCCAAGGACAAGGGCATGCTGCCCAAGGAACTGGAGGCCTTGCTCGCGCCGGACAAGAAGCGCACCGCCGCCGAGACGAAGAAACTCCGCGATCATTATAATAAGAGCGTCTTCCCCGAAGACCGGAAGAAGATCGCCGCGTTCAAGCAGATCGACCGCGCGAAGCAGCTCCTCGACGGCTTCCGCGGCGACGTCCTGCCGCGCGTGATGGTGATGTCCGACGACCAGCCGCGCGAGACGAACATCCTCGACCGAGGCGCGTATCTCTCGAAGAAGGAGAAGGTCGCCTTCGACGCGCCGGGCTTCCTGCCCCCGCTGCCGAAAGACGCCCCGAAGAACCGCCTCGGCCTCGCCCGGTGGCTCTTCCGCCCCGAGCACCCGCTCACCGCCCGCGTGCAGGTGAACCGCCAGTGGCAGCACTTCTTCGGCTTCGGCATCGTGCGCACCTCCGAGGACCTCGGCGTGCAGAGCGACCGCCCGACGCACCAGGAGCTGCTCGACTGGCTCTCCGTCGAGTTCCGCGAGTCCGGCTGGAGGACCAAGGCCCTCCAGAAGCTGATCGTGACCAGCAAGACCTACCGCCAGTCCAGCGTCGTCACCAAGGCCCACCTGCAGAAGGACCCCGAGAACAAGCTGCTCGCCCGCGCGCCGCGCCTCCGCCTCCCGTCGCTGATCCTGCGAGACGTCGCCCTGAGCTCGAGCGGCCTGCTCGACGCCAAGATTGGCGGCGTGCCGGTCTATCCCTACCTGCCCGAGAGCCCGTGGGAGAGCCTCGCGATCACCAAGGAGCGCGACTTCACCTATCCGCAGTCCAAGGGCGCCGACCTCTACCGCCGCTCGCTCTACACCTTCTGGCGCCGCACCATCGCGCCGGTGAACATGTTCGACAGCTCCGCCCGCCAGACCTGCCGCGTGCGCACGGCCGTCACCTCCTCGCCCCTGCATGCGCTCACGATGCTCAACGATCCCACCTGGGTCGAAGCCGCCCGCGTGCTCGCCCAGCGCGTGACCAAGGAGCAGCCGACCGACGAAGCCCGCCTCGCCCGCGCCTTCGCCCTCGTGCTCGGCCGCGCCCCCGCCGGCCCGGAACCCGCCCTGCTCGCCAAGATGCTCGCCAACCAGCGCGCGGTCTACGCGACCGACCCCAAGGCCGCGGAAGCGCTGCTCGCGGTCGGCGAGAGCAAGCGCGACGCGGCCATCCCCGCCGCCGAGCACGCCGCGCTCACCGCCACCTGCCTCGCCCTTTACAACCTCGACGCCGCCGTCACCCGCGACTGAACCCCAATGGACTTCGAACTCTCTCCCTCCGAATGGCGCGAGCGCCTGACGCGCCGCAGCTTCCTCAGCGCCGGCGTCCAAGGCATCGGGGCCGTCGCCCTCGGCTCGCTCCTCGCCCGCGACCTCCAGGCCGCGCCGAATCCGGTCGGCGCCCTGCCCGGGCTCCCGCACTTCGCGCCCAAGGCGAAGCGCATGATCTGCCTCTGGCAAGGCGGCGGCCCTTCGCACGTCGACCTCTTCGACCATAAGCCGCTCCTCGCCAAGATGGCCGGGGAGGACATCCCCGCCAGCGTGCGCGGCGACACCCGTCTCTCCACGATGTCCAGCGGCTACGCGAAGTTCCCGTGCGTGGGCGCCATCAAGCCTTTCAAGAAGTGGGGCTCCAGCGGCATCGAGATGAGCGAGATGCTGCCCTACACCGGCGCCATCGCCGACGAACTCTGCGTCGTGCGTTCGATGAACACCGAGGCGGTGAACCATGCGCCCGGCGTGACGTTCTTCATGACCGGCTCGCAGATCCCGGGCCGTCCGTCGATGGGCGCCTGGCTGTCCTACGGCCTCGGCACGATGAACGAGGACCTGCCGGCTTATGTCGTGATGACCTCCTCCGACGCCGCCAAGACCTGCGGCCAGCTGTTCTTCGAGCACTATTGGTCCAATGGCTTCCTGCCCGGCAAGCACCAGGGCGTGCGTTTCCGCGGCGTCGGCGATCCGGTACCCTACGTCAACAACCCGGCCGGCGTCAGCCGCGACGCCCGTCGCACGATGCTCGACGACATGCAGGAGCTGAACCGCGCCCACTTCGGCGAGGTCGGCGATCCGGCGATCGACACGCGCATCTCGCAATACGAGATGGC
>JAURFU010000033.1 GCA_030834165.1 Verrucomicrobiota bacterium
CGGCGCGGGCCCCGTCCGCGCGCCGCTGACGGACCTCAAGCCCGCCGAGGTCGAGCAGCTCGCCGCCCTCATCGCCAAGGCCGGCGTCAAGTAAGCCGGCATGCGCGAGTTCGCCGGAGCATCGGAAGACCACCTCGGCGCCGCCGTCGCCAAGGTGAAGCAGCGCGTCCTCCCGCTCTTCGTCCTGATGTTCATCGTGAACTACCTGGACCGGGTGAACGTCGGCTTCATCCAGCAGCATCTCAAGACGGACCTCGGACTCGACAGCGCGGCCTACGGACTGGGGGCCGGTCTTTTCTTCGTGGGTTACGCGATCTTCGAGGTACCCTCGAATCTCCTGCTCCAGAAGTTCGGCGCACGCCTCTGGCTCACGCGCATCACCATCACCTGGGGCGTCGTCGCCTCGCTGATGGCGTTCGTCCGCACCGAGCACGAGTTCTACTTCCTCCGCTTCGCGCTGGGCGCCGCCGAGGCCGGCTTCTTCCCCGGGGTCATCTATTACTTCACCCGGTGGCTGCCTTCCGCCGAACGCGGCAAGGCCATCGCGCTCTTCCTCAGCGGTTCGGCCATCGCCTCGATCCTGTCCGGGCCGCTGTCGGGAGCCCTCATGCAGACCTCGCTCCTCGGCCTCAAAGGCTGGCAGAGCATGCTCTTCATCGAAGGCCTCTTCTCGGTCGCCATCGGCATCGGGGCCTGGTTCTGGCTCGATTCCCTTCCCCGGGACGCCCGCTGGCTTTCGGCCGAACAGAAAGCGGCCCTGGAATCCACCATCGATACCGAACAACGCGAACGCGAAGCCGGCCAGACCGAGCGACCCGGCGTCTTCAGCCTGCTCCGGGATCCGCAGATCATCCTGTTCTGCGTCATCTACTTCGCGATCCAGCTGACCATCTACGCCGCGACCTTCTGGCTGCCGACCATCATCCGGAAGATGGGCGATCTTACCGACCTGCAGGTGGGCTTCCTCAACTCCGTGCCCTGGACGATCTCGATCGTCGGCATGTATCTCGCCGCCGCCGGGGCCGCCCGTTGGCGACATCCGCAGCTCTGGGTGGCCGGCGCCCTCACCGTCGCCGCGACGGGCATGTTCCTGTCGACGACCGGCGGCCCGGTCTTCGCCTTCGTGGCCATCTGCTTCGCCGCCTTGGGCTTCAAGTCGGCCTCCTCCTTGTTCTGGCCGATTCCGCAGGGCTACCTCGACGCCCGCATCGCCGCGGCGGTCATCGCCCTGATCAATTCCCTCGGCAACCTCGGCGGCTTCGTGGCCCCCACCGTCTTCGGGCGGCTGGAAAAGATGACGGCGTCCGTCCAATACGGACTCTACGGCCTCGCCGTCGCCTCGATCCTCGCCGCCGGCCTGGTCTTCCTCGCCCGCACCCGCCCCCGCGCCTGAGTTTCCTCCGACCTCCCGCCCTCCTGTCCTCGTTTCCTCCAATCTGATGTCCTCTCCGCTCATCCAGTCCGTCCGTGTCGTGCCCGTCGCCGGCCATGACAGCATGCTGCTCAACCTCAGCGGCGCGCACGGTCCGTTCTTCACGCGTAACATCGTCCTGATCACCGACAACTCCGGTCGCACCGGCCTCGGCGAAGTCCCCGGCGGCGAGAAGATCCGCCAGACCGTCGAGGACGCCGCGCCCATGCTGATCGGGCGGGAGATCGCCGCCTACGAACAGCTGCTTGCGTCCGTCAGCGCCGCCTTCTCGGACCGCGACGCCGGTGGCCGTGGCCTGCAGACCTTCGACCTGCGCGTGACCATCCACGCCGTCACCGCGCTCGAGTCCGCCCTCCTCGACCTCCTCGGCCAGTTCCAAGGCAAGCCCGTGGCGGCGCTCCTCGGCAAAGGCCAGCAGCGCACCGAGGTCGAGATGCTCGGCTACCTGTTCTTCATCGGCGACCGTCGCAAGACGGCCCTGAGCTACCGCGACGAAGCCGGCTCCGCGCACGCCTGGCATCGCCTCCGCAACGAAGAAGCCCTCACGCCCGAGAGCATCGTCCGGCAGGCCGAGGCCGCGCAGGAACGTTTCGGGTTCCAGGACTTCAAACTCAAGGGCGGCGTCCTCAGCCCCGCGCGCGAGATCGAAGCCGTCCGCGCGCTCGCGGCCCGCTTCCCTCAGGCCCGCATCACCCTCGACCCCAACGGAGCCTGGCTCCTGAAGGAGGCCGTCGAGGTCTGCCAGAACCTCAAGGGCGTGCTCGCCTACGCCGAGGATCCTTGCGGCGCCGAAGCCGGCTTCTCGGGACGCGAGATCATGGCCGAGTTCAAGCAGGCGACCGGGCTCCGCACGGCCACGAACATGGTCGCCACCGACTGGCGTCAGCTCGACCACGCGCTGAAGCTGCAGGCGGTCGACATCCCGCTCGCCGACCCGCACTTCTGGACCATGCAGGGCTCGGTCCAGGTCGCGCAGGTCTGCCAGGAACGCGGTCTTACCTGGGGCTCGCACTCGAACAACCACTTCGACATCTCGCTCGCGATGTTCACGCACGTCGGCGCCGCCGCGCCGGGCGACGTCACGGCGATGGACACCCATTGGATCTGGCAGGAAGGCCAGCGCCTCACGAAGGAGCCCCTGCTCATCAAAGGCGGCAAGATCGCCGTCCCGCAGAAGCCCGGTCTTGGCATCGAGATCGACCCGGTCCAGCTCGAGGCCGCCCATCAGCTTTACCTGAAACTGCCCTCCGGCTCGCGTGACGACGCCGTGGCGATGCAGTTCCTCGTCCCGGGCTGGAAATTCGACCCGAAAAAGCCCTGTCTGGTGCGCTGAAAAGAATTATGCGGTAGCCAACCTCCGACCTTGGGCTAAGGTCGGGCCATGAACAAGACGTCCGTCGCCATCACCGCCGCCTTCTGCGTGGCGATCGGTTTCCTCATCGCCCGCTTCGTTGGTCCGACCGACTTAGAGGACGTCACCAAGGTGGAAAAGCCCGTCGTGACCGCCCCGACGCCGGCTCCGCAGCCGACCAAGGTCGCCGCGGCGCCTAAGCCCGTCGCTCCGACCCAGTCCAAGCGCCCGCCGATGGACGAGGCCACGAAGGCCCGCTACAAGGCGTTCGGCGAAGAGACCCGGAAGATGGCGTTAGACCTCGCCGGCGGCGACGAGAAGAAACTCGGGCAAGCCTTCCGTAACGGGATGATCAACCCGGCCACGCAGGAACTTTTCAATCGCGGACGAGAAATCGGCGAAGCGATGCGCAACGCCCAGACGGACGAAGAACGCGCGCAGCTCGAGGGACAGGTGATCGCACTCCGCGACGAAGGCCTCGGCATGCTCAAGGCGGAGCTCGAGAAGATCGACGCCGCCGCGAACGGACAGCCTACGCCCGCCCCGGCTGCCCCCGCGCCGGTCATCCCTGCCCAGGGATTGATGTGACCAATAAAAAGCCGTCGTCCCGCGAGGAACGACGGCTTTCGTCAAAGCTCAGGCGAGGCTTAGAACTTGTAGCGTAAGCCGAGGACCCACTGGCTCGAGTCAGCGACGCCGTCGCGGCTGATCCAGGAGTAGCCCAGGTCGGCCGAGACGTTGCTGACGATCGCCTTGCTGAGGACGACGGTGACGTCATGGCCGTTGGCGACGTGTTCGTAGGAAGCCCAGGCGCCGAAGCCGGCGCCAAGGGCGCGGTGGAGGGCGATGCCGTAGGATTCATCGGAACCGACGGTGAGGGCCACGTCGGCGAGCGAAGCGACGTTCTTGAAGCGGTAGCCGAGGGAGACTTCGTCGGCGCCGTTGCCGAGGTCGCCGCCGACCGAGGTCTGAGCGTTGACGAAGACGTCGGAATTGCCGAGGTAGCCGGTGGCGGAAAGTTCCCAGCCGTTGAGATGGCCGGACACGCCGTCCGTGGACTGACGGACATAGCTGACTTCGGCGTTATTGCCGAAGAGGCTGGACGGAAGGGAGGCCGCGCAGGCGGAGGCCGAACCGAGGGCGAGGAGACTAAGGATGGGGAGGTGCTTCATAGGGTATGGGTACGTTCTTATAAACACCCATCAAGAGATTAAGTTTCAGCCTATTTCAGCTTACCTGCTGATCGGCTGGGAGATGCGCAGGTACGCGAAGAGATCGCGCAATTGCTGAGGGGTCATGCCCGTCAGCAATCCCTCGGGCATGAGGCTGCGGCCTAGCGGCGTGAGCAGGCGGACATCCGCCTGGCGGACGGTGATGTCCTCCCCTTCCAGTCCGCGCAGCACGAGGATCTGGGCGTCGCGCTCGACCAGGAAGCCGCTGAGCGAGCGGCCGTCATGCGTCGTGACCGAGAAATACTGGAAGCCTTCGCGGATCTCGGCGTTGGGATGGACGATGCTGATGAGCATCGTGCCGAGGTTGTCGCGCTGGTAGGCCGTGAGTTCGGGACCGATCTTTCCACCCTTGAAGAAGAGCTTATGGCACGACGCGCACTTCTCCATGAAGAGCGCCTCGCCGGCGTAAGGATTACCCGTGCCCGCCTTGAGCTTGGCTTCCACGTCGGCGATCTGGGCGATGAAGTCCGTGACGCCCGCGGCCGGCTTCTCCGGATAGAGTTCGGCCAGGAGGGACTGCACCTGCTTCGGCTCGTGCTGACGCATGCGCTCGACCATGTCGCGCGGGACGGTGTTGGGGGCGATGCGGCCTTCCCTCACGGCTGACAGGAGCTCCTGCGACCACCCCGCTCGGCTGGCCAGCAAGGCCAGCGCGGCGAGGCGCACCTCGCCTGCGCCCTCGGCGACGATGCCTACCGCCTGCTTGCCGACGGCGGGGTCGTCATACGACATCAGTGAGATCAGCGCGGCCTTGCGCAAAGCCGCGGCCTCGGACGACGAGGCGAGCTTGAGCAGGACGGATTGGGCAGCGGATTGACGGACTTCGCCGAAGACCCGGATCTGGTTGAGCCGCCCGGTGACGTCGGCCTTCGGATTCGCGACGATCGCCAGCGATTCCTTGATCGCCGCGGCATCCCCTTGGCGGAGGCGGAGGATGAGCGGAGCCTTGCCCGAGGCGGCCAGGGCCTGGAGCAGTTCGTCGGGCAGGCCGGCGAGTTCGCGTCCGCGATAGGCTTCCTCGAAGCCCTTCATCAAAGGCACGCACTGCGCCGGCGTCGGGGCGAGCCGCAGCAGCTGGGCGCAGACCAGGAGATCGGCCCGGCGTCCTTCGGTGGCGAAGCGGCGCATCAGCCGAGGGAGCAGATGCTCCTGCACCAGCGGACGCTCCCAAAGGGCGCGGTCGCGGAGAAGGCCGACGACGGCTTCGCGGTCGAGGGTGACGTGGGACTCCAAGGCGAACCAGAGCAACAGAGGAACATAGGCGTCCTGCGCATCCTCGTCGCGCGAGGCGAGCGCCGCGACGAGCGTGAGCATCTGGCCGGTCGGCAGACGACGGGCCGACGAGGCGAATTGGGAACGGACCTCGGCATCGGGCTCCGTCCTGGCGCGGGCGAGCACCGCCGCGAAGACCTGAGGCGGCAGGTCGCGGGCGCCCTTGGAATCCAGACCGGGCACGCCGAGGCCGCGGTTGACGCCGTATTTGTCGCCGAGGAAGCGCATGGCCCAGAAACGCACCGGCGCATAGGCGTGGGTCAGCGCGGCGACGGCCCGGGCGTCGTCGAGGGCGTCGAGCTGATACAGCGCCCAGAGAGCCCCCAGGGCGCCGCGGCCCCGGTCGGCGGCGAGCAAGGCGTCGAGCTGCGGGACAGAAGCAGGATCGCGTCGTTCGGCCAGCAGCTGCAGCGAAGCCGTGCGGTGGAACTTGTTCGGATGACCGAGGAGGCCGACGAGCTGGGCGGTCGTCTTGCCCTCGAGGTTCGTGTCGGTCTCGAGCTTGGCGTCCTTGTCGCGGAGGCGGTACAGGCGGCCCGTCGTGGGGTCGATCTGGTTCTGGTAGTGCTGCCCGTGCGCGATGTAATATTCATACATATCGGACACGAAGAGCGAGCCGTCGGGGGCGTTCGCGCTGTAGAGCGGACGGAAGCCCACGTCCTCGGACCACATCGCGATGCCCTTGTCGGTCGTCACGTAGGTCGCGCCCTGCGGGATGCGCTCGGAGTCGGTGACCGTGTTGTGGAGCGGATCGAGGGAGAACAGGTGGCCCTGGTATTTCGAGGCCATCGCCGTGCCTTCGATGAAGGAGCCGAAGTGCGCGAAGCGAGGGACTTTCGTCCGCGTGCCGAGGATCGGGAGCTGGCCGAAGGAATACGGACTGCGCGGCGGGCCGAACTTGCCCGGGTCGACGCCCTGCTTGAGGTAGATGCCGCCCTGGACGTAGTGCCAGCCGCGGGTGTTGCCGCCGTTGTGGCCGGAATACATGCGCCCGTCGCCGTCGAACTCCAGACCGAAGGGATTGCCCGAGCCCTCGCTGAAGATGTCGTATTCGCGGGTCTTCGGATGGTAGCGCCAGACCATGCAGCCTTCGAAGTGGACGGGCGCGGCGTCGGCGGAATCGAAGCCCGGACGCACGACGCGCGAGGACGACGTGCTGCCGTGCACGCCGTAGAGCCAGCCGTCCGGCCCCAGGATGATCCCGTTGCCCACCGAGTGGGTGTCTTCGAGGCCGAAGCCGGAGAGATGCACCACCGGCGGGCCGTCAGGGACGTCGTCGCCGTTGGCATCCGGATAGAACAGCAGGTAAGGCGGGTTCATCACCCAGACGCCGCCGTGGGCGCGGACGGCCGAGTTGGCCATGTTGAGTCCGTCCTGGAAGACCGTGTGCTTGTCGTAGACCCCGTCGCGCTTCGTCGATTCGTGGATGGAGACGATGTCGGCGCCCTTGTCGTGATGGGGCGGCGGCGGCGGGACGCGGTCGTAATGCGAGCGGTAATACTTGTCGCGGCTGATCATGTTCACGCCGGCAGGGTAAGGATACTGCCGGTATTGCGTGACCCAGAGGCGGCCGCGGGTGTCGAAGCTGAAGTGCGTCGGCTGGGCGATCTGCGGCTCGGAGAGCAGGAAATCGACCGCCAGGTCAGGCGTCGCACGCATCTTCGCGTAAGCCTCGGCCGGCGACAGCGAAGGGCCGTGGAACTGCTCGGCGCGGCCGAGGACGCGGTTCGACTCGCGGAACTTCGCGAACGACGACGATGCCGGCTGCGCCTTGAGGGCCGGGCCGGGCGTGAGCGGCGTCGCGGAATACTCCCACGCCCCTTCGAGCACGCACTCCATGAAGTAGTTCATGATGAACGGCGCCTCGCCGAAGAAGCCGCCCTTCCCTTCGGGATGTCGGACGCGGAACACGACCTCGTTCCACTCGCCCTTCTTCAACGTGCCCACCGGCACCTTGTGACGGAAGACTTCGCGACCCGAACCGGCGCCGACCTTCACGCCGTTGACGAACGCCTCGTGGGATCCGACGAGGTCGCGGAAGTTCAGGCCGACCGATTCCTCGAAGAGGTTGCGTTCGTGCTTGGTGAAGAACGAATCGTCGACGCGCACCCAGGTGCGGTACCAGGCGTCGGCGGCGACAGGCGGGCGGTCCGCCGGCGAGGGCACCGGGACGGTCGTCTGGGCGAAGGCCGAAACGGCGCCAAGCATCGCCGCGACCAGCGGCATGAGTCGACGGAGGGACATGGGGGTGATGCGGAGACAAGCAAACCGGACGAAGGTCGCAACCCTCGGCGTAAAATGGTCCGAGAAACCCCATGAAAAAGCCCGATATGAGCGGACTCTCGCATGACCTTCCCCGCCGAGCTATGACGCACCCTCGCTGACTTTGGATTGGAAGCCCGCCGAACGACCGTCACCTTGGCGGGATGCTCGGAGCCATCGCCGGCGACATCATCGGATCCGTCCACGAATTCAGCCGCAACGAAGACCAGAAGTTTCCGTTGTTCGCCGAGAAGTCCTGCCCCACCGACGACTCCCTGCTCACGTGGGCGGTGGCCGAGACGATCCTGCGCGGAGAGAGCGACTATAAGCCACGGCTCGTCGGCATGGTCAGCTACTACGAGAAGAACGGCCACCTCGCGCCGCTGTCAGCGGCCTTCGGGGGCGGCTTCCTCGGCTGGGTCTACGACGGCGCTCCGGGCGAGCGTGACTCCTTTGGCAACGGCTCGGCCATGCGCGTCTCGCCTGTGGCGTGGGCGTTCGACGACTTGGAGACCGTGCTGGAGCACGCGACGCTGAGCGCCCGGCCTTCGCACGCCCACCCCGAAGGCATCAAGGGAGCCCAAGCCGTCGCCGCGGCGATCTGGACCGCCCGCAAGTATCGCAACCCCGCCGCCGTCCGCGCGGTCGCCGAGAACTTCTACGGTCCCCTGCCCGACCTCGAGGTCATCCGGAAGACCCACACCTATAACGAGACCTGCCAAGGGTGCGTGCCCGAGTGCCTGGCCATCGCCGTGGGCACGGCCGACTTCGAGTCCGCGGTGCGCTTCGCCTCCTCCATCCGCGGGGACGCCGATACCCTGGCCGCCATCACCGGTTCGATCAGCCAAGCCCTCTGGGGGCTGCCCAAGCCCATCCGCGAGCATTCCCTGGCCATCGCCGCCCGGTGCTACCCCGGGTTGGAGCGGACGGTGGCCGAATTCGAGGCCAAGTTCGGCGGATATTGAGGATTATGGGGCCTTTTGGCCTGTCGGCTTGACAGTGAACAAGTTTTCATCGAACATGCGTTCACTATGGAAGAACTGACCAAGAAGCAGCGGGCCATCCTCGATTACATGAAGGCCCACGTCTCGGAACACTCCTACTGGCCCAGCATCCGGGACATCCAGGCCAAGTTCCGCTTCGCGTCCACCAACGGCGTCTACGGTCACCTCCAGGCCCTCGAGCGCAAGGGCGTCCTCCAGCGCATCCCCGGCGCCGCCCGCGCCTACAAGATCGTCCCGGAAGTCCTCGGCGACACCTCCGAGACCGTCATCCGTTACGAAGGCCCCGGCGACGACGCCATCGCCTTCGAGAACGTAAAGTTCGCCGGTTCCATCGCCGCGGGCTTCCCTGACTACACCGAGTCCTCCGGCGTCCTGGACTCGATGCAGGTGCCCCTCTCGCCCGGCTCCCGCCGCCGCGCCCCCGAGTCCTTCGCCCTGCGCGTCCGCGGCGACTCGATGATCGACGCCGACATCAACGACGGCGACACCGTGATCGTCGAACCCGGCACTCCGAAGCACGGCGACATCGTGGCCGCGCTCATCGACGGCGAGACGACCCTCAAGCGCCTGATCAAGCAAGGCTCCAAGGTCTACCTCAAGGCCGAGAACAAGAATTACCCCGACCTCATCCCGACCAGCTCACTGACGATCCAGGGCATCGCGAAGTCGGTGATGAAGCGGATCTGAAGGGCCCCTGCCCTTCAGAGCGACCAAGCCTTGAGCTGGGCGTCGATGGCGGCGCCCATGACTTCGTATCCCTTGTTCGTGGGATGCAGGTAGTCGTTCATGGTCTCCTTCAGGATGCTGCCGTCGGCTTCGACGAGTTTGTCCGTCAGATCAAGGTAGGCGTCGGCGATCTGCGAAGCCTGCCCCTGCAGCAGTTTGTTGGTATCCGTCACGCGCTGGCGGGTGGCGTCCGGCTTGGCCTGACGAGGCAGGATGGCCAGCAGCAGGATCTTCGCCTGCGGGGCCTGACGTCTGAGCTCGCGGCAGACCTCGGCCACGCCTTCCGCGGTTTCGGCCGGAGGATTGAAGCCTGACAGATTGTTGGTGCCGATAAGCACGACGAACGCCTTGGGCTTGAGGCCGGCGATTTCGCCATGACGCAGGCGCCACAGCACGTTCTCCGTGCGGTCCCAGCCATAGCCGAGGTTGATCGGGTGATGCGGGGCGATCCATTTCTCCCAGGAATCCTTGCCGGCGACGCGCTTCGCCTTCGGCTCGCCGGACCAGAAATGCGTGATCGAGTCGCCGAGGAAGACCACGTCGGCGCGCATGGCGCCAGGCCGGTTGAGGGCGAGGATCTCGTCGTGACGGGTCACCCAATCATAGGACTTCCAATCGCGGTTCTGGGTCAGCGGCACCAAGGCGGTGTTCTTCGGACCCGGGCCGGGGACGACCTGCGTGCGGACCTCACCGACGCGCTTGTTGCCTTCGAAAGCCGCGGCCTTGACCGTGCCGCCTTCCGGCAGCTCGATCGGCGCGAGGCAGACCCCGGCCGAGAAATCCGGATCCTTGCCGTTCAAGGTGTAGCGGACGACCTCGGCGGGCTGGCTGCCCGTGAGCACGACGCCGGCGGCGTCGAGCGTGAGTTCGAAGGCGGAAGCCAAGGACGAAGCCAGGACGGCCGCGCACAGAGATGACAGGCGGAGGAGGCGCATGGGGGTAAAGGCAACCTGCCCGCCCCGACGCCGGAGGCAACGCAAACTAAGCCTGGCGACGCAGCACCAGCACTACGTCGGAGTATTCCATGTCGATCTTCCTTGTCGAAGTCAGGTCGTAATGAAAATCATGGCAGGCCACGAGACGCAGGGAAGGCACCTTGGCGATCAGGGCCTTCAGCTCCGCCGGCGAATAGGTCCGGAAATCCCAGAGGGTCTCCTCGACGCGGGTCCGGCCCTGCTCGGTGATGCGCATGCGGGTGCGCATGGCCTCGGTGCGTGATTTGCGGTCGGCCGGGGCGGACCACGTATCGCTCACCACGCGGATGCCCGGCTTGCGGCCGATCCAGCGCTCATGGTCGGGCGGGCTGTTCTTATAATCGGTCAGGTGCAGGCCGAGCAGCAGCAGGCCGCCCGGTCGCAAGGCCGCGGCCATGCGACGCAGCGAGCTGACGGCGCCGGCTTCGCTGTCGATGTATTTGAACGTGCTGACGAAGCAGTGGGCGACGTCGTAACGGGCGCCCTTGGGGACCTTGAAATCCTGGAGACGGTCGCGCCAGACCCTGCCCTTCAGCCCCTTGGCCTTGAGTCGGTTCTGGGCGAAGGCGATCTGGTGCCTGTTCAGGTCGAAGCCGTGGACGACGTGTCCGCGGGCGGCGAGCGACTCCAGCAGACGTCCGGAACCGCAGGCGGGCTCGAGCACGCGCATCGGGCCGGCGAGTTCCGGACCATGCTTCTTCATGATACCCTCGATGAAGCGGGTCTCCTTCTTCGTGTAGTCCGCATACACCATGTCGTAGTACAACGGGGAGTCATACCAGGCGGTGGAGGATTGTTTGCGGACGGTCAAAGCGGTCAGCGGTAAGCGGATGGCGGATAGTGAAGACAAGAAGAGCGGGCAACAAGGGGCCAGCGGCAAGAGCAGGAATCAGGATCTGATCCCAACCGCTTACCGCTCACCGTCCTCTCCTATTACTGATAAATCTCCCCGCCCTTTTCGCGGAACTCCTTGGACTTCTCCTCCATGCCCTTGGCGAGGGCCTCGGCTTCGGAGACGCCTTGGGCGTCGGCGAACTTGCGGATGTCATCGGAGATGCGCATCGAGCAGAAATTCGGGCCGCACATCGAGCAGAAGTGGGCCGTCTTGGCGGACTCCTGCGGGAGGGTTTCGTCGTGGTATTCCTGGGCGCGCTCGGGGTCGAGGGCCAGGGCGAACTGGTCGGGCCAGCGGAACTCGAAGCGGGCCTTGGAGAGCGCGTTATCGCGGATCTGCGCGGCGGGGTGCCCCTTAGCGAGGTCGGCGGCGTGGGCGGCGATCTTGTAGGCGATGACGCCCTCGCGGACGTCGTTCTTGTTCGGCAGACCGAGGTGTTCCTTGGGCGTCACGTAGCAGAGCATCGCGGTGCCGTACCAGCCGATCATCGCGGCGCCGATGGCGGACGTGATGTGGTCGTAGCCCGGGGCGATGTCGGTCGTGAGGGGTCCGAGCGTGTAGAACGGGGCCTCGTGGCACCACTCCAGCTGCTTGTCCATGTTCTCCTTGATCATGTGCATCGGCACGTGGCCGGGGCCTTCGTTCATGACCTGCACGCCGCGCTCCCAGGCGCGCGTGGTGAGTTCGCCCTGCGTCTTCAGTTCGGCGAACTGGGCTTCGTCGTTGGCGTCGGCGATGGAACCGGGACGGAGGCCGTCGCCGATCGAGAAGCTGACGTCATAGGCGGCCATGATGTCGCAGATCTCGTCCCAATGCGTGTAGAGGAAGTTCTCCTTGTGGTGCGACAGGCACCACTTGGCCATGATGGAACCGCCGCGGGAGACGATCCCGGTGACGCGACGGGCGGTCAGCGGGATGTAGGCGAGGCGGACGCCGGCGTGGATGGTGAAGTAGTCGACGCCCTGCTCGGCCTGTTCGATGAGCGTGTCGCGGAAGATCTCCCAGGTGAGGTCTTCGGCGCGGCCGTTGACCTTCTCGAGGGCCTGATAGATCGGCACGGTGCCGACCGGGACGGGACAGTTGCGCAGGATCCACTCGCGGGTCTGGTGGATGTTCTTGCCGGTGGAGAGATCCATCAGGGTGTCGCCTCCCCACTTGATGGACCAGCGCATCTTCTCGACCTCTTCCTCGATGGAGGAAGCCACGGCCGAGTTGCCGATGTTGGTGTTGATCTTCACCAGGAAGTTGCGGCCGATGATCATCGGCTCGAGTTCGGGGTGATTGATGTTGGCCGGGATGATGGCACGGCCGCGGGCGACCTCGGAGCGGACGAACTCCGGGGTGATGACCTTGGGGAGGGCGGCGCCGAAGGACTCTCCCTTGTGCTGGAAGGTCAGGTCGTGACGGCGGGTCGAATCAGCCTGGGCGGCTAGGCGCAGGTTCTCGCGGATGGCGATATACTCCATCTCGGGAGTGATGATGCCCTGCTTGGCGTAGGCCAGCTGGGTCGGGCGCTGGCCGGGCTTGGCCTTGTAGACCTTGCGGTCGGCGCGGTCGAACTGGACCAGGCGGTTGCGGGAGGTGGCGCGCTGGGCGGTCTCGGCGTGCTTCCAGGAGAGGTAACCGTCGTCTTCCGGCTTCAGCTCGCGACCGGGGACGGCTTCGACGTCGCCCCGCTCGAGGATCCACGCGGCGCGGATGGCCGGCAGGCCCTTCTCGACGTCGCCATGGAAGGCGGGGTCGCCCCAGGGACCGGACGTGTCGTAGATGCGGACCGGCTCGTTCGGGGACTTCGTGCCGTCGGGTCGCGAAGTATCGGCCAACTTCACCTCGCGCATCGGCACGAGGAGGTCAGGACGCGAACCCGGCACGTAGACACGCGTCGAGTTCGGGAAGGATGTAGGCTTGTTGTCGGAGACCATGGAAGGTGGAGGAAAGGAGGGAAAGAGGGCCGGAGGGCTGGAGGAAAGGCTGTCCGCGCGGACCTGAGAGGTTCGCGGAAACGGGGATGTTTGGGCTGCACGATCCGCTTCCTACGGCGCCGAGGCGCATCAGGTACGAGGGTTCGAGGCCAAGCCTCATCTCAGTCCGGTGGCGGACTCCCCTGGGAAAGACTACGAAGGAACACCATCATGAAGAGCGAAAGCACCGAAGTAGCAAGTGGCAACCCACCCTGCCGCCCTCTCCAAAAGGAAGGGCCCGACACACGTCGGGCCCTTTTTGCATCACTGAGCACTGAAATCAGCGGTTCATCGACAGCTGGGCGCGGAGATACTCGACCGTGCGGCGCACGTTCGCATCCACCTCCATCTGGTTCACGACCGTCTTGCGGGCGTGGATGACCGTACCGTGGTCGCGACCGCCGAAAGCCTGGCCGATCGACACGAGGGACATGCCGGTGAGCTGGGTGGCGAGATACATGGCGACCTGACGGGGAAAGGCGATGTTCTGCATCCGGCGCTTGGACGTCATGTCGGACATCTGGATGCGGTAGTGCTCGGCGACCTTGCGCTGGATGACCTCGGCCGTGAGCGTGTGGCTGGCTTCTTCGACGAGGATGTCGTGGAGGAGCTTCTCGACCTGGGCGAGTTCGAGGGGCTTGCGGGTCATGCCCACGAGGCCGACGATGCGGGTGACCGCGCCTTCGAGGTTACGCACGTTGCGGGCGATGCGGGAGGCGATGAATTCGGCGATTTCCGGCTGCAGTTCAAGTCCGCGGGCGGCGGCCTTCTTGCGGAGGATGGCGATGCGGGTCTCGAGGCCGGGGGCCTGGATGGAAGCGACCATGCCCCACTGGAAGCGGGAGACGAGGCGCTCCTGGAGCTTGGCGATCTCCGAAGCC
The DNA here is from genome assembly GCA_030834165.1 of Verrucomicrobiota bacterium. Taxonomy (GTDB): domain Bacteria; phylum Verrucomicrobiota; class Verrucomicrobiia; order Opitutales; family UBA953; genus UBA953. Next base: position 13,991 of record JAURFU010000033.1, read on the forward strand.
GGACGGTCGCTGGTGAGGACCACCTGCTTGTGGTTGTTGTGGAGCTCGTTGAAGGTGTGGAAGAACTCGTCCTGCGTGGACTCCTTGCCGGCGAGGAAGTGGATGTCGTCGATCAGGAGCAGGTCCAGTTCGCGGTAGCGGCGGCGGAAGGAGGCGACGTTGCCGGCCTGGAGGGCCTGGATGAAGTCGTTGGTGAAGGTCTCGGACGAGATGTAGGCGATGCGGGCCTGCGGGTTGGCGGCGTAGACGGAATGCGCGATGGCGTGCATCAGGTGCGTCTTGCCCAGGCCGGTCGGGCCATGGATGAAGAGCGGGTTGTAGTAATGACCCGGCTCCTTGGCGACGGCGAGCGAGGCGCCGTGGGCCATCTCGTTCTCCGGACCGACGATGAAGTTCTCGAAAGTATTGGTGGCCTTGATCGCCGGCGCGGGCGAAGCGGCGGGCTGGCGCGAAGCACGGGCGACCGGAGCGGGCGCCGGAGCGACCTCACGGGAGGCGTCGACGGAAGCCGTCAGGCGATAGTCCATGTTGCGTCCGGCGACCAGCGTGAGCTGACGGCGGAGCATCTCGGCGTAGTTGCTGTTCACCCAGGCTTCGGTGAGGACGGAAGGAGCCTCGAGCACGAGCACCTTGCCGTCCTGGATGGCCAGCGGCTGAAGAGAAGAGATCCAAGTTTCGAAATCAGCGCGCGGAAGGACGTTGCGGAGTTCGTTTTTGGCGGTCTCCCAGAGGGAGAGGGGGCTGACGGAAGGGGACATGAGAAAGGGGGAGAGTTGAGAAAGGTTGTTCACAGGCTCTTTGGAAGCCCGAAAGTGAGGAATTTTTGTAAAACAATCGTCAAGATGATGGACTCGACTCATAGGCCGGATCTGTGCCAGTTCGGGAACAGATCAAAATGACGCCGTAAGTCGTTGATGAAAGGTGGTTTGGAAGGGTTAAAAAGGTAAACCTTCATTTGGTGTCCGGCGAAGGGGCCGGTGACGATCCGTGGGGGGCGAATCGAGATGCAGTTGTGGAGACGCGCAGAGACGGGACAAGTTCAAGCCCTGCACAGGTTATTAACAGCCCCCATGGTGATAAGAAAGTGAGGTTTCTGTTGCACGACCGTCACGTGCTCACCGTCCCCTTATGAATAAAGGTTTTAATTTACTTCGCCGTTTCGGCGAGATGCTCGTCACGGAGCCGACGCAGGTCGTCCAAGCTCAGGCAATGACGGAGTCGGTCGCGAAGTTTGCGCGAACCCGGCAGCCCATGCGTCAGCGGATGCAGGCGATCGAGCATCCAACGGACGTCGCGATGGCCGAGACGGGACGCGTGCACCTCGATGGTGAGCTCGGCCAGGCGAAGCATGCAGTCCCAGCGGGCCTGCACGCTGGTTTCAGCGGCCTCCCCCGCCCTGCCCGCCAGCGCGGCCTTGATCTGGGCGAATACCCAAGGATTCCCCAACGCGGCGCGGCCGATCATGAGGCCGGAGACGCCGGATTCCTTCTGCCGGAGCAAGGCCGAGGGGCCATCCTTCACGTCGCCGTTGCCGATGACGGGAATCGAGACCGCCGAGGCCACCTGGGCGATCCAGCCCCAATGTGCTTCGCCCGAGTAGCCCTGCTCCTTGGTCCGGCCATGGACGGCAAGGGCTTCGACGCCCAGCTGCTCGAGCCGGCCGGCGACTTCGACGGCCACGATGGTCGCATGATCCCAGCCGAGGCGCATCTTGGCGGTCAGCGGAACTTCGGGGATGGCGTCCTTCACCGCCTTCACGAGGTCGTAAAGCAGAGGCGTGCAACGCAGGAGACCCGAACCGGCGTTCTGCTCGATGACCTTGTGGGCGGGGCAGCCGAAATTGAGATCGAGGAAGTCCGGCTTCATGCGGTCGCAGACCAAGCGGGCCGCCTTGGCCATCGAGGCCGGCGTGGCGCCGAAGATCTGCACGCCCATCGGGCGCTGGCCTTCCGTGAAGTCGACCATCTCCCAGGCCTTGGCGTTGTCGCGGATCAGGGCCTCCGACTGGACGAACTCCGTGACCATCACGTCGGCGCCCTGCTCCTTGCAGAGCTGGCGGAAGGCGACGTCGGTATGGCGCGCCATCGGCGCGAGGTAGAGCGGGAACTTGCCGGGACCGAACCACGGCAGGCGCGGCGCGAACTTGCTCACGGCCGGCCGTCCTTCTTCCAGATGGCCGCCTTGAGTTCTCGCCAGCGGGCGAGGCGCTCCGCGATCTGCGGCTCGGCGCCGGCGTCGCGGGGATGATAGAGCGACAACGGACGCGAAAGGTAATCCTGGCCGCTCACGGCCTCGGGATAGTCATGGCTGTAGCGATAGGCGCCGCCGTTGCCCAGGCTCTTGTTCACGCTGTTATGGGCGTCCTTGAGATGAAGCGGGACCTCCTGCCTCGGCAGGTTCCGCACGGCGTCCTTGGCCGCGGAGATCGCGAGCGTGGTGCTGTTGCTCTTCGGCGACAGCGCGAGGAACAGCGTGGCGTGCGCGAGGGCGTATTCGCATTCCGGCAGGCCGACCATCTCGCAGGCCTGGAAGGCCGCGGTGGCCACGCCCAAGGCGCGGGAATCGGCCAGGCCGACGTCCTCCGACGCGCAGATGACGAGGCGGCGGGCGATGAAGCGGGGCTCCTCCCCTCCCTCGAGCATCAGGAAGAGCCAATAGAGCGCGGCGTCGGGGTCGCCGCCGCGGACCGACTTGATGAAGGCGGAGGCGGTGTCGTAATGGTCGTCGCCGCCGTCGTCGTAACGGATGCGGCGTTCGCGGGCGAAGGCGGCCACGGCCTCGTCGGTGACGCTACCGAGGGCGGGCGCGGAGAGCACGAGGGTCTCGAGGCAGTTCAGCGCCCGGCGGAGGTCACCCGAAGCCATCTCGGCCACCTGCTGCAGGACCTTCTCCGACGCCTTGACACCCAGAGCCCCGAGGCCGCGTTCCTTGTCGGCGAGCGCCGTACCGAGAAACGACGCGATCTCCGGAGGCGTCAGCGGATCGAGGCGGAAAAGATGGCTGCGGCTGAGCAGCGCCGGGACGACATAGAGCCCGGGGTTATGGGTGGTGCAGCCGATGAGGCGGACGACCCCGGCTTCGACGTCCGGCAGCAGGAGATCCTGCTGGGCCTTGTTGAAGCGATGGATCTCGTCGACGACCAGCACGGTCTTGCGCGACGGCTGGCGGCGCGCGTCGGCGAGGATCTCGCGGAGTTCGGGCGTGCCGGAAAGCACGGCGTTCACGCGCACGACGAACGACTGCGTCTCGGCGGCGATGACCTCAGCCAAGGTGGTCTTACCGCAGCCGGGCGGACCATAGAAGAGCAACGACCCGAAGGTGTCGGCCTTGATCAGGCGCGGGAGCAAGGCCTCGGGCCCCAGCACGGCCGCATGCCCGACGACTTCGGAGAGGTTGCGCGGGCGCATCCGCGAAGCCAGCGGGCGCCGACGCTCGGGCACGGCGTCCGGCACGCCTTGGCCGAGGCCAGGCAGCGCGTCGTCCGACCCGTTGCGGCGTGCGGCCACGGCTTACTTCTCTTCCGCGAAGGGCACCAGGTGGCAGTAAGGCTTCTTGCCGCGAAGCTGGTAATACTTCTGGTGATACTCCTCGGCGCGCCAGAACTTCGGGGCCTTTTCGATCTGGGTGGCGATCGGACGGCTGAAGGCCTTGGCCAGCGTGAGGCCGATCTTCACGTCCTCGGCGATCTTCTGCTGCTCAGGGGAATGGGTGAAGATGACCGAGCGGTACTGGTCGCCGATGTCGGGGCCCTGGCGGTTCACCTGGGTCGGGTCATGCATCTTGAAGAAATACTCCACGAGCGTGCGGTAGGTCACCTTGGCCGGATCGAAGGTGACCTCGATGACTTCGGCGTGGCCGGTGCCCTTGGCGCAGATCTCCTCGTAGGTCGGGAAATCGGTCTTGCCGCCGGCATAGCCGCAGACGGCGGAGTCGACGCCGGGGATCTTGGCGTACTGGTATTCGACGCCCCAGAAACAACCGGCGCCGAAGGTGGCTTTCTCAAGCTTGGGAGGAGTCATGGCGGAAGGCTTGGGGTCGGCCGCGCGCAGGGACCCGGCGGCGGCGACGACGATGAGGGCGGATTTCAGGAGCGAAAGCAGCGGGTTCATGGCTATCCCCGGAGGTTGGCGGGTTTCCCCGCCATGGCAAGGGGGGACGCCGTTCAGCTGACCAGGCCCCGGAGGACCTCCGCCAGGCCTTCGGGAGGCTGCGGCTCGCGGGTCAGGCCGCGCTCGGGCATCACGTAGAAGGTGTCGATCGCAAAGCCTTGTTCCGTCGAGATGTTGGCGAAGGTGATCGCGTAACCGCCCTCCTGGATCGCCCGGCCGATCCGGAACAAAAGACCGAGACGGTCGTTGCACTGAAGCTCGATGACCGTACGGGCGAGGTCGACCTCATAGTAGACCTCGACCTTCGCGGCGAGCGGCACGAAGGCCTTGCGCCGCGGGGCGATCAGGAGCGCGTGCTGCTCCTCCGCGACGACCTCGGCGAGGAGGTCGGTGCCGCCGAGCAGCGACTGCTCCAACGCCGCGGTGAAACGTTCCTTGGAAAGGGCTTCCCTGCCGAGCGGCAGGACGACCTTGAAGAAGTCGATCGAGACGTCGTCCTCGCGCGAGAAGGCCCGGCAGGAGACGATGTTGATGCCGGCGACGGCGAACGCGCCCGCCATCCGGCTGAAGAGACCGGCCCGGTCCCAGGTCACGACGGTCACGAGGGACTGCCCCGAGCCCGGGTCATCATGCCACTCGACGATCGGACGCAGCGAGTCGTCCGGATCGGCCGCGGAGACCGAGGCGATCAGGCGATGGATCATCCGGAGGTGATGCGCGGCTTCCTCGGGGGCGGCGTGCAGGTAATACCCGGGCGGCATCGTCGTGAAATGCGCCTCGACCTCGTCATCCGGAAGCTCCCCTCCGAGGAGCAAGGCGGTGGCGGCGCGCAGTTTCTGCACGATGTCGGCATGGTCCTCGTCGACGGCGTCCGCCAGCCGCGCAAGCGTACGGCGATAAAGCGCCCAGTGCTGGCCGTCCTTGAAGTCGGTCCAGAGGTCGGGCGAGGTCGCGCGTGCGTCGCAACGGGTGTGGACGAAGAGGCTGCGCAGCACCTGCTCATCGCCCAGCAGGCGGGCGAAGCGCTCGACGTTGGCCGGATCGTCGATGTCATGCCGCTGCCAGTAGAGACCCATCACGAGGTGATGCCGGATGACGCCCGCGGCGATCTCACGCTCGCGCGCGTCGAAGCCGAGGCGCTCGAGGATGCGGTCCGCGATCGGCACGCCGCGTTCGGCATGGCCTTCGATCCCGTCGGACTTGGCGATGTCGTGCAGGAAAAGGATGGCGTAGAGGAGCGACGGGGCCTCGGAGCCGAGGACGACCTCGCGATATTTCTGCGCGACGAGGGATTCGCCGGCGTAGATGCGGTCGAGCTCGCGCAGGCAGCGCAGGGTGTGCACGTCGGCCGTCCAGCGATGGTAGAATTCGAACTGCACCAGGCAGTGCAGCCCCGCGAACTCCGGGACGAGACGGTAGAGCAGCCCGTGTTCGCGCAGGGCGTTCAGCGCCGGATAGACGCGGCCGCCCTCGGTCAGCATCGCGCGCAGGGCGTTGGCGGCTTCCTCGGACTGGGCGACCTCGGGGGTGAGCAGGTGGGCGCGTTCGCGGACGAGCAGGGAAAGCGCGCGGTCCGGCTGGGCCTCGTGGATCTGGCAGATGCGGAACAGGCGGACGAGGCGGCCGGGGTCTTCCTCGAAGAGCAGCCGGTGCTCGGCCGTCACGGCGCCGCCGGGGACGACGCGCAAGGCGTCCATGACGAACGGAGCGCCCCACCCTTCCGGCTCGGGTTCGCCCATCACGGCGCCTTCGACGATCTCGGCGCAACGGCGCACGTGGTCGGCGGCGTCGAAATACTGGCCCATCATCCCGCCGATGCGTTCGGTCAGCGTGCCGGCGAAGCCCAGCGCGGCGGACATGGTGTCCTGACGTTCCAAGGAAAGCTGCTCAGTCGGACGCGTGACCTGGAAGTGCAGTTCGCAGCGGAGACGCAGGAGGACCTGCTTGGCCTCTTCGAACTTCTGCAGGTCCACCGCGGGCAGGAAGCCGGAAGCGGCCAGGCCGGCCGGGCCGACGCCGTTGCGGGCGGTCCGGGCGATCCAGACGCAACCCTGGACGTCGCGCAGGGCGCCGACGCCGTTCTTGAGGTCCGGCTCCTGGAGGTAGGCGCTGCCGCCCGCCTTCTCGCGTCGTTTACGCTGCGACTCCACGATGGCGCGGGCGAACGGCTTCCAGGCCTGTCCCGAAAGGAGGGCCGCGGTCTTGGCCTCGAGCTGGGCGTACAGCTCCGGCGAACCGCAGAGGTGTCGGGTCTCGAGCAAGGCGACGTGCAGATGCAGGTCGTCCTTCGCGTAGTTCGATGCCTCGGTCACCGTGCGGACGGACTGGCCGACCTTGAGGCCGAGGTCCCAGAGCGGGTAGAGGATCGCCTCGACGAGGGCCTTAGTCGCCGCGGAGTGACGCGGCACGAGCACGAGGAGGTCGATGTCGCTGAGCGGGCAGAGCTCGGCGCGGCCGTAACCGCCCGTGGCGACGAGGCTGAGCGCCGCGGCGGCGGGACCCGCGCGGAGGAAGAGCGCGTCGAAAAGGATGTCGATGGCGTCGGAGCGGAGACGGGCGACCTCGCCGCCGCGGACGCCGGAGCGGTGCGCCGCCAGCTGGATCTCCCGGGCCTCGGCCAGGAACACCTTGGCGCGCGGGACGAACTCGCCTTCCAAGGCGGCCTGCCCGGCCAGGCCATGCTGGAGGGCGGCGCGACGGAGCAGGATGGCGGAAGCTTCGTATTCGGGCGACATGCGACGCGAGCAACGTGAGGGGAAAGCCATCGACGTTCAAGGGTGATTGCCATCCCCGGCCGTTCGCCCTAAGCCACCGCATGGAATCCTGGTTCAGCACGTTCTGGTCGCACCTGCACACGACCGAGGGGCTCAAGCAGACCATCCAGTTCGGCGGCATCGGGCTGATGTGCCTGATCATCTTCGCGGAGACCGGGCTCCTCGCCGGATTCTTCCTGCCGGGCGACTCCTTGCTCGTGACCGCCGGCGTGCTTTCCGTCGCCAACGGCGATCGCCCCGCCTACTTCGGCCCCTGGGAACTGGCGGCCGCGCTGACCGTCGCCGCGATCGTCGGCGACCAGACCGGCTGCTGGCTGGGACGGAAATACGGCAAGACCATGGAGACCAAGCCGGACAGCTGGTGGTACAAGCGCAAGCACCTCGACGCCGCCCGCGGTTATTTCGCGGAGAAAGGCCCGCTGGCGATCGTGCTCGCCCGCTTCGTGCCGCTGATGCGCACCTTCGTGCCCTTCGCCGCGGGCATGGGCGAGATGGCCCCGATGCGGTTCCTGCGCTGGAACATCCTCGGAGGGTTCCTCTGGATCAATTCCTTGATCTGGCTGGGCCACAAGCTCGGGGGCACGCCGCTGGCGGACCAGCTGCACAAGGTGATCGTGATCGTCATCGTGGTGTCGTTCATCCCCGTCGCCTGGACGGCGGCGAAGCGACTGCTCACTTCTTCGTCGGCACCCAGAACTTGAAAGTCGTGCCGCCGGGGGCGGTCGACTCGACGACGATATCCCCGCGATGATCGCGGAGGATGCGCTTCACGATGGCCAAACCCAGGCCGGTTCCGTCCTCACGGCTCGTGAAAAAGGATTCGAAGATCTTCGGCAGGATCCTGGGCGGGATGCCTGAGCCGGTGTCGGTGATGCGCACCGCGACGACTTCGCCCTGAGGGCCGAGCTCGACGCTGAGCCGGAGGGTCAGGGCGCCGCCGCCGGCCATGGCTTGGACGCCGTTCATCATCAGGTTGAGGAAGATCTGCTGGATCTGACCCGGATTTCCTTCGACGAGCGGCAATGTCTCGGCGCTCTCGATCTTCACTTTCACGCCGAGCTGCTGGAGCTTGAGACGCAGCAGCAAGGAAGCGTTCTCGGCGGCCTGACGGAGGTCGAGGTCGCGGAAGGCGCCCGACTGGGCCTTGCTCATGCCGAGGACGCGCGAGACCACGCCCTCCATGTGCGCGATCTTCTCCCGCATGACCCCGAGGTCCTCCATCTTCGGATCGTCGGTGGCCATGCCTTGGGAGAGGGTATCCGAAAGGAGCTTCATCACCGTGAGCGGATTGCGGATCTCGTGCGCGACCTCGGCCGAAAGCAGGCCCAGGGCGGTCAGGCGCTCGCTGCGGCGCAGGCCTTCCTCGACGGTGAAGACCTTGGCGTAGAGGCGGGCGTTCTGGATCGAAGAGGCGCCGAAAGACGAGAGGGCCGCGACCAGGTGCTTGTCGTCGTCCGAGAAGCGATAGGCGCCCATCGCGACGCACAGCAGGACGCCGAAGGTCTCGTCCTCGTAGCGGACCGGGACGGCGAGCAGGGAGGAGGACGCCACGGGCTCCACGAGCCGGACGAACAGATGCTCCTCGGTCTTGCCGGCGAGCGGGACCACGACGGAACGACCGCGGCCGACGACCGTGCCCAAGGACGTGCGGTTCAGCGCGACCGCCGGGGCGAGCGCGGAGGCGCCGAGGTCGCCGTCAAGGCTGCGCAGCTGGAGCTCGTCGCCGACGAGGGTATAGAAAGCGCAGGCGCGGGTCCCGAGCAAGGCCCGCGTATGCCGGGCGAGGTCAAGGGAGATGCCGGGCTCGTCGCGCTCGCGGGCGAGACCCTGCGCGGCGCGCACGAGGGATTCCAGCTGGGCGGCCTTGGAACGTAGCTGACGGAGCAGCCAGATGCGGCCGACGGCCTTGGAGGCCTCGTTAGTGAGCAGCGAAAGGAAGGCGACGTCCTGCTCGGTGAAGGCGTCGAGGCGGTCGGAATCGCAGTTCACGACGCCGATCACGTTCCCCATGAGCTCCATCGGCACGGCGAGCTCCGAACGGATGCCCTTGCGGATCTCGACGTACCGCGGATCCTTGGACACATCAGGGATGCGCTGGGGCTTGGCGTAGAGGGCGACCCAGCCGGTGATGCCCTGCCCTTGGTCGATCACGCGCTCGGCCGAACCCGCGTCGAGGCCGTTGCTGACCTCGATACGGAGCGAACCCGTGGCAGGCTCGACGAGGGCGATGGAAGCGCTGGAGGCGCCGAGGGTACGGACGATCTCCTCGAGGATGAAGTCGAGGGCCTCGCGCGGGTCTTCGGTCGCGTTGACGAAGGCGCCGACGCGATAGAGGCAGTCCAGGACGCGGGCGTCGCCGGGACGTTCCTGCGCTGGGCGTGCATTCGGCATGGCCTAGAGCGAGTGATCCATGTCGAGCGCCGGGGCGTCGACGGAAGTCTGGCCGATCACCACGGCGGGCACGCCGGCGACGCTGGTATGCGGGGCGACGTCCTTGAGCACGACCGAACCGGCGCCGATCTTGGCGCCTTCGCCGATGGTGATGTTGCCGAGGATCTTGGCGCCGGCGCCGACGAGCACGCCCGAGCGGATCTTCGGGTGTCGGTCGCCGCGGGCCTTGCCCGTGCCGCCGAGGGTGACCTCGTGGAGGAAGGAGACGTTGTCGGCCACGACGCTGGTCTCGCCGGCGACGAAGCCGGTCGCGTGGTCGAGCAGGATGCCGACGCCGAAGCGGGCGGCGGGATGGATGTCGACGCCGAGGTGCTCCGAGACAAGCGACTGGAGATGCGTGGCCAGCTCCTTGCGTCCGGACTTCCAGAGCGCATGCGCGAGACGGTGCATCGAGATGGCGTGGTATCCCTTGTACCAGAGATAAGGAATGAGGGCGTGCTCCGTGGCCGGGTCGCGCTCGAGGGTGGCGCGGATGTCGGCGCGCATCTGCGACAAGACCTCGGCGTCCGAGGCGACGGCCTCGCCGAGCACGCGAAGGATGACCGGCAGGTCCTGGCCGGTCGGGGTCAGGCGCTCGGCCAGACGCTGGATGATGCCCTCGCCGAAGCCGGATCGGCCCAGCACGTAGCGATGGAGCATCGGCGCCAAGGCCGGCTCGGCCTGGGCGACGACGGACGCACGAGCCTGCAGCTCCGCCCAGAGGGAAGCTTCGTTGGCGCAGACCAAGGCGATGGAACGGGCGTCTGCCATAGACAGGACAGTAATTCGTGGTTTTCGGTCAATTTGGCAACCCATGAGTCAAAACCATGTAAAAACGACGGGTTTCGACAGATTTGTAGAACCTCCCGCCTGCGAAGGGGTTGAAAAGTGTGAACCAACCCCTACACATCAAGACCTACCCTCCACACCATGCGTATCCTCCCCACCCTCCTCGCCTGCCTCATGGCCGTCGTCTCGTTCGCCGCTCC
>JAURFU010000034.1 GCA_030834165.1 Verrucomicrobiota bacterium
CTCGTTGCGCCAGGGGGCGATGATCTCGAGGTCGGGGGCGAGGGCGGCGCAGGTCAGTTCGAAGCGGACCTGGTCGTTGCCCTTGCCGGTGGCGCCGTGGGCGATGGCGGTGGCGCCTTCCTTGCGGGCGATCTCGACCATGCGCTTGGCGATGAGCGGGCGCGCGATGGAGGTGCCGAGGTAGTACTGGCCTTCGTAGATGGCGCTGGCCTGCATCATCGGGAAGATGAAGTCGCGGGCGAACTCGGCCTGGAGGTCGTCGACGTAGAGCTTGGAGGCGCCGGTCTTCATGGCCTTCTGCTTGAGGCCCTTGAGTTCGTCTTCCTGGCCGATGTCGGCGCAGAACGCGATCATCTCGGCGTCATGCTTGTCCTTGATCCAGGAAAGGAGGACGGAGGTGTCGAGGCCACCGGAGTAGGCCAGGACGATTTTCTTCTTCTTGCTCATGTTAGTGGTATGGAAAATCAGCCGCGGTGCGCGGCTAGGTGCGCGAGGATGGCCTTCTGCACGTGCAGACGGTTCTCGGCTTGGTCGAAGATGATGCTCTGCTTGCTCTCGAGCACTTCGGCGGAGACTTCTTCGCCGGGGTGGGCCGGAAGGCAGTGCATGAAGTAGGCGGAGGGCTTGGCCAGGGACATCAGCTTGGCGTTGACCTGGTAAGGCTGCATGGTGCGCAGGCGTTCGGCCTTCTCGGCCTCCATGCCCATGCTCACCCAGACGTCGGTGTAGACCATGTCGGCGCCCTTGACGGCGGCGGCGGGGTCGGTCGAGAACGTGAAGGTCTCGGGCAGGCCGTCCTTCTTCAGCTGGGCGCGGATCTCGGCGCCGGGCTCATAGCCGGCGGGACCGGCGAGCGCGATCTCGACGCCGAGGGCGGCGCCGCCGAGCACGAACGAGTTGGCCATGTTGCAGGCGGTATCACCGAGGAAGGCGACCTTCTTGCCCTTCAGCGAGGCGGCATACTGTTCCGGACGGCCGGGCGCGTAGCGTTCGGCGAGCGTGAACATGTCCGTCATGAACTGGCACGGATGCAGGAAGTCGGACAGCGCGTTGACGACGGGCATCGTGCCGCAGCGGGCGAACTCCTCGAGCAGGCTGTGCTCGTGGCAACGGATCACCATGCCATGGAGGTAACGGGAAAGGACGCGGGCGGTGTCCGCGACGGTCTCGCCGCGCGAGATCTGCAGGTCGTCGGCGTTGAGCATCACCGGCAGGCCGCCGAGTTCATGCACGCCGACCTGGAAGGAGACGCGGGTGCGGGTGCTCTTCTTGAAGAACATCAGGCCCCAGGACTGGTGCGCGAGGGCGGAGCCGGCGGACTTGCCGCGGCCGGCCTTGAGCGCCGCGGCGGCGGCGAAGACCTGGGCCGTCTCGGCCGGGCTCAGGTCGGTCTCCTTCAGGAAATGACGCATCTCGGAAAGCGTTGGAACATACCCCTCCCTGCCCGTTTGGACAGCGGAAAATAAGGGGCGGAAACGGCTCAGGCCGCCTTCCAACCGCCCAAGACCTGACGCAGGATCGCCACGACTTCGGCCAGTTCCTCGGGCGAGGCGTTGAGCGGAGGCAGCAGACGCACGGCGACGCCTCCGGCCGGAGCCGTCAGGAGGCCGGCTTCGCGCAAGGCGGCGACGACCGGAAGCGGGTCGATGTGCAGGATGACGCCGACCATGTAGCCGGCGCCGCGGACTTCCTTCACGAGGTCGGGACGGAGTTCGACGAGCTTGCGGAGTTCGGCGTGCCAGGCGACGGAGCGTTCCGCGACCTTGGCGACGAGCTGCTCGGCTTCGAGGATCTCGAGCACGGCCAGGCCGGCGGTGGCCGCGAGCGGTCCGCCCCCGAACGTGGTGCCGTGCGAGCCGGCCTGGAAGAGGTCGTCATGCGGAGGGGCCATCCAGATCGCGCCGATCGGGAAACCGCCGCCGAGGCCCTTGGCCATGGCGATCGCGTCGGGCTTCACGCCGGCATGCTCATAGGCGAAGAACTTGCCGGTGCGGCCGATGCCGCACTGGATCTCGTCGATCATGAACAGGACGTTGCGCGCGCGGCAGATCTGCTCGACGCCGCGGAGGAATTCAGGAGTCGCCGGATTCACGCCGCCTTCGCCCTGGATCGATTCGATCAGCACGGCGGCCGTGGTCTGGGCGTCGATGGCCTTGTCCCAGGCCGCGAGGTCGTTGAGCGGGACGGCGGTGAAGCCGGACAGCAGCGGTCGGAAGCCCTTCTGGATCTTCTCCTGCGGCGTGGCGGACATGCCGCCGAACGTGCGTCCGTGGAAGGCCTTCTCGGCCACGACGACGCCGATGCAGGCGCCCTCGGCGCCCGACTTGCGCTGACCGTGCAGGCGGGCGAGCTTGAGCAGGCCTTCGTTGGCTTCGGCGCCGCTGTTGCAGAAGATGACGCGTCCGGGTCCGCAGCGCTGCGAAAGGGAGAGGGCGAGCGCGCCCTGCGGCTCGTTGCGGTAGAGGTTGCTGACGTGGACGAGCTTGCCGGCCTGCTCGGTGACGCGCCTGATCCAGTGCGGGTGGGCGTGGCCGACGGCGTTGACGGCGATGCCGGAGGCGAAGTCGAGGTAACGCTTGCCGGCGGCGTCCCAGACGTGCGTCCCCTGCCCCTTAACGAGCGTGATGGGCGGGGCGCCGTAGTTGTGGGCGACGTTGGCCGCGTAGCGGGCGGCGGCGGGATCTGAGGCGGAGCCGCTCATCAACCGTGGACGATTTCGGTGCCGACGCCCTTGTCGGTGAAGACCTCGAGCAGGAGCGCGTGCGGGACGCGGCCGTCGATGAAGTGCACCCGGCGCACGCCTTCCTTCAGGGCCTTCACGGCGCTGTCGACCTTCGGGATCATCCCGCCGGCGATGACGCCCTTGCGCTTGAGCTCGTCGACCTCGCTCACCTTGAGCGTGGCGATCAGGGAGTCGGGGTTCTTCGGGTCGGCCAGGAGGCCGGGCACGTCGCTCATGAAGATGAGGCGGCGGGCGCGAAGGGAATTGGCCACAGCGGCCGCGGCGACGTCGGCGTTGGTGTTATAGGCCTGGTCGTCGGCGTCGAGGGCGATGGGCGAGACGACCGGCAAGTGGCCGTCGGCGAGCGCCTTCTTGATGAGCTTCGTCTTCACGAACTTGATGTCGCCGACGAAGCCGATGTCGACGGGCTGGCCCTTCTCGTCGGTCCCGAGGAGCTTCTCGCAGAGGTTCACGTGGTTGCCCGGCATGCCGAGCGGGTTGGCGCCGCGGGCCTTGAGGGATTCGCAGATCTGTCCGTTGATCTCGTGGTTGAGGGTCTCCTCGACGATCTTGACGGTCGCGGCGTCGGTGACGCGCATGCCGCCGCGGAACTCGGACTTGATGCCGGCCTTGTCCATGGCGCGGGTGATGGCCTTGCCGCCGCCATGCACGACGACGACCTGGATGCCGACGGCGGCCAGGAAGGCGATGTCGGTGGCCACGCGGTCGCGGCCCTCCGGGTTCGGATCGTCCATGAAGCTGCCGCCGTACTTCACCACGAAGGTGGAGCCACGGAACTTATGGATGTAGGGAAGCGCCTCGTGGAGGACCTCGGCTTTTTGCGCGGCAGGAATGCTCATCTTGCGGATCGGAGTGTCAGGGCTGCGGCCGGGGAGTAAACGGAAAACCTTATTCGCTCTTGTTGTAGTTCACGTAGCCGTCGGTGAGGTCGGCGGCCAGGAGCCGGAACCTGGCGTCGCCGAGGTTGAGCTTCAGGCGGACGGCGAAACGGGCGGCCTTCACGACCTGCTTCCACTTGGGCTTGTTCTCAGGCAGGGGCTTGCCGCCCAGGACGGCGGGGACGTCGTCGTAGAAGATATCGAGCTTGGATTCGTCGAGGCCTGTCCGGGCGTAGCCGGCGGCGTCGGCGAGGCGCCCCCAGTTCGGGTCTTCGCCATACCAGGAGGACTTCACCAGCAGGGAGTTGCCGATAGCGCGGGCGATCTTCTCGGCGTCGGCGCGGGTGCGGGCGCCTTCGATCTCCACGGCCACGACCTTGGTGATCTTCTCGCCGTCGCCGACGATCTTCTCGGCCAGGGCGAAGCAGACCTTGTCGAGCGCCTCCTGGAAGAGCGCGCGGAGGGGCGCCGGGGCGGCCGCGCCCACGGACACGCCGGAGACGCCGGAAGCGAGGAGCAGCACGGTGTCGTTGGTGGACATGTCGCCGTCGACGCTGACGCAGTTGAAGGACTGGTCGGAGGAAGCCTTGAGCGCCGTCTTGAGCTCGGCCGGCGAGGCGGCGGCGTCGGTGCAGACGAACGCCAGCATCGTCGCCATGTTCGGTTCGATCATCCCGGCGCCCTTGGCGATGCCGGCGACGGTGACGGTCTTGCCTTCCCAGGCGAAGCGGGCGGTCGCGGACTTCGGACGGGTGTCGGAAGTGAGGATCGCGTGGGCGGAACGGACGCCTTCGGCAGCGTCGCGGGAGAGACGGGAGGCCGCGACCTTGATGCCCTCCGCGACCTTGGCCATGGGGAGCAGCTCGCCGATGCGACCGGTGGAGCAGACGAGGAAGGCGTCGTTCGGCGCGCCCACGGCGGCGGCGGAAAGCCGGGCCATCGCGGCGGCGTCGGCGTCGCCCTGGGCGGCCGTGCAGGCGTTGGCGTTGCCGCTGTTGCCGACGATGCCGCGGATCTTGTCCGCGGACACGGCGAGCACCTGCTGGCAGAACCTCACCGGAGCGGCCTTCACGTCATTGGTCGTGAACACGCCGGCGGCGGCGCACGGATGGTCGGCGACGACGAGCGTCAGGTCGAGGCGGTCGGCGCCCTTGTTACGGATGTCGCAGCCGGCGGCGCCGACGCGGAAGCCGGGCACGTCGGAAACACCCGGCGAATCATTGGTGAACTCGAGGGACATGGAAGGATCAGCGCAGGCCTTCGGCCTCGTCCCAACCCATCATCAGGTTGAGGTTCTGGACGGCCTGGCCGCCCGCCCCCTTGAGGAGGTTGTCGATCACGGAAGTGATGATGAGGTTGCCGGTGCGCGCGTCGGCGACGACGGAGCAGGCGACCCGGTTGGTGTTGGCCACGTGCGCGGTGTCGGGGAATTCACCCGACCTGAGCAGGGTCACGAACGGACGGCCGGCATAGGCCTGCTGCCAGGCGGCTTCGACCTGCGCGACGGTCACGCCGGGAGCGGGCACGACGATGGTCGTGGCGATGCCGCGGTGCATCGGCGCGAGGTGCGGGTTGAACTGGACCACGACCGGCTGGCCGGCGGCCACGCCGAACTGCTCCTCGATCTCGGCGATATGCCGGTGGCCGGGGATGCCGTAAGCCTTGATCGAGCTGTCGCGCTCGGAGAACAGGAAGCCCACGTCGGCCTTCTTGCCGGCTCCGGAGACGCCGCTGTAGGAGTTGATGATCAGGCGGCCCGGCTCGGGCTTGAGCAGCCCGGCGCGGAGGAGCGGCACAAGCGGCACCTGGATGCTGGTCGGGTAGCAACCCGGACAGGCGATGAGCTTAGCCGACTTCCAGGCGTCGTCCGTCTGGAGTTCGGGGATGACGTAACGGGCCTGCGCGGCGAGGGCCGGGGCCGGATGGTCGTGACCGTAATACTTTTTGTAGAGCGCGAGGTCGCGCAGACGGAAGTCGGCGGACAGATCGAGCACCCGCTTGCCGGCGGCGACGAGCGGCGCGGCGTATTCGGCGGCGACGCCGTGCGGCAGCGCCAGGAACCAGACATCCACGTCGGACTTCGCGCACTCCTCGGGGGAGGAGGCGGAGAACTGCAGCCCCGGATCCACGACGCCGCGGAGGCGCGGGATCTCGTCGGCCACGGACTTGCCGGCCAAGGTGCGCGAGCACACGGCGGCGAGCCTGACCCGCGGGTGGCGGGCCAGGACGCGGACGAGCTCCTCCCCGGTGTAGCCGGAGGCGCCGACGATGCCGACCTTGGTCAGGTTTTGGGACATGGCTTGGGAGTTTAGGTGGTTGAGATGACGAAGTGATGGCGGGACACGAGGAACTGGGCAACAAAAAGGCCCCGGGGTGCCGGGGCCTTCGAGGTTTCCTGTCCCTTCGCGGATTAACGCTTGGAGAACTGGAAGCGCTTGCGGGCGCCGGGGCGGCCGGGCTTCTTACGTTCGCGCATACGACCGTCGCGGGTAAGGAGACCTTCTTTCTTGAGAGGAGCGCGGAGGGTGGCGTCCATCTTCTGGATCGCGCGAGCGAGACCATGGGAGATGGCACCGGCCTGGCCGTTGGGGCCGCCGCCGATGACGCGGACGACGACGTCGAGCTGGCCGTCGAGGCCGGCGGTCGTGATCGGGAGGGTGGCGGACTTCACCAGGGCCTCGGTGTAAAGGTATTCTTCGACGGGCTTGCCGTTGACGACGATGGAACCGGTACCGCGGGAAAGGCGGATGCGGGCCGAGGCGGTCTTACGACGGCCGACGGCGAGGATGGCGGAGGACTTGGCGCTCATTGCGAAAGGATCGGTCGATTAACCCTTGAACGGGATCGGGTTGGAGGCGGCGTGGTCATGCTTCTCGCCGGCGTAGACGCGGAGCTTCAGGAGCATGGCGTTGGCGAGGCGGTTCTTGGGGAGCATGCCCTTGACGGCGTGGGTGACGAGGAACTCGGGGCGACGCTCGCGCATGGCGGCGGCGGTGCGGCGGTAGGCGGTACCGACCCAGCCGGTGTAGAACATGTACGTCTTGTCCTCTTCCTTGGAGCCGGAAAGGCGGACCTTGTCGGCGTTGATCACGATGACGTAGTCACCGGTGTCGACGTGGGGGGTGTAGGTGGGCTTGTGACGGCCGCGGAGAATATTGGCGATCTTGACGGCAACACGGCCCAGGACCTGGTCCTTGGCGTCGACGACGTACCAGGTCTTGTCCTTGAGCTGCACGTTCTTGGCTAGCGTGGTCTTCATAAAGAGGGAAAGCGGGAACATGAGAAAGGACCCCCCTCCGTCAACACCCGAATGCGCCCCGGCGGGCCCCTGCCCTAAATGGGCCAAAAACGAGGGAGGCGCGACCTCGGCCGCGCCTCCCTGCCCTGTCCTGCCGGGAGGCAGGTCAGAAGATGAACTTGGCGTAGACCCGACCCCAGAAGACGGACCCGGCGGTCAGTTCCTGGCGGTCGCTGTTATGGGCCCAGCTGACGCCGGCGCCGAGTTCCGGACCCCGGCCGACCTGGCGGGTGACGTCCAGGGAGGCGCCGAGGTAACGATAGGCGTTCTGGACCGCATAGACCGAGGTCGAGGCGTCGGTGTAACCGGCATAGGCCTTGAAGATGACGTCGCAGCCGGCGAGGCCGACGTTGGAACCCGCGAAGGACTTGGCGCCTGCGACCTCGACGGTGGTCTGCTGCAGCTCGGTGCTGTAGTAGACATAGGTCGAAGGCTTGAGGGCGACGCCGGAAAGCGAGACACCGGCGTAGACTTCGCGGTTGGAGTCGATCTGGGTCACGCCGTGCGTGGCGATGGAGCGGACGGTCGTCGCGGTCAGACGCTGATGGCCGACGTCGATCTCACCGAAGGAGAAGTCCCGGCGGAGGCCGACGGCATAGGTGCGCTCGACGGAGTCGGCGTTGAAGAAGCTGCCGTAGATCGAGAGGCCGCTCAGGCCGGGGGCGCTGTAATCCAAGGTGACGGAGGTCTGGATGAGGCCCTGGCTGTCGGAGCGCTCGACGCCGCGGAAGACATTCTTGCCCTGCCAGGCGATGGCGCCGCGGAGGGAGAGGTCCTGGGTCGAGGCCGAGACCGGAGCGGGCGCGGCGCCCTGCTCCTGGGCGAGACCGCCTGCGGCGAAGACGGCGAGGGCGAGGGCGGAGAAGGCGGTTTTCATGGTACGTTGAGTTGACCCCTATTTCCGCCCAAAAACAAACCGTTGGCAAGCCCCAAGGGGCCGCCAACGGCGAGCGGGCGAAGGACCGCGGGGGCGTTCACATCGACGCGATGATCGCGTCGCCGAACTCCGAGCACTTGATCTCGGTCGCGCCCTGCATCTGGCGGGCGAAGTCGTAGGTGACGCGTCCGCCGCCGATGGCGCCGTTGAGGCCCTTGAGCACGAGGTCGGCCGCTTCGGTCCAGCCCATGTAGCGGAGCATCATCTCGCCGGAGAGCACGACGGAACCCGGATTGACGACGTCCTTGTCGGCATACTTCGGCGCGGTGCCGTGGGTCGCTTCGAAGATCGCGTGGCCGGTGAGGTAGTTGATGTTGCCGCCGGGGGCGATGCCGATGCCGCCGACCTGCGCCGCGAGAGCGTCGGAGAGGTAGTCGCCGTTGAGGTTCAGCGTGGCGATGACGTCGAAGTCGGTCGGGCGCGTGAGCACCTGCTGGAGGGTGATGTCGGCGATGGCGTCCTTGATGACGAGGCCGGCGCCGGGCTTGCCTTCGGGGATCTTGCACCAGGGACCGCCGTCGATCTCGACCGCGCCGAACTCGCTCTTGGCGAGGTCGTAGCCCCACTTCATGAAGGCGCCTTCGGTGTACTTCATGATGTTGCCCTTGTGGACGAGCGTCAGCGACTTGCGCTTGTTGGTGATGGCGTACTGGATCGCCGAGCGGATGAGACGCTCGGAACCCGGGCGGGACACCGGCTTGATGCCCAGGCCGACCGTGGCGGGCTGCTCGGCGCCGAAGCGGATCTTCTTAAACTCCTTCGGGAAGTTGGCCTTGATGAACTCGAGGGTCTTCAGGGCGATCTCCGAACCCGCCTCGAAGTCGATGCCGGCGTAGATGTCCTCGGTGTTCTCGCGGAAGATCACCATGTCGACCTTGCCGGGGTTCTTCACCGGGGAAGGGACGCCGGTGAACCACTGCACGGGGCGGAGGCAGACGTAAAGGTCGAGTTGCTGACGGAGGGCGACGTTCAGGGAGCGGATACCGCCGCCGGTCGGCGTGGTGAGCGGGCCCTTGATGCCGACGAGGTAGTCGCGGAAGGCGGCGAGGGTCGCCTCCGGCAGCCAGTCGCCGGTCTGCTTGAAGGCCTTCTCGCCCGCGAGGACCTCCAGCCACCCGATCTTGCGCTTGCCGGCGTAGGCCTTGGCGACCGCGGCGTCGAGGACGCGGACGGAGGCGCGCCAGATGTCGCGACCGGTGCCGTCACCCTCGATGAAAGGGATGGTGGGGTGGTCAGGGACGGTCAGTTTGCCGTTGGCGATGGTGATGCGTCCGGATGCGGGGGTGCTCATGATAAGAAGGGACATAAGAAACCGAATTCCTGCAGATGGTTTCAAGCCAATACGCAGTCGGCGAACCCGGGAAAAGAAAAGGACCCCCTTGCGAGGGTCCTTGTGATGACCGGGAGTACCGGCGCCATCCGCCCCGAGGGACGGAAAAGACAAGAAGAATTACTTCTTCTTAGCCTTGGTGGCCTTCTTGGCGCCCTTCTTAGCAGCAGCCTTCTTTTTAGCCATAGTTGTGTCCTTTTTTTGGATCGTTGTTGGGTTTGAGGGCAGCGCCTGAAGCGCCACCCTGACGATACGCCCCACGCTCACCCGGGCGTTGCGCGCCTGGCGGGTGATGCGAGTACGGAGCTCCGACGGTACGCGGAAAGAAACCTGGCGGGACCGGGTGGTCTCCAGGGAAGGACGGGAGTCATCGTAACGGGCGAGAGCGAGGCGGATGGCTTCGCTCAGCGTGCTCAATCCGGACCGATGTTGGAAGGCGACCACTTCGGAGTGGAGCTTCGGGGGAAGCGACACGGTGATCAGGCTTTCGCTCGGGGTTTCGGTTCGGTTCGTCACGTTGCGGTTAACTCTTGATGACGAGTGATAGGTAAAACCTGCGCTTGCGCAAGAGGAAATTTTCATGTCGCCGGACCGGCGCCGACGGCGTTCGGAAAAACGTCCGGCCGCCGACATCGTAAACGCCAAATCGATACGGTCACGCGACGGACGGATGGTTGACCGACGCGAAGCGCGCGGACAGGATGACGGCATGGGCGAACACGCGCACGGATCGGACGAAGCCACGGCCGGCGAGTGGCGGAAGCTCGCCACGCTCGCGGCCGCGAGCGGCGTCTTCGGCCTGCTTTCATTGGTCGCGGAGCGTTTCGGCGAATCCGGCCGTCCGTGGGCGCTCGCGCTCGTCGCGGCGTCCTGCGTCGCCGGCGGATGGGACGCCGCGATCGACGGATGGGCCTCCCTCCGGCGGCGGCGCATCGACGTCCACCTGCTGATGATCGTCGTCGCGGCCGGCGCCTGGATCGTGGGCGCCCAGGCCGAAGGCGCGCTGCTTCTTTTCCTCTTCTCGACCGCCGGCGCGATCGAACATTACGCGATGGACCGCACCCGCGGCGCCATCGACGCCCTTCTCGACAAGTCACCGAAGCACGCCCGCCGACTGGGTCCGGATGACGCCGAAACGGAAGTGCCGGTCTCCGAACTGCGCCCCGGCGACCGCATCGCCGTCCTGCCCGGCGAACTGGTGCCGGCCGACGGCGAAGTGCTCTCCGGCGAGAGCGCGGTGGACGAATCCAACCTCACCGGAGAAGCCAAACCAGCCCCGAAACAGGCCGGATCCGAGGTCGCCGGGGGCACCTTGAACACCTGGGGCCGTCTGATCGTGGCCGTGTCGCGGGCCGAAAAGGACAGCGCCCTGCAGCGCATCGTCCGTCTGATCAGGGAAGCGCAGGAGAGCAAGGCGCCCTCGCAGCGGGCCATCGACAACTGGGGGGATGGCTACGCGATCTTCACCCTCTCCGCCTCGGCCCTCTTCTACGTCTTCCTGAAGTTCGCGAGTCCGGCCGGCTGTGAAACCTCCGCCCAGGACGCCCCTCTCTACAGGGCGATGACCTTGCTGGTCGTGCTCAGTCCCTGCGCCCTGGTGCTTTCCGTCCCTTCGGCCGTGCTCGCGGCCATCGCCGCCGGCGCCCGCCAAGGCATCCTCTTCCGGGGAGGAGCCGCGGTCGAACGGCTGGCCGACGTCGATTGCGTCTGTTTCGACAAGACCGGCACGCTGACCGCCGGCGTGCCGGAGG
Source organism: Verrucomicrobiota bacterium (assembly GCA_030834165.1). Lineage (GTDB taxonomy): Bacteria > Verrucomicrobiota > Verrucomicrobiia > Opitutales > UBA953 > UBA953. The sequence continues at coordinate 10,938 of JAURFU010000034.1, forward strand.
TGGCGGCCTTGGAGGTATTCCCCGCAGGAGCGGACCGCCGACGCGCCCTCGGCGCCTTCCTCACCCTGGAGTCCGCCACCACGCACCCGTTCGCCGCCGGGGTCGTCCGGGCCTGCCTCAAGGAAGGAGCCGTTCAGCTTCCCGTCCAAGGCCTGTCCAATTCTCCCGGCCAAGGCGTCTCCGGCACCGTCGCCGGCACGCGCTGGAGCGTCGGCACCCGCGAGTTCGTCGGCGGCTCCATCCTGCCGACGGCCGCCGTGCCCGCAGGAGCGATCGTCAGCGAAGTCTGGGCTTCCGACGGCGCCGTCACGGTCCGCGCCACGCTGGTCGACCGCATCCGCGAAGCCAGCCGCCCCACCCTGAAGGCGTTGCACGCGGCGAAGATCCGCACGGTCATGCTCACCGGCGACCGCGAAGAGGCGGCCGCCGCGGCCGCGCAGCAGGTAGGCATCCAGGCCTACGCCGCGGCGCTCACGCCGGACGCGAAGATGGCCGCGATCCGCCGCTACTCCGCGGAAGGCCACGTGGTCGCGATGGTCGGCGACGGCGTCAACGACGCCCCGAGCCTCGCCGCGGCGGACGTCGCCATCGGCATGGGCGGACGTGGCAGCGACGCGGCCCTGGAGTCGAGCGACCTCGTGCTCATGGACGACCGCCTGGAAAGGATGGTCGACGCCATCGAGCTCAGCCGCCGCGCCCGACGCGCCATCCGCTTCAACGTGCTCATCTCGGTCGGCGCCGCCCTCGGCATGGCCGCCTACGTCATCTTCCGCGGCGCCCCCCTGCCCCTCGCCGTCAGCGTCCACGAAGGCAGCACCATCGTCGTCTGCCTCAACGGCCTCCGCCTGCTGGCCCATCGCCCGCGCAAGTAGGCCCCCGGAAAAAGGCCCCCGGGCGCACCCGGAGGCCTGACGGACGACAGCCGGCAGCCTCAGCGCAATTCCTTGCCGGCGCCGTCGAAGAGCTTGAAGGCTTCGATGCTGTACGTCGGGTCAGGCTTGGTGCCCAGGCGGACCTTGCAGGACTTCATCAGGTCGCGGAAGAACTCACGGTCCTCGGTGATGATGCGCTCGAGGTTCACCGGATGGAGCAGGATGTTGATCTCGAGCTCCTTCTCGGGGCCGGCGGCCTCGCGGAGGCGACGGATGACGCTGAGGAGCTTGCGCTGGATCTCGACCGAGACCGTGCGCGGGTTCTTGACGATGCCGCGGCCCTGGCAATGCGGGCAGGCCGTGTACATCGAGGTCGTGTTGGACTCGGTGTGGCGCTGGCGCGTCATCTGGAGCACGCCGAGCTGGGAAATGGGCAGGATCTGGTGCTTGGCGCGGTCGTCCTCCATCGCGTCGCGCAGGGCCTCGAAGACCTTCTTGCGGTCCTTCGGGTTCTTCATGTCGATGGTGTCGATCATGATGAGGCCGCCGAGGTTGCGGAGCTTGATCTGGCGGGCGGCCTCGGTCACGGCCTCGAGGTTGGCCTGGGTGATGAAGCTGCCGTCCTTGGCCCCGTCCTTGCCGCGATGGCCGCCGGTGTTGACGTCGATGGCCGTGAGCGCCTCGGTCTCGTCGATGACGATCTCGCCGCCGCTCGGGAGCGGGACGCGGCGCTGGAAGAGCTGCTCGATCTGGCGCTCGATGTTGTAGCGCTCGAAGACCGGGATGGGGTCGGCGTAAAGTTCGACGCGGGAACGGGAGCGCGGAGACACCTCGCCGACCAGGTCCTGCACCAGCTTGAAGTCCTCGGGGTTGTCGACGAGGATGCGGTCGACCTCTTCCGTGAGGAAGTCGCGGACGGTGCGCTCGATGAGGCCGGGCTCCTGGTAGAGGAGGACGGGCTTGCGGTCGGGGGCGTTGATCTTCTCGACGATGGCCTGCCAACGCTTGAGCAGCATGTGCAGGTCGCGGACGAACCAGCGGGCCTGCTTGCCCTCCCCGGCGGTGCGGATGATGACGCCCATGCCTTCCGGGATGGTCAGGGAACGCAGGATGTCCTTCAGGCGCTCGCGCTCGGGCGCGTCCTCGATCTTACGGGAGACGCCGCAAGCGCCGCTGAACGGCATGAGCACGAGGTAGCGGCCCGGGAGCGCGATGTTCGTGGTCGAACGGGGGCCCTTGGTGCCGATCTGGTCCTTGACGACCTGGATGACGATGTCGGAGCCGGCCGGGAAGAGCTGCGGGATGTCCTTGGCCTGGTAGCGGGCCTTGCGCTGCTTCTGCTCGGCGGACTCGTTGTCGCGGATGAACTCGACCTGCGAGTCGTTGGCGGCCGGGAGCATGTCCCAGTAGTGCAGGAACGCGTTCTTCGGCTGGCCGATGTCGACGAAGGCGGCCTTGAGCCCGCCCTCGAGGTTCTGGACGCGGCCCTTGAAGATCGCGCCGACCATGCGGTTCTCGCCCTTGTGCTCGATCTCGAACTTGTCGAGGACGCCGTTGGTGAGGAGCGCGACGCGCTTCTCGAGCGTCTCGGCGTTGATGACCAGTTCGCGGTAGACCGCGCGGTCCTTGGAGAAGTGCTTCACGATGCGCTGCAGCAGCGGGAGCTCCTTGCGTCGCTTGGCCGCCTCGTCGGCCAGCTGGCGCTGGTCGATCGGGGAGGTCTGTTCGCCGCCTTCCGGCAGCTCGTCGTTGATATCTTCGGGTTCGGTATTTTCGGGCATCTCGGTCAGGCGGTTAAGCCGGTTGCCGGAGAGCCTCCGTCTTCGCCGCCACCGGCCGAATGCCGGTGAACGCTCTGGACTAGTCCAAGGAGCAGGAAACAGCTGAGTACGAAAGACCCTCCGTAGCTAAGGAAAGGAAGGGGGACCCCGGTGACGGGCATCAGGTCGATGTTCATGCCGACGTTGATCACGACGTGCGTGCCGAGCACGACCGCCGCGCCGATCGCCAACAAAGAGCCGAACCGATCCGTCGTCCGCACCGCCGTGCGCACGACGCGCCAGAAGAGCAGGACGAAGGAGAGGATCACCAGGAAGCCTCCGGTGAAGCCGATCTCCTCGGCCATCCCGGAAAAAAGGAAGTCATTGTGCGCCGCCGCGACCGGCAGGTAGCCGAAGCGCGCCTGCGTGCCGTTGCCGACGCCCTGCCCGCGGAAACCGCCGCGACCGACCGCGATGACGGCCTGGTTGACGTTCCAGGTGGCGCCAAGCCCCTTGGGGTCGATGACGTCCGGGGCGACGAAGGACATGATCCGCTCACGCTGATAGTCCTTGAGGAGGAAGAACCAGGCCTCCGCCTCGTGCTTGCCGCGGAAATCCTTCACGGGGTCCTTGGACTGCGGATTGACCTTCGCGTACTCGTCGAGCTTGGCCGAGTATTCGGTCAGATCGACGGCCACCACCCCCGCCAGCAGGACGGCGGCGACTCCGGCCACCAGGAAGAACCTGGTGGTCAGGCCGGCGACGAACAGCAGGATGAATGAAAGCGGCAGGTAGATGAGCGCAGAACCTAGGTCCGGCTGCACAAAAATCAAGACAAACGGGACCGCGGCGACCCCGAGGGCGCGCGCCACCGTGCCCCAAGTCGCCCGGAAGGAACCGATCGGGGAGCGCGCGAGCAGGGCCGCGAGGAAGACCAGCGCGCCGATCTTCGCGAACTCGGACGGCTGGATCGAGAACGGCCCGAAATCCATCCAACGACGCGCCCCGTTCACGCTGCGGATGAAGTCGCCCAGGTTCGTCTTGGCCAGGGCGCATAACGAGACGGGGAGCAGCAGCAGGACGGTGCCGAGGTAGAGGCGACGGGCGTGACGCTGGATGAGACGATAATCCAAGGCCGACACGGCCCAGTAGGCGAACCAGCCGATCACGACGAAGACGACCTGCGAGCGGTAATAAACCGAATCGCGCGCGCTCCCCGCCGAGTGGATGGCCACGACGCCCAGGGAGCTCAGGAACAGGATGATCACCACCTGGGTCCAGTCGGTGCGCCAGGCGAAGTTGGCGAAATTGTCCCACCAGACCGCGGCCGAAGACCGCTCATCGTCAAGGTGTCGGGACATGCCTCGAAGAAGCCCGACCGAGGCTCCGAGGCAAGGCGAACCTCCCGGCAGGCCGAAAGGGCTTGCCGAAGGGTCCGGGTCGGCAAGGGTATGGGACCGGACCTCCGGTTTTCGCGACGACCATGCCTGTGGCAGCCGACCAAAGCATCCTCGCCGCCGTGGCGTTCTCCTCCGGCGCCATCGTGGCCTATGCGGTCGCCAAATGGCGTGAAAACACCCTCGGGGCCGTCCGGGAGGCCCGGCTTCGGTCCGAAGTCGAGCTCGCCCGCCGCGAAGCCACCGTCGAAGCGGCCGAACTCCATGCCCAGGCCGAGGCCGAACAAAAGGCGGCGGCCCGGGCGATGGCCGAGGCCGAAGCCGAGGCCGCGGCGGCCGCCGAACTTTCCCGCGAGAACAGCCGCCAGCGCGAACACCTGCTCCGCGAACTCCAACGCCTGGCCAAGGTCACGCCCGAGGAAGCCCGCGCGCTCCTCCTCGACCTGCTCCGCGAGGAATACGACGAGGAGGCCCAGCACCTCCGCCGCGGACTGCTCGACCAGGTCGAACAGGACGTCGACGACGAGGCCCGCCGCACGCTGCTCTCGGCGATGCAGCGCCTGACCACCTCCACGACGCAGGACGCCACGGCGCTCTCGGTCTCGCTGCCGAACGAAGACATGAAGGGTCGCCTGATCGGCCGCGAGGGCCGCAACATCCGCACCTTCGAACAGAGCACCGGCGCGACCCTCCTCATCGACGAAACCCCCGGCTTGGCGATGGTTTCCTGCTTCGACCCGGTCCGCCGCGAGATCGCGCGCATCGCGCTGGAACGCATCGTGAAGGACGGCCGCATCTCGCCGGCGCTCATCGAAGACAGCGTCCGCCTCGCGGGCGACGAGGTCGTCAAGCACGCCCGCCGCCTCGGCCGCGACGCCGTGCGCGACCTCGGCCTGCCGCCCATGGACGCCGCCGTCGAAGAACTCCTCGGCCGCCTCCACTTCCGCCTCTCGTCCAACCAGAACACGCTCGCCCACTCGATCGAGGTCGCCCAGCTCTGCGCGATGCTCGCCGCGGAGATCGGCATCGACCCCGTCCCCGCGAAGCGCGCCGGACTGCTGCACGACCTCGGCAAAGCCATCGAGGCCGAAGCGGGTTCGAGCCACGCGCTGGCCGGCGCCGCCCTGCTCCGTCGCCTCGGCGAAGACGCGCGCGTGGTGAACGCCGTCGCCGCGCACCACCGCGAGGTCCCGGCCGAAAGCCTCTACGCGCCGCTGGTCATGATCGCCGACGCCGCCTCCGGCTCCCGCCCGGGCGCCCGCTCCTCCACCCTCGAGTCCTACGCCCAGCGCGTCCGCCGCCTGGAAGAGATCGCCCTCGCCTTCGATGGCGTCCGGGAGGCCTACGCCTTCCAGTCCGGCCGTGAACTCCGGGTCATCGTCGACCCGGGCAAGGTCGACGACTTCGGGGCGACCGAGCTGGCCCGCCGCCTGCGCCTGAAGGTCGAAGAGAGCCTTTCCTACCAAGGAACCGTCAAGATCGTGCTGATTCGTGAACAAAGGTTCACGGAAGAGGCCCGCTGAGGGACTTTCTTGTTGTTAAGCCGGAGGGGGTAATTATTCACATGGGTTCCGGGAGTCCCTCCCGGGTCATTTCGGCACCCCAAGGAGGTTCGTCCTCCGTCACCAAGGGTCCGACAAACCGCGTCGCCGCTCCACAACGGAACGGCCGCATCATCCGGTCGGCCACAACGAAGGCCGCCCCAACATAAGCAACATGAGCCAAGAAGAAACCCAGGGCCAGGAGCCAGTCTCCGCCCACCAGCCCGCCGCGGACGCAGGCGCCAGTGAAGTCCGCACCGCCGCCCCCCGCCTCAACGAAGCCAAGCTGGAGTCCGCCCACGCGGAACTCCCTCCGCTCTCCGTCATCGGGGCCTCGTCCGAACCCGCCGCCAAGCCCGGCACCATCACGGCTCCGAAGCAGTTCGGCCGCCGTGGCACGCCGCGTGGCGTCGCTCCCTCCGCCGCCAACGGCCAGGAAGCCCGCCCCGCCATCGGCGTCGTCGAAGACCCGTCGCAGCTGACCGAGAAGCTCTCGGGCGACCGCGCCCAGTCCGCCGCTCCGGCCCGCGAAGATCGTCCGCGCCGCGAACCCCGCGAACGCCGCGAACCTCGTGAGCCTCGTCCGGAAGGTCTCGCCGAAGAAGGCCGCCAGCCCGGCATCCCGCAGGGCGACCGCCCGCGTCGCGAACCCCGCGCCGAAGGCGAACGTGGTCCTCGTCGCGAAGCCCGCGAACCTCGCGCCGAGGGCGACCGTGGTCCGCGCCGTGAGGACCGCCCGCGCCGCGAAGAGCGTCCGCGCATCCAGATCGAACCCGTCGTCATCCCGGTCCAGGCCCCCATCGGCTTCTGGGCCTCGCTGAAGCGCAAGCTCGCCACCCTGTTCGGCATCCCCGACAAGGCCGTCTTCGTGCCCTCCTCCCGTCCCTACGCGCCGCGCGGCGAACCCCGCGGCGAACGCTCCGACCGCGGTCATCGCGGCGGCCGTGGCCGCGGCGAATTCCGCGGCGGTTCCCGCGGTGGCCGTGACGGCTCGCGCGGAGGTCGCGGAGAATTCCGCGGCGACCGCGGTCCTCGCAACGGTCCTCGCGAAGGCTGAACTTGACGGGGGCGCCGACCGGCGCCCCCGCTTCTTTTACCCGACATGCTCCAGGTCGCGCGCATCCGCGGTGGTCACGCGCTGAAAGGCTCGGTCCGCGCCGCCGGCTCCAAGAACGCCGCGTTGCCCTTGCTCGCCGCCTCGCTCCTCACGGGCGAGACGGTGACGCTGCGCAACGTGCCCGACCTGAGCGATGTCCGGTACATGGCCGAGATCCTCGGCCACCAAGGCGCGACGGTCGCGAACCCCGAGCCCGGCGTCTGGACGATCCGCGCCGAGCAGGTCGCGCATCGCACGCCCTACGACCTCGTGCGCAAGATGCGCGCGTCGGTCTGCCTCCTCGGCTCGCTGGTGGGCCGCCTCCGTCAGGCGGAGATGGCCGTCCCCGGCGGCTGCGTCATCGGCCCCCGCCCCATCGACCTCCACCTGAAAGGACTCGAGGCCCTCGGCTGCGCGGTGTCCGTCGAAGCCGGCTTGGTGCAGGTCGACGCCTCCCGCGCCCGCGGCGCGACCGTCCCCATGGGCGGCCCGATGGGCAGCACGGTGCTCGGCACCGCGAACCTCGTGATGGCCGCCACGCTCACTCCGGGCGTGACGCGCATCGAACACGCCGCGCGCGAACCGGAGGTCGTCGACCTCTGCGCGATGCTCGTGAAGATGGGCGCGAAGATCCGCGGCCAAGGCACGGGCGTCATCGAAGTCGAAGGCGTCGCCGCGCTGCATGGCTGCGACCACACGGTCATCGCCGACCGCATCGAGGCCGGCACTTACCTCGTGGCCGGCGCGATCACCGGCGGCGACGTGACCGTCACCCACTGCGAGCCTTCGCACCTCACGGCCTTCCTCGACAAGCTCCGCGCCGCCGGCGTGGGGGTCGAGACCGGCCCCGGCTTCATCCGCGCCCGCGGCCGGCCCACGCGCGCCGTCGAGATCGTCACCGAGCCTTACCCGGGTTTCCCGACCGACCTGCAGGCGCAGTTCATGGCCCTCCAGCTCCTCGTCGACGGCCGCAGCCCGATCACGGAGAAGATCTATCCCGCCCGCTTCATGCACGCCGCCGAGCTGCAGCGCATGGGCGCCGACATCGCCATCGAAGGCGCCACGGCCGTCGTCGCCGGCGGCCGCCCGCTCTCGGGCGCTCCGGTGATGGCCTCCGACCTCCGCGCCTCCGCGGCCCTCATCCTCGCCGCGCTGGTCGCCAAGGGCGAGACGTGGGTCCAGCGCCTCTACCATCTCGACCGCGGCTACGAACGCTTCGAGGAACGCCTGCGTTCCCTGGGCGCCGACGTCGAACGCCTCCCCGCCGCCGCCCTGCCGAAAGGCTTCGCCGAGGACTGAGGGTTGCCAATTCGCCCCGACCCCGCACCTTGCGCCCATGGCCCGCAAGGATTCGCCCGATGACCCCCCGCCGCCCGCCGGCAAGGAAGCCGTATCCCGCGCGAACCGCTCGCTCGACGCCGCCCTGCGCCCGCCGAAGCTCGACGAGTTCGTCGGCCAGCAGCGCACGGTCGAACGCCTGCGCGTGATGATCGGCGCCGCGCGTCGCGAAGGCCGCACGCTCGACCACATCCTCCTCCACGGCCCGCCCGGACTCGGCAAGACGACCCTCGCGATGATCCTCGCCGAAGAGATGGGCCGCCCGGTGCGCGTGACCTCCGGACCCGTCGTCGAGAAGGCCTCCGACCTCGCCGGCCTGCTCACGAGCCTGCAGGAAGGCGACCTGCTCTTCGTCGACGAGATCCACCGCATCCCGAAGACGGTCGAGGAGTTCCTCTACTCGGCGATGGAGGACTTCCGCATCGACATCATGATCGACCAGGGTCCGAACGCCCGCAGCGTGCGCCTCGACCTCCCGAAGTTCACGCTCATCGGCGCGACGACCCGCACGGGCCTGCTCACCGCCCCGCTCCGCAGCCGCTTCACGCTCCAGACGCGCCTCGATTATTACACCCGCGAGCAGCTGCTCAGCATCGTGCGCCGCAACGCCGCGCTGCTGAACCTCGACATCGACCAGGGCGGCGCCGACGAGATCGCCCGCCGCGCCCGCGGCACGCCCCGCATCGTCAACAACCTCCTGCGCTTCACGCGCGACTACGCCCTCGAGCGCGCCGGCGGCAAGGCCGACGCCACGGTCACGGCGGCCGCCCTCGAGCTCCTCGAGATCGACCAGCAGGGCCTCGACGACATGGACCACCGCTTCCTCCGCGCGATGGCCGAGAAGCACAACGGCGGCCCGGTCGGCCTCAGCAGCATCGGCGCCGCCATCGGCGAGGACGCCCATACGCTGGAGGAAGTCCACGAGCCGTTCCTCGTGCAGGAAGGCTACGTCGTCCGCACCCCGCAGGGCCGCGTCCTGGCCCCGAAGGGCTGGCTGGCCGTGGGCCTCAAGCCGCCGGAGTTCTGAGCCCGGCGTTCTGACGCTGGACAACGGCGTTTTCCCTCGGCTAAGGTCGCTCCTTCACCGCCATGGCAAAACGTTGGGTCATCAAGCTCGGTTCCGGCCTCCTCACCCGCAAGGACGGCAAGGTCGACCGCGTCCAGATCGGCCGCATCGTCGATCAGGTCGCCGGACTCCACAAGCGCGGCATCCAGGTCGTCCTCGTGACCTCCGGCGCCGTCGCCGCCGGCATGACCGCCATGGGCCTCGAGAAGCGCCCGAAGGAAGCCCGCGAACTCCAGGCCTGCGCCACCGTCGGCCAGCCCGAGCTGATGTCCGAATACGGCAGGCACCTCCGCCGCCACAAGCTCCTCGGCTCGCAGATGCTGCTGACCTACTGGGACCTCGACAGCCGCGCCTGCACCCGCAACGCCCGCGCGACGCTCGACCTCCTGCTCGCCCGCAAGCGCTTCGTCCCGATCATCAACGAGAACGACGCCATCGCCGACGAAGAGATCAAGGTCGGCGACAACGACCGCCTCTCGGCCCACGTCGCCGCGCTCGTCGGCGCCGACCTCCTCGTCATCCTCTCCGGCATCCAGGGCCTGATGACGAAGTCCGACGGCACCGGCGACCTCATCCCCTCCGTCCGCCGGATCGACGACGCCGTGCGCGCCCTCGCCGGCGGCGCGGGCTCCGAACGCAACGTCGGCGGCATGGTCACGAAGCTGCTCGCCGCGGAGATCGCGGCCGAAGGCGGCGTCGACACGGTCATCGCCAGCGGCCGCCGCGAGAAGGTGCTGCTCGAACTCGCCGACGGCCGGAAGCTCGGCACGCGCTTCTCGCTGAAGAAGAAATGAGCGACCTCCTCCAGCGCGTGACCGAGATCGCCCGCACGGCCAAGAAGGCCTCGCGCGCCCTCGCCCTCGCCCCGACGGCCGTCCGCGACGCCGCCTTGCGCGCCGCCGCCCAGGCCCTCCGCGCCGACGAAGCCGCGATCCTCGAAGCCAACGCGAAGGACCTCGCCGCCGCCAAGGCCAAGGGACTCACGGACGCGATGACCGACCGCCTCCGCCTCGACCACGCCCGCCTCGAGGACATCGCCGTGGCCTGCGAGGCCGTCGCGCAGCTCCCCGATCCGGTCGGCGAAGTCACCGAGGATTGGACCCGCCCGAACGGCCTGCGCATCCTCCGTCGCCGCGTCCCGATCGGACTCGTCGCCATCATCTTCGAGTCGCGCCCGAACGTCACCGTCGACGCCGCCGCCCTCTGCCTGAAGTCCGGCAACGGCTGCGTGCTCCGCGGCGGCAGCGAGGCCATCCACACGAACATCGCGCTTTCGCAGTCGTTCGCGACGGGCCTGCGCGCCGCCGGCCTGCCCGCCGAGGCCGTCACGCTCCTGCCCTTCACCGACCGCGAAGCGGTGCCCGCCCTCGGCTCCCTCCGCGGCATCGTCGACATCATCGTGCCCCGCGGCGGACCCGGCCTCATCGAGGCGGTGGTCAACTCCGCCAAGGTCCCCGTCATCAAGCACGACGCCGGCATCTGCCACGTCTACGTCCACGCGCAGGCCGACCTCGCGATGGCCGAACAGATCGTGCTCAACGCGAAGTGCCAGCGCCCCAGCGCGTGCAACGCCCTCGAGACCTTGCTCGTCGACGCCGCCGTCGCCGCCCGGTTCCTGCCGAAGATGGCCGCGGCGCTCGCCGCGAAGAAGACCGAAGTCCGCGCCTGCCCGCAGTCGCGGCCGCTCATGCCCGGCGCCAAGGCCGCGACCGAACAGGATTTCCGCACCGAACACCTGGGCCTCATCCTCAACGTCAAGGTCGTCGCCGGCCTCGCCGAGGCGGTCGCCCATGTCGAAGACTACGGCTCGCACCACTCCGACGCCATCATCACGGCCGACGAATCCGCCGCCCGCGCCTTCCTCGCCCAGATCGACAGCGCCTGCGTCTACTGGAACGCCAGTACCCGCTTCACCGACGGCGGCGAGTTCGGCTTCGGGGCCGAAGTGGGCATCTCCACGGACCGTCTGCACGCCCGCGGCCCCATGGGGATCCGCGAATTGACCACCTGGAAGTTCGAAATCGTCGGCCAGGGCCAGGTTCGGGGCTAAATTCGGTCGGTTTTCCGTTTGACAGACCCCCACCCGGAAACCTTTGTTACCCTTCCTTTTGGCTACCGGGGTGGTAGCTCAGTTGGTTAGAGCGCCGCACTGTCACTGCGGAGGTCACGGGTTCGAGTCCCGCCCATCCCGCCAGCCAAAAGGGTTTACTTTCCGACCGGTCCGCCGGTCCGGAAAGGACTGCCCGGACGCCGTCGCCCGACCGTCACCTCGCCTTGGCGGGACTGTGCATCCTTTTTGCTTCCCCCTCCGTGCCGAGTGGACAGAAATCACTCACCCATGAGCAAGAAAGTCCTGATCATCGGCGCCGGCGGCGTCGGCAACGTCGTCGCCCACAAGTGCGCCATGAATTCCGAGTCCTTCTCGGAAGTCATGCTGGCCTCCCGCAACGAGAACAAGTGCAAGGCCATCGCCGCCGACGTCAAGGCCGCCACCGGCCGCACGATCCGGACCGCCGCCCTCGACGCGGACGACGTCAAGGCCACCGTCGCCCTGATCAAGTCCTTCGGCGCCGACCTGCTCATCAACGTCGCCCTGCCCTACCAGGACCTCAACCTGATGGACGCCTGCCTCCACGCCGGCATCCACTACGTCGACACCGCCAACTACGAGCCGCCCCACCTCGCCAAGTTCGAATACTCCTGGCAGTGGGCCTACCGCGAGCGCTTCCAGAAGGCCGGCCTCACCGCCCTCCTCGGCTCGGGCTTCGACCCCGGCGTGACCAACGTCTTCTGCGCCTACGCCCAGAAGCACCTCTTCGACACGATCGAGACGATCGACATCATGGACGCCAACGCCGGCGACCACGGCTACAAGTTCGCCACGAACTTCAACCCGGAGATCAATATCCGCGAGATCACCCAGCGCGGCCGCTTCTGGGAGAAGGGCGAGTGGAAGGAGACCGACCCCCTCTCCGTGAAGTGGGTGTACGACTACCCCGTCGTCGGCCCGAAGGACAGCTACCTGCTCTACCACGAGGAACTCGAGTCCCTCGCGATCAACATCAAGGGCCTGAAGCGCATCCGCTTCTTCATGACCTTCTCCGAGAACTACCTCACGCACCTGCGCGTGCTCGAGAACGTCGGCATGACCCGCATCGACCCGATCGACTTCCAGGGCCGCCAGATCGTCCCGATCCAGTTCCTGAAGGCGCTCCTCCCCGACCCCGCCTCGCTCGGCCCCCGCACCAAGGGCAAGACCTGCATCGGCTGCGAGATCACCGGCACCAAGGACGGCAAGCCCCGCAAGGTCTTCATCTACAACGTCTGCGACCACCAGGAGTGCTACGCCGAGGTGAAGTCCCAGGCGATCAGCTACACGACCGGCGTCCCGGCCGCCATCGGCGGCGCGATGCTCGCGGACGGCAAGTGGCTCAAGCCCGGCGTCTGGAACATGGAAGAGATGGATCCGGACCCCTTCATGGAAGAGCTCAACCAGCGCGGCCTGCCCTGGCACGTCAAGGAGCTGCCGGTCGCCTGATCGACCGCCCACGAAGCCCGCTGCGAAGCGGGCTTTTCGTTTGCACCGCCCTCCGACGCTCCCAATTTCATCGCCGTGTCCGACGCCCTCACCGATGCCTTCCGGAAGGTCGACCTGAGCCAGGTCCCGAGCCCTTGCCACGTCCTCCACCGCGGCCTGCTGGAACAGAACCTCCGCATCCTGCGCTCGGTGATGGACCGCTCGGGCGCCAGGATCCTGCTCGCGCTCAAAGGCTTCGCCCAGTTCAGCGAAGCGAAGACGATCTCGAAGTATCTCGCCGGCACGACCGCCAGCGGCATCCACGAGGCGCTCCTCGGCCGCGAAGAATTCGGCGGCGAAGTCCATGCCTACTCCCCGGCCTTCAAGGACGAGGAGTTCGCCCACCTGCTGCGCGTCGCCGACCACGTGTCGTTCAATTCCCCGGCGCAATGGAAGCGCCATAAGGCCGCCGCCCTCGCCGCCGGCCGCAAGGTCTCCTTCGGCCTGCGCGTCAACCCGGAGCACGCCGAGGTCGACGTCGAACTCTACAACCCCTGCGCCGCCGGCTCCCGCCTCGGCACGCTCCGCTCCGAGATCAGGTCGGCGGAAGACCTCGACGGACTCGAGGGCCTCCA
>JAURFU010000035.1 GCA_030834165.1 Verrucomicrobiota bacterium
CAGATGAACAGCCCGCCGGCCTCGCGCACCTTCTCGCCCTCGGCCTTGCAGCGCTGCTCGAGTCCGGGCATCAGCGCCTTGAGCTCATCTTCGTAGTTCGGATCGCCCTTGCGGACGCCGAGCTTGCGGAGCTCGCCCTCGGCGAGCATCTCGGGATCGCCGCCGAGCTTGATGTCGACGCCGCGGCCGAGGGCGCGGCGGAGGTCGCCGTCGGTGATGAGGCCGGCGAGGGTGCCGTCGGCCGCGAGGACGCAGGCGGCGCCATGCGGATGACGGGTCATCGCGATGACCGTGTCGCGGAGGGCGTCGCCGGGCTTGGCGACGGCGCAGCGTTCGAGCGGCTGGAGGGCTTCGCCGACGGTGAGCGTGAGGTTGCGGCCGAGCTGGCCGGCGGGATGGAAGCGGGCGAAGTCGGAGGGACCGAAGCCGCGCTTCGTCATGAGCGCGGCGGCGAGGGCGTCGCCGAGCGCGAGCGTCAGGAGCGCGCTCGTCGTCGGCACGAGGCCGAGCGGGTCGGCTTCGGGGCGCGCGCCGATGTCGAGGACGACGTCGGCCTGGGTCGCGAGGGGCGACTGCGTGTTGCCGACGATGGCGATGACCGGCGACTTGAACGAACGCAGGACGGGGATGAGGCGGACGAGCTCGGCCGTCGTGCCGGAGCGCGAGATGAGCACGACCGGGTCGCCGGCCTGCAGGATGCCGAGGTCGCCGTGCACGGCGTCGGCCGCGTGGAGGAAGATGGCGGGCGTGCCCGTGCTGCAGAGCGTCGCGGCGACCTTCTGGCCGATCAGGCCGGATTTGCCGACGCCGCAGAGCACGACCTTGCCGGGATGCGCGGCGATGAGGTCGACCGTCTTCGTGAAGGCGCCATCAAGACGCGTGGCGAGCTCGGCGAGCGCGGAGGCTTCGGCCTGGAGGAGATCGCGGGCGGATTGGAGGGGGGTGGGCATGGGCTTTGAATAAAGGGATAGGGATAGGGGTGGGGGTAGGGGGAGGGGTAGTTAAGGCAGGGAGCTTAACTCAAAGGGAGACCGGATGATTGGCGGGGGTTCTTATTCTCAGGTGACGGGTGACGGCCACGGGAGTCGGCAACTCAGGAGCCGGCTTCTCGGCCATCGGCTGCGGGAACCTGGAGCCGGCTGCCGAAGGCTGAATGGCTGACACCCGAAAGGCCGAGGTCCCGATGGCCGACACCTGACACCATCAGGAGAATGGCCGAAGCAAACTTCCCGGTTTCCGGTCTCCCTTTGAGCGGACGGATGCGATGTCATCGCATCCCTACCTTATTGGCGCCTATTTACGCCAAGAGGCGCCGCGCGGCTTCAAGATCTTCCGGAGTATCGATGGCGACGGGATGATAATCGGTGACGACGGTCTGGAAGGTGAGGCCGTGGGCGAGGAAGCGGAGCTGTTCGAGGGATTCGACGGCTTCGAGTTCGGTCGGCTTGAGCTGGGCGTAGCCGGCGAGCGTGGCGCGGTCGTAACCATAGACGCCGATGTGCACCCAGTAGTCGCGGCGCTTGACCCATTCGGCCGGCTCGACGCCGCGGAGGTGCGGGATAGGGCTGCGGGAGAAGTAGATCGCCTCGCCGTTCTCGGCGCGCACGACCTTCACCACGCTCGTCGCGAGCAGGCGCTCGGTCGCGTGAATCTTGGAGACCGCGGTGACCAACGGGCACTTGGTCTCCTTCCAGCGCGTGATCAGACCGTCGAGGAGGTCAGGCTGGATGAAGGGCTCGTCGCCCTGGACGTTGAGGAAGAAATCTCCGGGCAGGTGTTCGATGACGCTGGCCATGCGCGCCGTGCCCGAAGGACAGGCCGGGTCGGTCATCAGCACCTCGGCGCCGAAACCACGCGCGACGTCGGCGACTTCCCCGGAGTCGGTGAGCAGGACCACGCGGTCCGCCTGGCGGACCTGCTGCGCGCGTTCCCAGACATGCCGGACGACGGGCTTGCCGCCGAGATCGAGCAGGACCTTGCGGGGCAGGCGCGTGGATGCGATGCGGGCGGGGATGCAGAGGGTGACGGAGGGCATTTTTAGTTAAGGGGGCAAGAGGGCACGGGGGCACGGGGACAAGGAGAGAGACACGTCAGAGGCAGTGCAAAGGTGCAAATCGGAGCGGAGCTCCTGTGCAAAAGTGCAAAGGTGTTTTTGAGGGCTAGGGCCGGGGCTGGGGCTAGAGCCAGAAGACATTGAGGCAAGTTGATCAGGCTTACAGGGCCCTAACTTGCGGCCACCGTTCGACGGTCTGGCCCAAGCCCTAGCCCCAGCTCTGGCCCTGAAATATTTCACTTTTGCACCTGCGTCTCTTACTTCCGCGCTTCGGCGGCGTTCGCGAGATACCAGGCGTAGGCGTCGCGGATGCCGTCGGCCATGGAGATGCGATGCTTCCAGCCGAGGGCGCGGATGCGCGAGACGTCCATGAGCTTGCGCGGGGTGCCGTCGGGCATCGACGGGTCGAATTCGACACGGCCCGTGAAGCCGACCGCCTGGGCGACGAGGCCGGCGAGCTCGCGGATCGTGAGCTCCTCGCCCGAGCCGACGTTGATGTGGCCGGCCTGGGAGTAACGGTCGAGGAGCATGAGGCAGGCCTCGGCGAGGTCGTCGGCGTGCAGGAATTCGCGGAGCGGCGTGCCCGTACCCCAGAGCTTCAAGGTCGCGTCGCCGCGGAGCTTGGCCTCGTGCATCTTACGGATCATCGCCGGGAGGACGTGGGAATTCTCCAGCGAGAAGTTGTCGCCCGTGCCGTAGAGATTGCAGGGCATCGCGCTGATGAAGTCGCAGCCGTGCTGGGCGCGCGCGTGGTCGCAGAGCTTGATGCCGGCGATCTTCGCGACCGCGTAGGCCTCGTTGGTGACCTCGAGCGGACCGGTGAGAAGCGAGTCCTCGCGGATCGGCTGCGCGGCCAGCTTCGGGTAGATGCAGCTCGAGCCGAGGAAGAGCAGCTTGCGCACGCCGGCGAGGCGGGCGCCCTCGATGACGTTGGCCGCCATCACGAGGTTGTCGTAGAGGAAAGCGTAAGGCTGGGCCGAGTTGGCCTTGATGCCGCCGACGCGCGCGGCCGCCATCACGACGTAGGCCGGCTGCTCCGCGGCGAGGAACGCGCGGGTCGCGGCGCCGTCGCGGAGGTCGAGTTCGGCGGACGTGCGCGTGAGCACGGACGCGTGGCCCGCGGCGCGGAGCGCGCGGACGATGGCCGAGCCGACCATCCCGCGGTGCCCGGCGACGTAGATCTTCGCGGCGCGGTCCATCAGCGGTGGGCGTGGGCGACGGCCTTCAGGTCATGGTCCACCATCTTCTGCACCAGCTGCTCGAAGGAAGTCTGCTGCGGATTCCAGCCGAGCTCGCGGACGGCCTTGGCCGGATTGCCGAGCAGCTGCTCGACCTCGGTGGGACGGAAGTAGCGCGGGTCGACGGCGACGAGCGTCTTGCCCGTCTTGCGGTCGACGCCCTTCTCGTCGGCGCCCGCGCCCTGCCATTCGAGCTCGATGCCGGCGCGGCGGAAGGCGTGGGCGCAGAATTCGCGGACGGTATGCATCTTGCCCGTCGCGATGACGAAGTCGTCGGGCTGCTTGTGCTGCAGGATGAGCCACATGCACTGCACGAAGTCGGGCGCGTAGCCCCAGTCGCGCTGCGCGGAAAGGTTGCCGAGGAAGAGGCAGTCCTGGCGGCCGTGGACGATGTTGGCGACGGCGAGGGAGATCTTGCGGGTGACGAACGTCTCGCCGCGGCGCTCGGACTCGTGGTTGAAGAGGATGCCGTTGGAGGCGAACATGCCGTAGGCCTCGCGGTAATTGCGGGTGATCCAGTAAGCGTAGATCTTGGCGGCGCCATACGGGCTGCGCGGGTAGAAGGGCGTCGTCTCGGACTGCGGGACTTCGACGACCTTGCCGTAGAGCTCGGAGGTCGAGGCCTGGTAGATGCGGACCTTCTGCTCCATCTTCAGGATGCGGATGGCCTCGAGGAGGCGCAGCGTGCCGAGGCCGTCGGTGTCGGCGGTGTATTCCGGGATATCGAACGAGACCTTCACGTGGGACATCGCGCCGAGGTTGTAGATCTCGTCCGGCTGCACGTCGCCGATGAGGCGGATGAGGCCGGTCGCGTCGCCGAGGTCGCCGTAGTGGAGTTGGATCTTCTTCGTGTGGATGTCGCGGACGAGGTCCTCCATGTAGAGGTGTTCGATGCGTCCCGTGTTGAAGGAGGACGAGCGACGGATGACGCCGTGCACCTCGTAGCCCTTGCTGAGGAGGAATTCGGCGAGATAGGAGCCGTCCTGGCCGGTGATGCCGGTGATGAGCGCGCGCTTTTTCATGTGAGGGTTTGGCAGAGGGGATGAATTCAGGCGGAAGGCTTTTTCGCCCCGGCGATGATGCGGGAGCTGCTGTCGATCTTGGCGCCGAGGCCGTCGATGAGCTTGGCGCCATGTTTGTCGAGCACCGTCATCTCGGGGATGTTGCCGGCGTGGCGGTCGCCGCCCTTGCAGAAGACGGCCTCGTGGCCCTGGGCCTTGGCCTCGCCGATGAGCCAGTCGAGCGTCGCGCAGACCGAACCGTCGGCGTCGATCGAGAGCACCGCGCGGTCGACGACGCGGAGGGCGGACGTCACCGCGAGGCGGGTGTCCTGGTCGATGAAGGCCTGGCCCTTCTTGAGGGCCGCCTGGGCGTCGGTGTTGACGATGACCCAGAGCTTGTCGCCTTGCGTCCGGGAGAGCTCAAGCAGTTCGAGGTGACCGCGGTGCATCGGGTCGAAGTAGCCGGAGGTGATGGCGATGCGCATGGGAGAAATAGAGATGACGGATGACGGAGGGCGGATGACGGAGGGAAACGGGGAGGCTGGCTGAGGGTTCTGCTTTTTATCCGGTCGCCGGTTTCCCTCTGAGCGCGGTATTCGGGCAGGCTACCGCACGTGGAGGCGAATTTCGCGTGCACGTACGGGAAGGAAGGACTGTCACCGGCTGAGCCGGCAGGAAAGGTCAGGCCCCGGGGGGCGGGAGGAGGAGCGGCGCGAGCTCGAGGGCCCGGCTGTTCCAGCGGTTGAGGCGGCTAAGCCGCTCGATGACTTCGGGTTGGGCGCCGCGCTGTTCGGCGTCCGCGAGGACGCGTTGCAGGCCGGGCTGGGCTTGCTCGAGGGCGGGCAGCACCTGGCTGCGCAGGAGGGCGACCAAGGAGGCCGCCAGGGAAGGCGTCGGCTGCCAGCGTTCGCGGCGGGAGCCCGGCTCCTTGACCGAGAGGATCATCTCGTGATCGCGGAGGAACTTAAGTCCTTGGCTGACAGAGCCTTTGCTGATGCCAAGCCGGCCTTGAATCTGGTCGAAATCAACCGGCCCGGAGGAAATATAGAGCAAAGCGTAGATCTCGGCGACCGAGCGCGGTACGCCCAGGATACCCGCCATGCGCACGAAGAAATCGGCCAGCTCGAGCTCGTGGGGTTGGAGCGGCGCATAGGAGGGGCGGCTCTTACGGCGGCCGGCGGACTTTTCTGAAGGGGGCTTCATCAGGTTTAGGCCCTACGGTCGGGGGCTTCACGATGTTTCAATAATTTTTGAACTTAGGCAAGGGGCAATGTGAACAACCTGAAAATAAAGGTCCGCCCTCCCCTTGCGGAGAGAGTGGATCAAAATGCTTCCACCTGGCGCCCCCTTGGGGATTCGAACCCCAGTTACCTCAGTGAAAACGAGGTGTCCTGGACCGGGCTAGACGAAGGAGGCGGTCGGTGGAAGCGGAGAACTTAGGAACGAAGTCCCTCTGGTCAAGTTTTTAGAAACATGCCCCGGAGGCGGGGCTCAACGGCCGAAAAGGCTCCGATCTTCATAGGGGTTCTTGGGCCCTTGCTTCGCTCCATGGAGGCGCTGCTGCTGGACGCCGAACCAGGCCATCCATGCGGCCGAGACGATGAACAGGATCAAGAAGGCCCGGACGGCCCATTTGCGGGCGGCGGAAGGCTCGGTGTCGTCGGTCATCCCCTGCCAGCATGGCGACGGAATGGGGCTTGGCAACCCCTTCGCCTTTTTTACATATGTCTACACCCCCCTTAGTCTTACCCCCTTCCCAAGATTCTGCATGAGTCCCAAGCAGAAGCCATTGGTGGTCATCATTGAAGACGATCGCAGCCTCGCCGCCGCGCTCGCCGATCAACTCCTGAACGCCGGCCTCGCCACCCAAGTCTTCCACAAAGGCGCCACCGCGCTGAGGTTCGTCGGGGAATCGTACGTCCACCTCGTCCTGCTGGATCCGAACCTCCCTGACCTGGACGGGCTCGCCGTGCTGGACCAGATCCGTCGCCTGCCGCATTCGCCGGCGGTGATCTTCCTCTCCGCGCTGCGCGACGGCGAACATGTCGCTCGCGCCCTCGAAGCGGGCGCCGACGACTTCGTCGGCAAGCCGCATCATCCGGCCGAGCTCATCGCGCGCATCCATGCGGTGCTGCGCCGGAGCGAGACCGCGGGCGACAGCCGGCTCACCGTCAACGCCGCCCTCGGGACGGACGTGTTCCTCTTCAACGGCGCGGAGGTGCACCCGGAGCGGCTCGAACTGGTCTTCGCCGGCGGCAAGAAGCACAAGCTCGGCCGGAAGGAGCTCGGCATCCTCTACCACCTGCACGCCAACCCTGGCGTCATCATCAGCCGCCACAGCCTGATCCACGCCGTCTGGGGCGTGCACGCCGACATCCGCAGCCGGTCCCTGGACCAATACGTCGCCAAGATCCGCGACGCCTTCGAAGACCACGGGCGCAAGCTGGACAGCCTCCGGACGATCCACGGCATCGGCTATTGGTACGAGCCGGCCGCGGTCACGTCCGAAAACGGCGGCCGAAAAGCCCGCCGGGCTTGATTCCCCGCGGAACCCCTCCATTGGTGAGGGCATGGACATCCGTTGTTACCTCAAACCCAGCTGCGGCTGGAGCAACGGCGTGCGCGCCATCATGGCGAAGTACGCCCTGAACTACGTGGACGTGGACATCATCAACAATCCGGCGAACTACGCCGAGATGGTCGAGAAATCCGGCCAGCGCCTCTCCCCTTGCGTCGAGATCGACGGCGTCATGCTGCCCGACATCTCCGGCGCCGAAGTGGAGCAGTATCTCCTGGCCAACAAGCTCGTCGTCCCGAACGACAAGGCTCCGGCCGTGCCGATCGACGCCCCGTGCACCGACGAGGAGCACGAGAAGATGCGGATCAAGACGATCCGGTTCTTCTGAGCGCGGCGCGAAGCCGCGCGAGTTGATCCGTCGACCGGTTGGCCGGAGAAATGGCCGTGCAAAGGTGCAAACCGGAGCGGAGCTCCTGTGCAAAAGTGCAAAGGTGAATTTTGAGGTAGGAAAATACTTTCAGGTCACCGGCCTCAGCAGCCCGCACCTGAGACCAGAGGGCCGGGATATGTCTCCCACGTTTGCAACTAGGGCAGCACGCGGTGCTGCCCCTGCCTCGTTGCATCCCTTGTCAACCGGCCCACTGGTCAAAGGTTCAACTCCCTCTGTCTCTCCGCGCCTGCGGCGCGATCACTCGCTCTTCCCCGCCGCGAAATCGGCGAGCGAGTCGGCGACCCACTGGCGTTGTTCGGCGGTGAGTTCGGGGAAGATCGGGATGCTGAGGACTTCGGCGGCGAGCTGTTCGGCGACGGGGACGCTGTCGAAGCCCCGATACTGGTGGTCGACGAAGCACTGCTGGCGGTGGAGCGGGATCGGGTAGTAGATCTCGCAGCCGATCTTGCGCGCGGTGAGGAAGGCCTTGAACGCGTCGCGGCGGCCGTGCGGGACGCGGAGCGTGAACTGGTTCCAGATCCCCTGGCCGGAGAAGTCGACCGGCAGGAGGATCCGGGCGGCCTTGTCGGCGCCGGGGCGGTTCTCGGCGATGCCGGCGACGCCCTTGAGCGCCGTCTGGTAGAAGATCGCATTGCCCGCGCGCGCGCAGTTGTAGGACGGCAGGTGCGGAAGCTTGAGGTGCAGGAGCGCGGCCTGCAGCGGGTCCATGCGGAAGTTCGCGCCGACCTCGCGGTGGTAATACTTCGGCTGCATGCCGTGGACGCGCAGGATGCGCGCGCGTTCGGCGAGGGCGTCGTCCTGCGTCGTGACCAGGCCGGAGTCGCCCATGCCGCCGAGGTTCTTGGACGGGAAGAAGCTCGTCGCGCCGAAGTCGCCGACCGACATCGTCGCGCGGCCCTTCCAGCGGGCGCCCATCGACTGGGCGGCGTCTTCGACCACGCGGAGCTTGTGCGCCGAGGCGAAGGCCTGGAGCGCGTCGAGGTCGGCGGACTGGCCGAAGAGGTGGACCGGCATGATCGCCCGGGTGCGCGGACCGACCTTCCGGGCCGCGTCGTCCAGGTCGAGGTTGAAGTGGTGGGGGTTCACGTCGACCCAGACCGGCGTGGCGCCGAGGCGGGCGACCGAACCGGCGGTCGCGAAGAAGGTGAAGGAGGGCAGCAGGACCTCGTCGCCTTCGCCGATGCCGAGGGCCATGAGGGCGAGCAGGAGCGCGTCGGTGCCGGAGGAGACGCCGAGGGCGTGCTTCACGCCGAGGAACGCGGCGCAGTCCTTCTCGAAGGCCTCGAGGCGCGGGCCCATGATGAACATGTTGGACCGGAGGACGTCGCGGAAGGCGGCTTCGAACTGCGTTTCGAGGGCGCGGTTCTGCGGGCCGAGATCAAGGAGCGGGACGTTCGTCATGGCGCGGGGAGGTTTTCCCATCCTCCGCCCATACGGGCAACATCATTCAGCCCGGCGGCGGACGCGCCAGACCAGGAAGGCGCCGAAGGCGGCGAGCGGGAGCGTCCAGAACTGGCCGGCCGTGAGGCCGAGGACGTAGCCGTCTTCGGGCGAACGGAAGGCCTCGCAGAAGATGCGGCCGGCGGAATACAGGAGCAGGAACTCTCCTGCGAGGCGGCCCGCCGGCAGGCGCCGCGGATAACGCCGGAGGACCCAGAGCAAGGGCAGCAGCCCTTCGGCGAGGGCTTCGTAAAGCTGCGACGGATGCCGCGGCGCATCGCCCTCGCGCGGGAAGATCACCGCCCATGGCAGGTCCGACGGATCGCCGACGAGCTCGCCGTTGATGAAGTTCGCGAGCCGGCCGAAGAGGAGGCCTGCCGGCGCCAGGGCGCAGAGCAGGTCGCCGACGGCGAAGAAATCGGCGCGCGCGCGGCGGGCGAACCAGACGCCGGCGAGGAGCACGCCGAGGAAACCGCCGTGGCTGGCCATGCCGCCTTCCCAGACGCGGAAGAGCATGAGCGGGTCGGCCGCGAATTCGGCTCGCGCGTAGAGGAGGACGTGGCCGAGCCGGCCGCCGGCGATGACCCCGACCATGACGGCCGTGATGAGCGCGGATTCGTCGAGCGCCGAACGCAAAGGCGTGAGCCCCGCGCGCCGCCAACGGCCGAGCAGCCAGGCCGCGGCCATGAAGCCGGCCGCGTACGCGAGGCCATACCAATGGATGCCGCGCAGGCCCCAGCTCTCGGGGAAACGGAACGCGACCGGGTCGAGGTCGTGCGTCCAGTAGGCGAGCGCGGCGAGGTTCATGCGCCGGGCTTGGGGGCGTCGGGGCCCGCGCGGCGGCCGACGCGATGGCCGCGCTGACGGGCGAGCTCGCGCATGTCGGGGTGCGGGTCGTCCTTCTCGTAGATCTCGACGCCGAGGAGGGACTCGAAGACGTCCTCGAGCGTCACGACGCCGGCGAAGGCGCCGAACTCGTCGACCACGACGGCCAGATGCTGGTGCGCGCGGACGAGGTCGTGGAGGGCGTCGGACAAGGTGGCGTTCTCGGGTACGACGTGGGCCTTGCCCATCAGCTCGCGCACGCGGACGTCACGACGGCCCTCGCCGGCGGCCTTCAGCAGGTCGCGGCGGCGGACCACGCCGACGATGCGGTCGGGGTTCTGATCCCAGACCGGCATGCGGCCGTGCGGGACGTTCGGATAGAGACGGAGCACGTCGGCGACCGTGAGCCCCGCTTCGATGGACGTGACGACCGGGCGCGGCGTGAGGACCTGCGAGACCGGGATGTCGTCGAGGCGGACGGCGTTCGCGACGAGGTTGCTCTCGGCCTGGGTGATCTTGCCTTCGCGGGCGGCGGCCTGCGCGAGGCTGCCGATGTCGGCGTCGGCGCGGTCGACGCCGGGCTCCTCGGGCGGGGCGAGGGAGTCATGGAGCTTGCCGAGCATGCGGAGCATCTTGGCGGCGCCGCGCACGAGCGGCAGCGCGGCCGCGACGCGGGGGGCGAGCGCGACGCGGAAATGCATCCCGACCTTGCGGGGGAGCATCATCGTGAGCCACGCCATGAAGAAGGAGCCCGCGATCACGACGAGCACGGTGCCGAGGGCGAAGGTCCAGCTCTCGCCGACGCGCGGCAGGAAACGGACGCCGACGAGGACGCCCCCGAGCAAGGCGCTCATGCCGACGAAGGCGGCGGACAGGACTTCGAAGGCGGCCAGGGTGTTGCCTTGGTCGCCGCGGCTGCGCTCGAGGGCGACGGCGGCCGTGGCCTGCCGGCGGCGGAGGTCCTCGAGTTCGGCATGGGAGAGCGCCGCGACGACGCCGGCGACGAGCGAGATCCCCGCCGCGCTGCCGTTGAGGAGCACGAAGACCAGCCAGAGGTACCAGACGGATTCCATGGGCTGGAGGGATAGGCGGAGGGCATCGGCTTGGCGAGGGAGAATCCCGGCGTTGACGCTGCGGAGGCGGGCCGGATACTGCGCGCATGACCCCTCGCGAGCTCCGGATCATCTCGGCCCTGGCCGTCTTCCTCACCGCGGGGCTGCCCGCGGCGGCCGGCGCGATCGCCTTCCGCGCCCAGCCCGTGCTCGTCGCGACGATCGTCGGCGAGCCCGGCCAGCTGCCCGGGCTCACCGGCCTCTTCTTCAACCATTTCAGCGGCGCGCTGCTCGGCCTGCTCGTCGTCGGCCTCGGCGTCACGGCTTACGCCGTCCGCGCGCGCCGGCGCGAGGAGGACGACGTCGTCCGCATGACCAAACTGCTGGCCGCGACGTGCTTCGCGGCCCTCGTGAGCGTCGCCTTCCTCGGGCTCTTCGTGCTCGCCGCGGCCCTGCCGGCCTACGCGAAGCTGATGCAGCGCTGAGCGCGCCACGCGGCCAGCGCCGCGAGCAGCGGACGCGCCGCGGCGGGGTCGCCCGACCAGAGCGGACGACCGTCGACGTCATCCCAACGCGAGGCCGCGGACGCCCCGCCGGGCAAGGTCGAACGCAGGACGAGGATCGCTTCGGCGCGCACGGGGACGCCTGACTCGACCTCGCGCACCGGCAGGCCGGCGCAGCGGACGAGCTGACCGAGCGCCGTGCCCGGAAGGCGGCCGGTGGACTCGGCCGGGACATGGAGCACGCCGCCTTCGACCCAGGCCAGGCTCGAGCGCGAACCTTCGCTGACGAAACCGCGGGCGTCGCACTGCACGCCCTCGACGCCGGCGCCGGCGCCCAGCGCGCGCAGCTCGACGGAGGCCGCGAGCGAATTGGCCCACGGGGCGGACTTCGGCCGCGGCAGCCATTCCGGGGCGTCGCGCACGGTGCGCAGGGAACGCAGGCGGAAGACCTCGGGCGAAGGAAGCAAGGCCCGCAGGCCGAGCTCCTCGAAATCCGGGCCGACGACGAGGCGCAGCACGCCTTCCCGTCCGCCGAGCAGACGGACCGCGGCGCGCCAGGCCGCGAGATCGCCGGCGGCGAGCGGGCCGGACGAGAGACCCGCGCGGGACAGGCCGGCGCGCAGGCGCGCGAGATGATCGTCGAGGCACTCGGCCGCGCCGGCGCGGAGCGCGACCGTCTCGAAGAACGCCGCGCCGTCCGGGAAGCTGCCCGGCGTGGGATCGCCTTCGACGAGGACGCCGTTGCGGCAGACGCGGCTCATGAGAGGGCCGCGCGGGCGGCGGCGAGCAGCGGGGCCTGGGCCTTGCGCAGGCTCTCGGCGTATTCGCGGGCGGGCACCGAATCGGCGACGACGCCGGCGCCGGCCTGCACGAACGCGCGGCCTTCGGCGGACCAGAGCGAGCGGATGATGATGTTGAGGCAGAGTTCGCCCGAGGCCCCGACCCAGCCGAGCGATCCCGTGTAATATCCGCGCGCCACCGGTTCGAGTTCGGCGATGACCTGCATCGTGCGCACCTTCGGGGCGCCCGTGACCGTGCCGCCGGGGAACAGCGCGCGGACCACGTCGGCGGGACCGGCGCCCGCGGCCAGGTCGCCTTCGACCTGCGAGACGAGGTGCATCACGTGGGAATAACGTTCGACCGCCATGAATTCGGGCACGCGCACCGTGCCGGGCCGCGCGACGCGGCCGACGTCGTTCCGCAGGAGGTCGACGAGCATCAGGTGCTCGGCCTTCTCCTTCGTGTCACCCGACAGCTCGCGCGCCCAGGCGAGGTCCGCGGCCTCGTCGGCGCCGCGCGGACGCGTGCCCGCGATCGGACGGGAGGCGACGCGTCCGCCGGCGACCTCGACGAGCAGCTCGGGCGAACCGCAGGCGAGGGCCGCGCCGGGCAGGCGCACGAAGCCCATGTAGGGCGAAGGGTTGGCCGTGCGCAGGGCCTCGTAGGCGCGGAGCGGGTCGACCGGCGGGACTTCGAGGCGCGTGGAGAGGTTGACCTGATACGTGTCGCCGGCGGCGATGTAATCCTGGGCGCGCCGGACCGCGCGGACGAAACCCGGCTCATCGAACGACGCCGCGACCGGCGTGCCGGGAGCCCCGAACGGAGGGAGCGTCGGCGCCGGCGCCGCGCAGGCGGACGACCAGCGGGCGGCGAGGTCGAGTCCGCGGGCGCGGGCGGCGCGGAGCGCGGAGTCAGGCGAGCCGACGGGACAGAGCACGACGACCGTCAGCTCCTGCTTGGCGGCGTCGAACACGCAGGCCTCATGGGCCTCGAGGAAAGCCGCCAGCGGCGCGCGGACATCGGCCGGCGCGGAACGCACCGGCTCGAACTGGGCGGCGAGCTCGTAGCCCAGCAGCGCGACCAGGCCGCCCTGGAAGGCGGGCCAGCCGTCGAGCCGAGGCGCGCGGACCTCGCGGGACCAGCGGCGCAGGTAGGCGAGCGGCGGCTCCGCGGCCTCCTCATGCGCCCCGTCTTCGGCATGCAGCACCACGCGTCCGTCGGCGAAGAACAGCGTGGCGCGGGCCGCGGCCGGGACCGCGATCGTGAAGCTGCCCGTGCGGCCGCTTTCGAGCACCGCGTGATGGCGGCCCGAGAAGAAAGCCTCCCAGGAAGCCGGCAGGCGTTCCGCGCGGAAACGCGCCAGGTAGGGCAGATGCGTCCAGCCGGGACCGGCGGCGGCCCAATCGGCGGCCGTGACCTCGGCGAGGACGGCGGGGACCTCACTCATCGGCGAAGTTCAGCTTGTAGCCGGCGAAGTCCGGACCCGAAAGGATCTCGCCGACGCGCTCGGCGGTGAGCCCGTAGACATGGAGTTCCTGGCGCGAGCCCTTGGAGACGACCGTCACGCGCAGGCCGCCGCCGAGCTTCATCACCTTGATCGAAAGCGTCTTCGCGCCGACGCGGGCGCTGATCACGCCGCGGGAGACGCGGCCATGACGCTCGAGGGCTTCGGCCACGGGACGGGCGGCGTCGGTCAGCGACGTATGCGTGCCCGCCCTGCCCCGCCCCTTGGCCATCCTCAGGCGATCTCCCAGTTATAGGGGTGGGAGGAAAGGAATTCGCAGCCCTTCTTCGTGACCACGACGCAGTCCTCGAAGCGGCAGCCGCCGACGCCCGGGTAATAGAGACCCGGCTCGACCGTGACCGCGTGGCCCGCGACGAGCGGGAGCGGATTGCGCGTGGACAGCGCCGGTTCCTCGTGGATGTCGTAGCCGAGGCCGTGGCCCGTGCCGTGGAAGAAGCCGACGTAGACGCCCTTCTCCAGACCGGTGCGGTAACCGAGCGACTTGAAATATTCCTGCACCACCGTGTGGACCTTGGCGCCGGTCACGCCCGCGCGGATGGCCTTGATCGCGCGGCGCTGGGCCTCGAGCACGGCGAGCACCATCTTACGCTGCTTCGCGTTGGCCTTCCCCTTGAGGTAGGTGCGGGTCATGTCGCCGTAGTGGTGCGAGGCGATGTGGCGCGGATAGATGTCGCAGACGATGAGCTCGCCGGCGCGGACGGGGCCGGAGCCGGAGCAGTGGCAGTCGACGGCCTGGTCGCCCGGGGCGATGATCAGGCCGATGTCGCAGAGGGCGCCCTTGCGGAGGATGGCGACCTGCGCCTCCTCCTTCAGGATCTCGGCGGTGAGGGTCCGGCCCTTCCACCGCAGCACGCCTTTCTTGTCGGCCGTCGCTTCGGCGAGCACCTGCTCGACCGCCTGGAAGCCCGCGACGGCGGCGGCGTTGCCCGCGCGGATGCCGGCGAGTTCGGCCCGGGACTTCACCTGGCGCTCCGGGAAGAGCTCGGGCGCGCCGCGCTCGTTCTGCTGGGCGCCGACCGCGTGGAGCGCGAGGCCGAGCTCGCGGAGGCGCTGGAAGAGGCCCACCGGGAAATCGGCGGGCACGCGGAAGCGGTGCACGCCGCGCTGCAGCGCGGCGAAGACGATCGCGTCGGCCACGCCCGCCTTCGGGTTGGTCTTGCGCAGGTCGCCGATGATGGCGGTCAGGTTGAGCACCTCGTCGAAGGCGGATTCGTCCTTCGCACGGCCGACCTCCATGCCGGGGAGCAGGCCGACGCGACGGCGGCCGACCGAGAAGGCCGGGAACGGATCCGACGCGTGGAAACCGCCGAACCAGCGCAGGTCGGCGTTCTTGGCAGGAGTCGCCATCATCAGGACATCAACGACGGCGGAAGCGGAGGAGCGGGCCATGGGCGGAGGATGACGGATGTCGGCTTCCCGTGAAGCGCAATCGACGGCGGCGGAACCCGGCTTGACGGTTCGGGACCGCGCGGCAGGATGACCGCGTTCCTGGCGACGCGGGTATCGTTCAGTGGTAGGACCCCACTTTCCCATAGTGGTGACACCAGTTCGAGTCTGGTTACCCGCTCCAGGACCTTGGGCCGAGGCTTGACCCCGGCCGACCCTCCCGGGATAGTGGGCGTCCTTGGCCACGCGGGTATCGTTCAGTGGTAGGACACCACTCTTCCAAAGTGGATACACCAGTTCGAATCTGGTTACCCGCACCAAGGAAAACGGCGCTCAGTTCCGCCAGGGAAGCTGGCCGGCCGGCGTCACCTCGAGGAACTCCTTCCACGCCTCGACCTCGTCCGCCGAAAGCGACGACGCCACGACCAGGCGCCACTTCGGCTTGGCCGGGGCGCGGCGCAGGGTCATGCCGGCCTGTTCCGGCAGACGGTTGGCCTTGCGCGAGTTGCAGCGCACGCAGGCCGTCACGATGTTCTCCCAGTTGGTGCGTCCGCCGACGTCGCGCGGGACGACGTGGTCGAGGTTAAGCTCCTCGTCGCGGAAAGTCCGCCCGCAATACTGGCAGGTGTTGGCGTCGCGGAGATAGACGTTGCGGCGGGAGAAACGGATCTCGCGGCGCGGCACGCGGTCGTATTCGCCGAGCAGGAGCACGCGCGGCACGCGCACGACGATGCACGGCGAGCGGACGGCCTCGCCCGCGGGCGGAGGCGACTCCGCCGAGAACCGGAGCCACTCCGCGGCGCTGAGCACGCGATGGCCGGCGGCGGGGTCAGAATAGATGGCCGAGGCGCGGCCGCGGAAGAGCAGGCTCATCGCGCGGAGCACGCCGACGATGTTGACCGGCTGCCAGAGACGGTTGAGGACGAGGACGCGTTGTTCGAGGCGCGGAGGCACTGCGCCCCCAAGATGACCTTCCGCGCCGACGGGTCAACCTCCCCGCATCAACGTCCCTTGCCTGTCGGCACGGGCCGCGGCACGGGCGGGGAAGTCGGCGGGTCGGGCAGGAAGACCGACACCGCGCCCTTGGCCTCGGCGGGCATCGGAAAAGGCACCCCGTCGATCTCGACGCGCAGGTTTTCGAGGAAGTTCGCGCGGAGTTCCGTGGGGCCCTTCACGTTGATGACCGCGGGCTTGTCCCGGGGCGAGAGCACGCCCAAGCCGGGGACCTCGCCGGTGTTGAGTTCCACCACCTGATAGCGGACGCCGGTCTTGGTGGACCGCAAGGTGATCTGGTGAGGACGGCCCGCCGGCGGAACCGGCCGGACGGCCGCGGGAGCGACGGGCTCCGGCGACCGGACCGGCGACGGCGAGCTCAGGTAAAAACCGCGATCAGGATCGCGATGGCCGCGATGCCGATGACCCCGTAGATCAGCATGTCCCGGCTGATCGCCAGCGACAAGCCGCCGGACTCGGGCTCGAAGGGAGCGTCCTCGTCGGCGACGGCTTCGAGCGGCCGGCGGGAAGCCTTGGCGGAATGATGCGTGTTGAAGTCGGCGGCGGCCTTTTCGTCATCGAGCCGGAGGTACTTCGCGTAGACCTTCACGAAGCCGCGCTTGTAGACGTCGGCGAGCGGGATGGACTCGAACTGGTTGGCCTCCATGGACTGGAGGTAGTCAGTACGGATCTTGGTGAACTCCGCGGCCTCGCGGAGGGTCACGCCCAGTCGCTGACGGGCTTCTTGGAGGCGTTCGCCGAGGGTTTGCATGGCCCGACTTTCGCCCGCGAGAGCGAAATAGGCAAGCCTCCGGTGGACGGCCGGGTCAGGAGAGCTCGCGCCAGAGCCAGAACCAAGGCGACGCGACGACCTCCGTGGCCGAGCGCAGCATCAGCCGGAAGAAGGGCAGGTTGGCCCCGATGAGCAGGAGCACGAAGCCCCAGCGGAGGAGGGCCTGGAACATCTCCTCGGAGTAAAGGCCCAGTCGGACGGCGACACGGGAGCCGTCCAGCGGCGGGACGGGGATCAGGTTGAAGACGACGAGCCCGGCGTTGAGCAGGATGCCCATCTTGAGGAAGGTGATGACCATGGCCTGCGAACGGGGGTCGAAATCGCCCAGGCCGCCGACGACCGCGAAGACCGCGCAGAGCACCAGGTTCATCGCCGGGCCGGCCAAGGTGATGCAGACGTCGTCCATCCGCCTGGTCCGGGGATCAGGCAGGGAGATCTGGACGGGTTTGCCCCAGCCGATGAGGCCGAAGGCGGGATTCAGGAAGATCATGACCGCCGGGATGGCGATGGTGCCGATCGGATCGGCATGGGCGAAGGGGTTGAGCGTCACCCGGCCCTGCAGGCGCGGAAGCGGGTCGCCGCGGAGGTCCGCCACCCAGGCGTGGCCGAACTCATGGAGGCCGATCGAGATGATCAGCAGGATGAGCTGGAGGGCGCCCCAGCGGAACTGTTCGAGGTCCATCTCAGTTGCCGCAGCCTCCGCGGGGCTTGCCGCAACCGCAGCTGTTCGTGTGGACGTGGTCGGACTTCAGGCCTTTGACGGCCACCATCGGGAGCTGCTTCTCCAGCTTGGCCGAGCCGCAGTGCGGGCAGGCCGGCTTTTCCTGGGAGCTGCGGACGAGCAGCTCGCTGGTCTTGCCGCAGTCGGCGCAGGTGTAATCGAAGATCGGCATGGCGGACGCAGCCAAGGAAACGCGGGCCGCGAAGTTAGCCAATCCGAAAGCAACGGCGCACTCGCTCCTTGAGCAAACGCCGCGGACGGATAGACCTGCAGCCATGTCGTACGCCGCCCGGATCCGGCTCGCCCAGCGCCGAGGCCTCAGCCTCTCCGCGGCGCGCACGCTCGCGCGGCTGGCCACCCCGCAGGCCATCCAGGACTTCCTCGTCGATTTCCCGCAGAACTTCGAACCCGAAGGGGACACCGCCCGCTCGGTGGAGCAGACCCTGAAGCACCGCCGCGCGCATTGCATCGAAGGCGCGATGGTGGCGGCCTTCGCCCTCTGGCTGCAGGGCCACCCTCCCCTGCTGCTGGACTTCAGCGCGCACCAGGACATGGACCACGTCATCGCGCCCTTCCGCGTGGGCGGCAAGTGGGGCGCCATCTCCAAGACCAACTACGTCTGCCTGCGCTGGCGCGACCCGGTCTACCGCAGCGTGCGCGAGCTCGCGATGTCGTACTTCCACGAATACGCCAAGGGCCCGCGCAAGACCCTGCGCAGCTATTCGAAGCCCTACGACCTCAGCCGTCTCCCGCCGGAGAAGTGGGTCAACAACCCGAAGGACTGCTGGGAGATCGCGGACCTGATCACCGCCGCGCCGCATTACGAGATCGTCACCGCGGCGGAGGCCAGGCGCCTGCGGCATCGCGACGACGTCGAAGTGCGCTCGGACAAGGTGACCGCATTCCCGATCCCGAAGTGGAAGCGTCAGCGGCTCTGAGGCTCAGCGCCGTCCGTCATACCAGATCTCGCAGTTCTCCGGGCGTTTCGCCGCGCGCCCGGCGGTGAAGAGCATGCGGAAGAAGAACCGGCCCGCCTCCGTGAGCGTGTAGAGCTTCAGCTTGCGCGAGGACGTGCGCAGCGGATGGTCGGCCAGGATGACGAAGCGACGGCCGGAGCGGCGCGCGAGGGCCTTCAGCCGACGGCTCAGGAAGATCTCCTCGCCCGCGTAATATTCCGTGCCGAAACCACCCGCGGTCCGGAACGCTCCGGCCTCGACCCAGACGCACGAACCGGCGGCCCAGCCGGCGAGGCGGCTCCAGAGGTTCCAGAGGCCGCAGACGAAGCGCGCGTGACGCGGCGTGCCCGGCTCCAGTTCGACCGTGCTGCCGCCACCCAGCGCGCGGCCGGAAGCGATGTGGTCCGCGATGGAAGCGAAGAGCGCGGGCGAGGGCGTCGAGTCGGCGTCGATGAAGACAAGCCACTCTCCTTTCGCGGCGCGCGCCCCCGCGTCGCGGGCCCGACCGATCTGGTTGACCGGCTCGAAGACCACCGTCGCGCCGGCCGCGCGGGCGGCCGCGGCGGTGCCGTCGGTCGAGTTGTTGTCGCAGACCACGCACTCCCACCCCCAGCCGCGGGAGGTGAACGCGGCCGCGGCCGCCCGTACCGCCGCGAGGGCGGACGGGAGGAGCTTCTCTTCGTTGAAAGCCGGGAGGACGACCGAGACGCGCATCGCCGGCGGGCCCGTCAGCCGACGTGCTCGAAGGCGCAGGCCGCGGCGCCGACGACGCCGACGTTGCCGCCGAGGCCGGCGGGGACGATCGCGCAGACCGCGGAGAGGCGGGGGAAGGCGTATTGGTTGGCGCTCTGGCGCATCGGCACGAAGAGCGCGTCGCCCGCGGCGGTGACGCCGCCGCCGACCACGATCACGTCGGGGTTGAAGGTGTTGATCACCGCGCCCAGGCCGCGGCCGAGGTAGTTGATCGACTCCGCCCAGATCTCGTTGGCCAGCGCGTCGCCTTCGGCCATCGCCTGGAAAAGGTGGTGCGTGGTGACCTGCTCGATGGAGCCGGCGAACTTCACGATGCCCGAAGGACGGCCGGTGGCGAGGGCCTCGCGGGTGCGGCGCGCGATGGCGGTGCCGGAAGCGTAGACCTCCCAGCAGCCGGGATTGCCGCAGCCGCAGCGGGGGCCGTCCATGGTGAGCGGGATGTGGCCGAGCTCGGCCGCGTTGCCGTTGGCGCCGCGCATGAGACGTCCGTCGATGACGGCTCCGCCGCCGATGCCGGTGGAGACGGTGACGTAGACGACGTTCCTCTTGCCCTTGCCGGCGCCGAAGCGGTATTCGCCGAGCGCGGCGGCGTTGCAGTCGTTGTCGATGCGGGCGGGCAGGCCGCCGAAGGAGTTGCTGAGGAACTCCGTGATCGAGAAGCCGGTCCAGCCCGGGAGGTTCGGGGAACCGTCGACGCAGCCGCGGACGATGTCCAGCGGGCCCGGGGAAGCGATGCCGAGGGCGACGAAGTCGGCCGGCGTGAGCTTCAGGTCGGCGAGGAGCTTATGGGCGGCTTCGGCGACGCGTTCGCAGGCCTGCTGCGGGCCCTTTTCGGCGAACGTCTCGACGCGGCCGGAACCGAGGAGGCTGCCGTCTTCGTTGACGACGCCGAAGGCGAATTTCGTGCCGCCGAGGTCAAAGGCCAATACTTTGCGCATGAGGGATGGAGAAGGTCAGTCGCGGGCCGGGCGCGAGAAATCGTCCTGGAGGCGGACGACGTCCGTCAGGTCAGGCGTGGAGACTTCGAGCAGCACGCTGTCTTCGAGGGCTTCGAAGCGGTGGATCGTGCGGACGGGGACGTGCACCGCCCGGCCCGGGAGCCAGTCGTGCTGGTCGGCGTCCGAGAGGGGGACGGCCGCCGGATCCGCGCCGGGGACCGTCGCGCGGTAGGTGAGGCGCACGCGCCCGGAGAGCAGGTAAAGCGACTCGGTCTTGCGCTCGTGATACTGCAGGCTGAGCCGGCGGCCCTTGCGCACTTCCAGCACCTTCCCGGCATAGGCGGCCTGGTCGGCGAACCAGATCTCCCGCCCCCACGGCTTCTCCACGATCTTAGGGGTGTGCAACGGTTCGGCCATGGCACTGGTCTGTCGAAAAACGCCGCGTTAGCCAAGCAAATCCCCGAAGAAGTCCGGCTGATCCATCGCGCCGACCAGCGGACGCACGAGGCGCTCGGCGTCGACGGCGACGCGGTTCACGTCGGGCGAGACGCGATGCAGGGACAAGGAACGATCGGGCGCTGTCACGGCCAGCGCCCCGAAGTCGGCGGGCGTGAAGGCGCGCTCCGATAGCCAGGCCTGGCGGGCGGGGCCGGCGAGCACGACCGGCATGCGCGCGTGCACTTCGCCCGCCTCGCGGTTCGGGGCGACCGTCACGAGGCAGAGCGTGCGGCGCGACGTCCCGTCGGCGGCCAGGCGCAACGACCAGAGTCCGGCGACCGCGAGCGGACCGCCGTCGGCCGCGCGGAAATAATACGGCACCTTGAGCCGGCCTTCCGTCTTCCATTCGTAATAGCCGTCGAGCGGCACGACGCAGCGCCGCAGGCGCGCGGCGTCGCGGAAGGTCGGGCGTTCGAAGATCCCCTCGACGCGGGCGTTCGCATGGCCGCCGGACTCATCGGCCGGCGCCCACGAAGGGACGAAACCCCACGGCAAGGCTTCGGTGCGGAGGACGCCCTGCTCGCGACGGACGCTGAGGAGCGGCGTCCCGGGAGAGATGTTGAAGCGCGGCGCCGCGTCGACCGACGGGGCCCCGAGGTTTCTGACTATCTCTGCCCAGCGGGAAAACTGGGTGACGCGACCGCACATTCCGGCTGACGGATCAGGCTTTCGGAGGAAGCGCGGGGGGGCGGGAAGCCTGGGCGCCGGTGCGGAGGGAGTTCAGCACGACCAGGTTGATGAAATGCATCACGCCGAGGACCACGACCACCACGCCGACGGACTTGCTGAGATGCTCGATCACGTCGATGCCCGTGGCCGGATGCTGCTTGGACGAAAGGAAGAGCAGCATGAAGCCGACGTTCACGAGGTAGAAGCCGATGAGGAGGAGGTTGTTGACCGAGTCGGCCATCGTCTCGTTGCCATGGAAGGCATCGACGAGGAAAGGACGGCCGCTGCGGAAAAGGGTGCGGCCGACCCAGATCGTCACGCCCAGCGAGAGCAGGAGGTAGACGCCGTATTCCAGGTAAGTCAGCGAATCACTGGCGACAGGGGCAGAATCAGCGGCGAGGATCATAGGGACAGACTGGACGAAGGACGCCCGACCTCAAACCCTTTCCGGCGCCTTACCAGTGGGGTGGGCGTTCGTCGGCGGGAGGGCCTTGGTCGCCGGCGTCGGCGGACTGGGTCACCTTAGCCTCCGTGCGGGCGAGCCGGTCGGAGAGCTTCGAGACCTCACGGGAAAGCTCCAAGATGATCCGGTCCTGCTGCTCCACGTGGCGTTGCAGGAAGGTGAGGCGCTCCTCGAGGTCACGCTGGCGATCGTCCATGCCGGGACGATGAAGGAGGAGGCAGGCAGGGCAAGACCCGGCATCGTATGATGATTCCGACAGATGACGGCTCGGGGCAAGGTTTGGGGGTTGAAGTCGCGCTCCGCTGTTAGTGGAATGCTCCTATGTCCCAACCCCAGGACAACCCACCCGCGGAGACCGGGACGGAGCCTTTGGCTCGTCCCAAGCGGACCCTGTGGCAGCGCCTCGGGGGCGAGGGCCTGGCGTTGTCGGTCGTAGCGCACGTCATCCTCGTGCTGATCGCGATCGTCTGGGTCGTCTCGACCGTGACCGACGGCGCCGGCAAGAAAGACCCGAACACCTTCGCCACCGGGGCGGGCGGCGGCGCCGGCGGACCCAAGGCCAAGGAATACAAGACCAAGCTCCAGCCCAAGAACATCAAGTCGCTCGCCAAGACCAACACCCGCATCACCAGCAAGAACGCGAACTCCGCCCTGGCGGTGGCGAGCCTGCCGAGCATGTCCAATCCGCTGCTCAGCGCCGGGGCGATCGGCGGGGGTGCTTCCAAAGGGTTCGGCGGCGGCTCGGGCGGCGGCATCGGCGCCGGCAAGGGCATCGGCTCGGGCGGCGGGCGTAACTTCGTCTCCCTGTTCGGGATGAAAGGCGGGGCGAACGTCGGCGGGCTGATCGGCACGCTCTACGACCTCAAGCAGACCAGCGACCGCCGGCCCACCGCGGCGGCGCCGGCGAGCACGGGCATCCCGCCCTACCGGGCTTCGGTCCGCGAATTCCTCGAAAGCGGCTGGAGCGCCGGCCGGTTGCAGAAATTCTTCAAGTCACCCGACAAGCTCGTCTCCGGCCAGCTCTTCATCACCAGCCGCTCGGCGAACGACGCCCCCAAGGCGTTCGAAGTCGAGAAACTGATGAAGCCCTCGCGCTGGGTGGTGCACTACCGATGCTACGTGGAAGCCCCCAGCTCCACGGCCTTCCGCTTCGTCGGCTCGGGCGACGACTTCCTCATCGTGCGCTGGAACCGCAGGATCGTCCTCGACGACGGCTACGAGACGTACTTCAGCGGCCGGGACGGCAACTACAAGGACTTCGGCGTGAAGGTCTCGAAGGAATATAAGATCAACCGGGCGCCGGGCAGCCTGCATCGCCTCAAGGCGGGTCCCTGGATCCAGGTGACCAAGGGCACCAAGGTGCCGGTCGAGGTGCTCATCGGCGAGACCCCGGGCGGCGTGTTCGACTGCTACCTCGCGATCGAGGTCGCGAAATCGAACAATAAGGTCAACGGCCAGTACGAAGGGACCGGCCGGCTCAAGCTCTTCCGCTGCAACGACGAGCCGCTGCCCGTTGAACTGACCCGGGACAAACGCGGCCTGGACATCGACATGGAGGCGACGGGCTGGATCTTCAAGGTCAGCAAGGACGACAACTCGTCGCTGCTGCGCTAACGTTTGCCGCCGAAGTAGAACTGCGCGCAGTTGCCGCCGAAGAGTCCGGTGCGTTCGGCTTCCGTCAGCCCGCGGGCGTAGTCGTCGACCAGACGGAAAGCCTGCTCGTAGCTGCCGGCGAAGAGGCAGACCGGCCAGTCGGAGCCATACATCAGTCGCGACGGCCCGAAGGCCTCGAAGACCGTGTCGAGATACGGGCGGAACTGCTCCGCCTGCCAGGCCTGGTGATCGGCTTCGGTCAGCATGCCGGAGACCTTGCAGTGGACGTTCGGGAGTTTCGCCAGACGCCGGAGCTGAGACTTCCAAGGCTCGAGCGCGCCGTCCTTGATCGGCGGCTTGGCGAGGTGATCGAGGACGAAGGGCTGGGACGGGAAATTCTCCGCGAGCCGGATCGCGGCCTCAAGCTGCTTCGGGTAGATCAGGATGTCGTAAGTCAGACCATGCGCGTGGAGCTTCGAGATGCCACGCTGGAAATCCTTCCCGAGCATGAAGTCCGCGTCGGGCTCTTCCTGGACGACGTGACGGACGCCGACGAACTTCGGGTGCGCGGCCAGACGG
>JAURFU010000036.1 GCA_030834165.1 Verrucomicrobiota bacterium
ATTCCGGAGGGCTTTCAGGTTGGCAACTTTTCGGCGGCAGGTATGTCCTATGTCCACCCATGAAGCACCCCCTCGCCCTCCTCGCCCTCCTCGCCGCGTTCGGCCAAGCCGCCGTCGCCCAGGAAGTGAAGCTCGTCGAACAGAAGGACAAGTCGCAGGTCGACGTCCTCGTCGACGGCCAGCCCTTCACCTCCTACGTCTACTGGGCCGACCAGAAGAAGCCCCTGCTCTCCCCTCTCCGCACCTCGCAGGGCAACATCTTCACCCGCGGCTTCCCGCTCGAGAAGGTCGCCGGCGAGCGCACCGACCACCCGCACCATATCTCCTCATGGTTCAACTACGGCGACGTCAACGGCACCGACTTCTGGAACTCCCCGCCCGAGGGCTTCACCCACAAGGGCAAGATGCCCTACGGCGCGGTGAAGCATAAGAGCATCAAGGCGATCAACAGCGGCTCCGGCTCCGCGACCCTCGAGGTGTCCTCGGACTGGATCATGGCCGACGGCTCCAAGGTGCTGCAGCAGGACGAGAAGATCGTCTTCCGCGCCGCCAAGGACCTGCGCATCATCGACCGCATCATCACCCTCACCGCCCAGGAGAAGGACGCCGTCTTCAATGACTCCAAGGAAGGCGCCATCGCCATCCGCGTGACCCGCGCCCTCGAGGAGCCTTCCACCAAGGCTGAGATCTTCACGGACGCCGCCGGCATCCCGACCAAGGTCGCCAAGCTCGACAACACCGGCGTCAACGGCGTCTACCTCAGCAGCGAAGGTCTCGTCGGCGAGAAGGACGCCTGGAGCACGCGCGCCAAGTGGATGACCCTCTCCGGCAACGTCCGTGGCGAAGACGTCTGCGTCGGCATCTTCGACCACCCGAAGAACGTCACCTACCCGACCTACTGGCATTGCCGCGGCTACGGCCTCTTCGCCGCCAATCCGTTCGGCGCCAAGGAATTCCCCAAGGGCAACCCCTCCAAGAAGCCGCTCAACTTCACCCTGAAGGCCGGCCAGTCCGAGACCTTCCGCTTCCGCATCCTGATCCACTCCGGAAAGCTGGACGCCGCGCAGACCGAAGCGCAGTATCAGCAGTTCCTGAAGGACGTGCAGTGAGCGCGTAAGCGCGCACGGACAAAAGGGCCGAAAGGCCCTTTTTTGTTGATGAATAAATAGGTGATGGCGGTTGGCGGTAAGCGGATAGCGGCTGGGGACACCCGCAATCAAAAGGAGACCGGAAACCAGGGAGTTTGCCGCGGCCATGATCAATGACCCCAGCCGATCATCCAGTCTCCGGTTTCCCCTTGAGTTTGATGCCTCCGTCTCGGGTGGCAGGTGGCAGCCCCAGGTGGCGGGTGCCGGGAAATCCATTCAGTCCTCAACGCAGCCCTCCATTCAGTCCTCCGTGGTCTTATCCGTCATCCGTCATCTGTCCTCGATTCAACCATCTATCCTGCCCTCCATTCAGTCCTCGATTCAGCCGTCGATTCAGCCTTCAATCGGCTCACCCCATGAAACTGCCCTCTCTCGTCCTCGTGTTTCTCGCGGCCTTCGCCGGCGCGGCGGAGACCCGCAAGCCCAACATCATCTTCATCCTCAGCGACGATCTCGCGCAGGGAGACATCGGGGTCTACGGACAGAAACTGATCCGCACTCCGAACCTCGACCGGATGGCGGCCGAAGGCACGCGTTTCACCCAGGCCTATTGCGGCACGACGGTCTGCGCTCCCAGCCGCACCTCCCTGATCACGGGTCTGCATTCCGGACGCTCGCCGATCCGCGCGAACCGGGAGATCAAGCCCGAGGGACAGAAGCCCCTGCCCGCCGGCACCCACACCGTCGCCAAGCTGCTCAAGGCCAACGGCTATGCCACCGCTTGCATGGGCAAATGGGGCATGGGCATGTTCGACACCAGCGGCAGCCCCCTGAAGAACGGGTTCGATCATTTCTTCGGTTACAACTGCCAGCGCCACGCGCACAGTTACTTCCCGACCTATCTCTACCGCGAAGACCAGCGCTTCGAACTCCCGGGCAACACCGGCAAGGGCGTCGGCAAGACCTATGCCCAGGAACTGATCCAACAGGACGTCGAAGGCTGGATCCGGGCGCAAAAGGACAAGCCCTTCTTCCTCTTTTACGCCATCACCTTGCCGCATGGGACGCATGAGATCGACGACCTCGGAGCCTACAAGGACATGCCTTGGACGAATACGCAGAAGGCCTACGCCGCCCAGGTCACGCGACTGGATTCCGACATCGGCCGGATCTTCACGTTGCTCCGCGAACTCGGACTCGACGAAGACACGCTCGTGATGACGGCCGGCGACAACGGCTCCTCCTTCGCCCCGAACTCCGAGGTGGGACGGCTCTTCGACCAGGCTTCCAACGGCCTTCGTGGCTACAAGCGCAGCCTGTATGAGGGCGCGCTCCGTCAGGCCGCCCTCGCCCGCTGGCCCGGCAAGATTCCCGCCGGACGCCTCAGCCACGAACCCTGGGCCTTCTGGGATTTCCTGCCGACGGCCGCCGAGCTCGCGGACGCCAAAGTGCCCGTCGAACTGAAGACGGACGGCCTCTCCTTGGTCTCGTTCCTCAAAGGCGGCCCGGCGCCGAAACGGGATTACTTCTACTGGGAGCTGCACGAGGCCCAGTCCCTGCAGGCGGTCCGCTGGGGAGACTGGAAGGCCGTCCGCAACGGCCCACAGGCTCAGGTGGAGATCTACGACCTGAAGAGCGACGCCGCGGAGCGAAACAACCTCGCCGCCGCGCACCCCGAACTTGTCGAGAAAGCCCTCGTCCTGTTCAAGCAAGCCCACGTCGAAGATCCGGACTGGCCGCTGCGAGGCGCGAACGGGGGCAAGAAAGCGAAAAAATAGATAAAAGCGGCAAGCGGATAGCGGCTGGAGGATTCCCGCCACCCAAAGGGAGACCGGGAAGCTTGCTGCGGATGTCATCAATGCCCCCGGCTGATCATCCGGTCTCCGGTTTCCCCTTGGGCTTGGTGCCTTGATTTCGGGTGGCGGGTGGCAGCCCCCAGGTGGCGGGTGGCGGGAAATCAATCCAGTCCTCTATTCAGTCCTCAACGCAGTCCTCCATTCAGTCCTCCGTGGCCTTATCTGCCCTCTGTCATCGATTCAGCCATCTGCCATCGATTCAGTCCTCCATTCAGTCCTCGATTCAGTCCTCCATTCTCCCTTCAATTCCACCCTCGCCATGAAGACCCGCAAACTCGGCAACTCTCCCCTCCAACTCACGCCCGTCGGCCTGGGCACCTGGGCCATCGGCGGCGGCGATTGGAAGTTCGGCTGGGGCGCGCAGGACGACGCCCAGTCCATCCGCACGATCCATGAGGCGATGGCCGTCGGCATCAACTGGATCGACACGGCCGCCGTCTACGGCCTCGGCCGCTCCGAGGAAGTCGTCGGCCGCGCGCTCAAGGAGATGAAGGACCAGCCGATCATCTCGACGAAGTGCGAGCGCTGCTGGGAACCCGACGGCACGATCGTGCCGCGCCTCAAGCGCGCGAGCGTGAAGCAGGAATGCGAGGACAGCCTGCGCCGCCTGCAGGTCGACGTCATCGACATGTACCAGATCCACTGGCCGCAGCCCGACGAGGACATCGAGGAAGGCTGGTCCGCCGTCGCCGAACTGGTCAAGGAGGGCAAGGTCCGCTACGCCGGCGTCAGCAACTTCAGCGTCGCGCAGCTCGAGCGCATCCGCCCCATCCACCCCGTCACCTTCCTGCAGCCGCCCTACAGCATGCTCAACCGTGGCATCGAGGCCGGCCTCCTGCCCTACTGCGAGGAACACGACATCGGCATCATCGCCTACAGCCCGATGCAGAAGGGCCTGCTCAGCGGCAAGGTCACCCAGGAATGGGCCGCCGCCCTGCCCGCCGACGACCATCGTCGCGCCGACCCGCAGTTCAACGAACCCCTCCTTTCCAAGAACATCGCCCTCACCAAGGCCCTCGCCGAGATCGCGCACCGCTACGGACGCAACTCCGCCGAGCTCGCGATCGCCTGGGTGCTGCGCCAGCCCCGCGTGACGGCCGCGATCGTCGGCGCGCGCAAGCCAGGGCAGATCAAGGAGACGGTCTTCGGCGGCAAGTTCGCCATCAAGCCCGAGGACCTGGCCCGCATCGACGAGGCCCTCGCGGTCCGCGGTTGAACCGCGCGAAGGGGACTTAACCTCCCCTTAAGGTCGGTCGGCGTAGAATCTTCTCCTTATCCGATCATGCGCCTCCCGACCCTCGCCCGCCTCCTCGCTCCGCTCGTCTTCGCCACGGCGGCGCACGCGCACCTCCCGCCGATCGACGCCTCCCTGCGCGACCGCTTCGTCGCGCCGACCGCGGTCGTCCCCGCGGCGAACTTCGTCCTGACCGCCACTTACCTCGCCGCCGCTCCCGGCACCGCCCCCGCCTTCGCCGCTCCCTTCCAGGCCTTCCCCGACAAGGTGAAGGTGCGCTGGGACGAAACGTATCTCTACGTCGAAGCCAAGGGGCTGCCCAGCCATCCGATGATGACCGGCATCAAGTCCTGGCAGCAGCAGGTGCCGATGCCGCAGGACTACGTCGGCGCTTCCGCCTGGCGCATCCCGCTCAAGCCGGTGCCCGCCAAGGAGCCCATGTCCGCGAAGAATCATTTCCTCCGCGGGGCGATCGCCCTCGCCGCCAACGGCGTGCCGATCTTCAACGCCCTGAACAACCGTGGCGACGACGCCCTCCTCGTCGGCGAGCTCGACGACTTCGGCGGTCATTGCGGGCGCGCGGACGACTACCACTACCACGTGGCCCCGCTGCACCTCGAGAAGCAGGCCGGCAAAGGCAGGCCGATCGCGATCGCCCTCGACGGCTACGCCATCTACGGACTGACCGAACCCGACGGCGCGACGCCCGGCGGACTCGACGCCTTCAACGGCCACGAGACCAAGGCGCTCGGGTATCATTACCACGCCTCCAAGAAGTATCCGTACATCAACGGCGGCTTCCATGGCGAAGTGAAGGAGATCGAAGGCCAGGTCGACCCGCAGCCCTCGGCGAAGAAGGTCCGTCAGGCCGACGCCTACTTCCAGGAGAAGGCCATCAAAGGCGCGCTGATCAAGTCGTTCACCGTCGACGCCGCGGGCCGCGAACACGTCCTGACGTACACGCTCAACGGCCGGCCGGCCGCCGTCAGATACGCGCCCAACGCGGACGGCAGCTGGACCTTCCAGTACGAGAACCCCGACGGCACCAAGGCCACCGTGACCTATCGTCCGCAGTCCCGCGGCCCGGGCGGCGGCAAAGGCGGCGAGAAAGGCAAAGGCGGCAAGAAGGGCGGAGAAAAGGGCAAGCGTCCTCCGCCCGAAGACGAGGCCGGCCGGCCGAAAGGCGAAGACGTCGAAGCGGACATCGACGAAGAAGCCGGCGAGCAAGCCGCACCGCCGGCCGGCGAAAAAGGCAAAGGCAAGGGCAAGGGCGGCAAGAAAGGGGACAAGCCTGGCATGGCGAAACCCGCGACGGAGGACACGATCAAGCTCAACGTCTACGCCGACAACTGGTTCATCCTCTACGTCAACGGCAAGCTCCGCGTCGTCGACCCGATCGACTACATGCCGCACAACGTGGTCTCGGTGGACATCCTCCCTGAATACCCGATGACCATCGCCATCCTCGCGCGCGACAACGCCGACCCGAAGACCGGCCTCGAATATGGCGACCACATCGGCGACGCCGGCCTGATCCTGAAGTTCGCCGACGGCACCGTGACCGACGCGAAATGGAAGGCGAAGAACTTCTTCAAGGGGCCTCTCAACGGCGACGTCAGGAACCCCAAGGTCGAACATACGGCCCTGCCCGCCGACTGGTTCGCCGCCGACTTCGACGACAGCAAGTGGGCGCAGGCCACCGAATACGCCGAGCAGCGCGTGAACCCGAAGGAGTCCTTCCTCAAGGCCCGCGAAAATTTCGCCGGCGCGAAGTTCATCTGGACCGACAACCTCGACCTCGACAACACCGTCGTCTTCCGCACCCGCGTCGAAGCCCCCGCCGGCTACAAGCAACGCTGGAACACCAAGGCGGAGTTCGATATCAGCAAGCCGGTGGGGCAGTAAGCGCGAGGGCCAGAGGACGCATGCAAGCCAAAGGGAGACCGGATAGGATGCTGCGGGCATATACCCAGCCCATCATCCGGTCTCCGTTTTTCCCTTTGAGCGTAGGCCTTCGTCTTGGGTGGCGGGTGGCAGCCTATCTGTTCAGTCCTCCATTCTGTCCTCCATGCAGTCCTCCGTAGGCTGATCTGTCATCCGTCATCTGTCATCGACTCAGCCATCTCCCTGACTTGTATCTCCTCACCCCATGAAGACGCTCCCCCTGCTCCTCGCCCTCGCTTCGTTCTCCCTTTTCGCCGCCGACGCGCCCAAGGCAGCGCCGGCTGAGAAAGCCCCGGCCAAAGCCAAGGCGAAGGCCAAGGCTCCGAATCTGGCGATGGCCCCGATCCAGGACGTCGCCGGCCTGCCGCGCGTGCTGCTCATCGGCGACTCGATCTCCATCGGCTACACCCTGCCCGTCCGCCAGGAACTCGCCGGCAAGGCCAACGTCCATCGCATCCCCACGAACGGCGGTCCGACCAAGAACGGCACGGCGAACCTCGCCAAGTGGCTCGGCACCGCCAAGTGGGACGTCGTCCACTTCAACTTCGGCCTCCACGACCTGCGTCACATGGAAGACGGCAAGCGCCAGGTCGAACCGGCGGAGTATGAACAGAACCTGCGCACGCTCGTGGCCGAAATGAAGAAGACCGGCGCGAAACTCATCTTCGCGACCACCACCCCCGTCCCGGCCGGCAAGCTCACGCCGCAGCGCACCTTCGGCGACGTCGCCATCTACAACGGCATCGCCCTCAAAGTCATGAAGGAGAACGGCGTGGCCATCGACGACCTCAACGCCGTCATCACGCCGACCCTCGCGCAGCACCAGAACAAGGCCGACGTCCATTTCAACGCCGAAGGCTCCGCCACGCTCGGCAAAGCCGTCGCCAAGGCGATCAGCGAGGCGATGGGGAAATAGACGGAAAGGGAGACAGCGGTGAGCGGTTGGCGGTAAGCGGTTGGCGGATAGGAAATGCCAACGAACTCAAAGGGAGACCGGAAACCGGGAGGTTTGCTGCGGGCTTTAATCCCCAGCCAATCATCCGGTCTCCGGTTCCCCTTTGAGCGTATTCTTTCGCGACGGGTGGCAGGTGGCAGCCCCAGGTGACGGGCGACGGAACCAATCCTTTCAGTCCTCCATTCAGTCCTCAATTCAGACCTCAACGCAGTCCTCCGTCATCTGTCATCGATCCAGCCATCTGCTCCCACCCCACCCAAGACGACTAGGACAGCACGCGGTGCTGCCCCTACCACAAGGCCATCACTCTCCCCCTAGACTCGATACTCCATACTCGATACTCGCGGCGTTCCTAGCCCTCTGGGCCTTTAAATGAGCGGCTTTGGCGCTCCTTTGCAGGCCCACTCAGGAACATTCCCCTTGGCAGATTGTGGAAAGAGCGACAGTTTTTCCCCTCCCCTTCCCGCCCATGCCTCTCCGCATGGCCTCATCATTTTTACCCAAACCAGAAACCCATGCGCAAGCTGTCCACCCTCCTGCTGGCCCTGCTCGGATTCGCGTCCGTCCAGGCCCAGAACCTCACCCTCGAGAAGGGTGACAACATCGCCTTCGTCGGCAGCGGCCTCGCCGACCGGCAGCAGCACCACGGCCACTTCGAGACGCTGATCCACCAGGCGTTCCCGAACCACAACCTCGTGGTCCGCAACCTCGGCTTCTCCGGCGA
The DNA here is from genome assembly GCA_030834165.1 of Verrucomicrobiota bacterium. Classification (GTDB taxonomy): domain Bacteria; phylum Verrucomicrobiota; class Verrucomicrobiia; order Opitutales; family UBA953; genus UBA953. The sequence goes on from JAURFU010000036.1 coordinate 7,802, forward strand.
CGAAGTCGGCGTGAAGCCGCACCGTTCCGACGAAGTGGCCGGCCTCGACTACTTCCTCAACATGAAGCCCGGCTCCGTGACCACCAAGGTCGGCAAGACCGAGGTCACCTACCACGCCGGCGCGCACTTCCACGCCAACGTGATCTTCGCCTACTGGGGCTTCAACGAATCCTTCGCCGGCCCCGCCGGCCTCGACACCTTCAAGGCCAACCTCAGCGGCTGGCTCAAGTCGACCCTCGCGGCCGACTACGGCAAGGGCAAGGTCCGCGTCGTCCTGTTCTCCCCGATCGCGCATGAGGACCTGAAGTCCGCCGACTACGACGCCAAGCTCGCCGCCGACAACAACAAGAACCTCGCGCTCTACGCGTCCGCGATGGCCGAAGTCGCCAAGGCCAACGGCGTCCAGTTCGTCGACCTCTTCGCCGCCTCCCGGAAGCTCTACGCCGCGGCCAAGTCCCCGCTCACCCACAACGGCATCCACGTCAACGCCTCCGGCGACGCCGCCTTCGCCCCCATCCAGTTCCAGGCCGTCTTCGGGAAGGCCGCCGGCGCCGTGAACGAAAAGGTCCGCGCCGAGGTCAACGAGAAGAGCGCCCAGTGGCACCACCGCTACCGCACCGTCGACCAGTTCAACATCTTCGGCCAGCGTTCCCGCATCAAATACGAAGGAATCGACAACGCCACCGTGCTCGGCGCCGAGCTCGCCAACCGCGACCTCAAGACCGCCAACCACGACAAGGGCATCTGGGCCGCCGCCCAAGGCAAGCCGGTCGAGGTCAAGCATGACAACCTCAAGGCCGAGATCCCCGTCCCCCCGAACCGCAAGGAGCCCGTCCCCTACCTCAGCGGCGATGAGCAGCTCAAGCACCTCTCCACGCCCGAAGGCGTGAAGGTCGAGTTCGTGGCCGACGAGACCACGATCCCCGAGCTCATCAACCCGGTGCAGATGAACTTCGACACCAAGGGCCGCCTCTGGATCGCCTGCTGGCCGACCTACCCGGAGACCTCGCCCAACACCAAGGTCTTCGACAAGCTCATCGTCCTGGACCTCGACCCGAAGACCGGCAAGGTCCTCAAGTCCACGACCTTCCTCGACGGCCTGAACTGCCCGACCGGCTTCCAGTTCTACAAGGACGGCGTCATCCTCATCCAGTCCCCCGACATCTGGTACGTCCGCGACACCGACGGCGACGGCAAGGCCGACTGGAAGGAACGCCTGCTCACCGGCATGGACGCCGCCGACTCGCACCACGAGACGAACTCCATCTGCTACGAACCGGGAGGCGCCATCTACCTCTCCGACGGCGTGTTCCACCGCACCCAGGTCGAGACCTTCAACGGCGTTCTCCGTAACACCAACGGCGCCATCTACCGCTTCGAACCCCAGACCAACAAGCTGACCCGCCACGTGCCCTACGGCTTCGCCAACCCCCACGGACGCGTCTTCGACTACTGGGGCAACGACATCATCACCGACGCCACCGGCAACGCCAACTACTTCGGCCCGGGCTTCTCGAGCCACCTCGACACCGGCGCCCACTCCGGCTTCAAGCAGTTCTGGAACCGTCCGTCGCGTCCGTGCCCGGGCACCGCGATCCTCAGCAGCCGTCACTTCCCCGACGACTGGCAGGGCGTGTTCCTGAACACCAACGTGATCACCGTCCAGGGCATCTTCCGCGCGAAGATCACCGAGGACGGCGCCGGCATCAAGGGCGAGACCATCCTCCCGAACCTGGTCGAGACCGACAAGGAGAAGGCCGGCAACTTCCGCCCCTCCGGCGTCGCCGTCGCCCCCGACGGCTCGCTCTACGTCATGGACTGGTCGCAGATGCTCATCGGCCACCTGCAGCACCACCTGCGTGACCCGAACCGCGACCACCAGCACGGCCGCCTTTACCGCCTGACCTACCCGAGCCGCCCGCTGCTCACGCCGAAGAAGATCGACGGCGAGTCCGTGGAGAACCTCCTCGCGCTCCTCACCGAGCACGAGGACAACGTCCGCCAGCGCGCCAAGATCGAACTGCACAAGCACGACACGGCCAAGGTGATCGCGGCGACCCAGAAGTGGGCCAGGCAGTTCGACCCGAACAAGGTCGAGGACGCCCACCACCTGCTGGAAGCCCTCTGGGTCCACCAGTGGCACAACGTCGTGAACACCGAGCTCCTCGGCCTCCTCCTGAAGTCGCCCGAGCCCCGCGCCCGCGCCCAGGCCGTCCGCGTCGCCATCTACCAGCGCGACCGCCTGCCGAACGCGCTCGAGATCATGGAAGCCGCCGTCAAGGACGCCCACCCGCGCGTCCAGCTCGAAGGCGTCCGCGGCCTCAGCTTCTTCCGCGGCAAGGACACCGAACGCGCCATCGCCGCCGCCGCCGCCCTCAAGGGCGCCAAGGACTACTACATCGCCTACTGCCTGCGCCAGACGATGAAGCAGCTGGAGTCCCTCCCCGAGGGCAAGGGCAAGGTGAACCTCCGCGAATACGCCGACCAGAAGGAAGCTTCCTACGGCCCCACCGACAGGAAGCTCTCCAAGGAAGACAAGCGCCTCTACGACAAGGGCAAGGAAGTCTACTTCCGCGAAGCCCACTGCTCGACCTGCCACCAGGCCGACGGACGCGGCGCCGAGATGCCCAAGGAAGCCGGCAAGCCCGCCCGCGGCGCCTACCCGCCCCTCGGTCGCACGCCCGGCTATCCGTCCAACGGCTGGCTCGAAGGCGACCCTGACCGCGTCATCAAGATCGTCCTCAACGGCCTCTACGGCCCGCAGATGATCGACGGCAAGACCTACGGCGACCCCGCTTCCGGCCAGCCCGTGATGACCGGCCTCGGCCAGCTCCTCAACGACGAGGAAGTCGCCGCGGTGATCACCTACGTCCGCCAGTCCTTCGGCAACAACTACCCGGCCGTCAAGCCGGCCCAGGTGAAGAAGGTCCGCGAGTCGATCAAGGGCAAGAACAACGGCCTCTACACCGTCGAGGAAGTCCTCAAGGAACACCCGCTCGGCGCGCCCGCCAAGGCCGAGCCGGCGAAGAAAAAGAAGTAAGCCGTTCCGTCAGGCTTACCCACGAGGGCGTGCCATCCGGCATGCCCTTTCTTTTTGGCGCTGTGAACAATTACCGCCCGCCCGACGCTCGGTCCGCTTGCGTCTCGGCCGACTTCCGCGAGATTAGGCTCCATGAGACCAGCCCTCTGGAAGGCAGTCGCCGATAACCTCAAGGCGCATGACGCAGCCTACCGCCTGACCGCCCGCGACGACTTCAACGCGCGGGTGACCCTCAAGGGGTCGACCGCCCTCGTCCGGGCTTTCTACCAGCCGCGCGAAGGCGACGTCCCCGGCGAGGCCACCGTGCACCTGACCCTCGACGGCCAGTCCCAGCTCGGCGCGATCGCCGCGTTCCTCTCCGACCAGAAACGCTACGCGAAGAAGCTGCCCTCGACGCTGCACTTCTCGCAGGAACTCTCGGCCCGCAAGCCCGAGGGCCTCGGCGAAGCCCGCCTGACCTTCAAGGCCAACGTCGTCTCCTGGCACGACAGCAAGCTCATCGAACGCCTCGGCGTCTTCTACGCGGACAGTTTCCACGCCCTGTTCCTGCTCCACCGCGAACTGACGGCGGCGGAGTGAACGGCCGCGAAGCGGCCGGAGAGGACTGAGTCGATGACAGAGGGCTGATTTGACCATGGAGGACTGAATGGAGGACTGCGTTGAGGACTGAATTGAGGGCTGAATGGAAAAGCCCCGCCACCTGCCACCCGGGGCTGCCACCTGCCACCTGAGCCGGCGGCATCAAACTCAAGGGGAAACCGGAGACCGGATGATTGGCTGGGCTCCTTAACAATGGCCGAAGCAAACTTCCCGGTTTCCGGTCTCCCTTTGAGTGGCGTGAATCTTCCAACCGCCAACCGCTTCGCCCTTTCATTTCCCTTCCCTTTTCCCCTTTCTGGGGCTTAAAAAGACCCCTTCCCGCCTCCGCTTTACCGTCCCATGACCTCCGCCCAAGTCCGCCAATCCTTCCTCGATTTCTTCAAATCGAAGCAGCACTCGATCGTCCCGTCATCGAGCCTGATGCCGGACTCCCCCAACCTCCTTTTCACCAACGCCGGGATGAACCAGTTCGTCCCGATCTTCCTCGGCCAGACGAAGTGCCCGTACACCCCGGGCCGCGCCGCCGACACCCAGAAGTGCATCCGCGCCGGCGGCAAGCACAACGACCTCGAAGACGTCGGCCTCGACACCTACCACCACACGTTCTTCGAGATGCTGGGCAACTGGTCCTTCGGCGACTACTTCAAGCGCGAGGCCATCGACTTCGCCTGGGAACTCATCACCGAGGTCTGGAAGTTCCCGAAGCACCGCCTCTACGCCACCGTCTACAAGCCGGACAAGTCCAAGGGCGACCCCTCCGAGTTCGACCAGGAAGCCTGGGACGTCTGGGCCGAGAAGTTCCGCGCCGCCGGCCTCGACCCGGCCATCCACATCGTCAACGGCAACAAGAAGGACAACTTCTGGATGATGGGCGAGACCGGCCCCTGCGGTCCTTGCACCGAACTCCACGTCGACCTGACCCCCGAAGGCGATACGAAGGGCACGCTCGTCAACGGCAGCGACGCCCGCTGCATGGAGATCTGGAACCTGGTCTTCATCCAGTTCAACGCCAACCCCGACGGCACCTTCAGCCCGCTCCCGGCCCGCCACGTCGACACGGGCATGGGCTTCGAACGCGTCAGCGGCATCATGCAGTGCACGAAGAACTTCAAGGACTTCTCCGGCATCATCTCCAACTACGAGAGCGACGTCTTCACCCCGCTCTTCCGCCGCCTCGAGGAACTTTCCGGCAAGAAGTACGGCTCCACCCTGCCCGCCGCCGGCTCGATCGGCGACACGCAGCAGGAGAAGGACGACGTGGCCTTCCGCGTCATCGCCGACCACATCCGCACCCTCTCGTTCGCGATCGCCGACGGCATCCAGCCCGGTAACTCCGACCGCAATTACGTCCTCCGCCGCATCCTGCGCCGCGCCGTCCGTTACGGCCGCACGCTCGGCCTGAAGAACGGCTTCTTCCACCAGCTCGTGGGCGTGCTCGCCGACACGATGGGCGACGTCTTCCCGGAGATCCGCTCCCGCCGCGCCGTCGTGGCCGACGTGATCCGCATCGAGGAGGAATCCTTCAACCGTACCCTCGACAAGGGCATCGCGCTCTTCGAAGAGGAGGCCGGCAAGCTCAAGGCCGGCGGCGTCATCTCCGGCGCCGTCGCCTTCCGCCTCTATGACGAGCAGGGCTTCCCGCTCGACCTCACCCAGCTCATGGCCCGCGAACGCGGCCTGACCGTCGACGGCGCCGGCTTCGAGAAGCTGATGGAAGAGCAGCGCAACCGCGCCCGCGCCGCGCAGAAGAAGGAGATCATCACCCTCTCCGACATCGGCTCCGACCACCCGACGGCCTTCGTCGGCTACGACGCCCTCGCCACGCAGGCCAAGGTCGCCCAGGTCGCCAAGATCAAGGACCGCGCCGCCGTCATCCTCGACAAGTCCCCCTGCTATGCCGAGATGGGCGGACAGGTCGGCGACGCCGCGATCATCACCCTCGGCGGCCGCCAGTGGCACGTCACCGACACCCAGAAGTCCGGCCAGACCTGGCTGCACTTCCTCGACGGCGAAGACGCCCCGGAAGCCGGCGCGACGATCGGGATCGCCGTCGATCAGGCCCGCCGCGACGCCATCCAGCGCCACCACACGGTCACGCACATCCTGCACTGGGCGCTCCATGAGGTCGTCTCCAAGGAAGCCTCCCAGAAGGGCTCCGCGGTCGATCCGACGAAGCTGACCTTCGACTTCAACGGCGCGGCGCTTACGCCGGGCCAGCTGGCCGACATCGAGAAGCTCGTCAACGAGCGCATCCTCGCCAACGACGCCGTGACCTGGAGCGAAGTCGCCTACGCGTCCGTCAAGGGCCGCCCCGACATCATGCAGTTCTTCGGCGACAAGTACGGCGACTCCGTGCGCGTCGTGCAGGTCGGCGGCAAGGCCGCCTCGCTCGACGGCTGGTCGATGGAACTCTGCGCGGGTACGCACGTCCGCCACACCGGCGAGATCGGCCTCTTCCGCATCGTCGGCGAGAACGCCATCGCCGCGGGCGTCCGCCGCATCGAAGCCGTCGCCGGCCTTGCCTCCTACGAACGCGCCAAGGCCGAAGCCGAGCTGCTCAAGTCGCTCGCCGCTTCGACGAACACGCCGGTCGCCGACCTCGCCAAGCGCCTCGAGCAGATCATGGAGCAGTCCGCCGCGCTCGAGAAGAAGCTCAAGGTCTACCGCGACAAGGAATCCTCGCAGCTCGCCGACGCCCTCGCCGCCAAGGCGAGCGACCGCGCAGGCCTGAAGTACGTCGTCTCCCAGGTCAGCGCCGAGACGCCCAACGACCTCCGTGACCTCGGCGCCAAGGTGGCCGGCAAGGTCGGCCCAGCGGCCGTCGTCGTCCTCGCCGCCGTCTTCGGCGACAAGGTCTCCCTCGTGGCCAATTGCGGTGCCGACGCCGTCAAGGCGGGCAAGGCCGCCGGCAAGATCGTCACCGACGCCTGCGGCAAGCTGGGCGGCAAGGGTGGCGGCAAGCCCGACGCCGCGATGGGCGGCGGCACCGATGTCTCCAAGGTCGCCGAGGCTTTGGCGAGCGTGGCCTAAGAGACATTAGGGCTGGGGCTAGAGTCAGAGCTAGGGCCAGGGGTAGGCGATCCTGACCTTGCCTAGGCATTGGCGGTTAGCGGTTGGCGGTTGGCGGCTGGGGATACATGCAAGCAAGGGGAGACCGGAAACCGGATGATTAGCTGGGGGCATATACCGCAGCATCTTATCCGGTCTCCGGTTCCCCTTGAGTGCCATGAATCCGTTTCGGGTGGCGGGTGGCAGTCCCAGGTGGCGGGTGGCGGCTTAATGTCCATTCAGTCCTCCATTCAGTCCTCAACGCAGTCCTCCATTCAGTCATCTGTCTCACTCCTCTCATTGCCTCGGGCCCTCATGTCCTCTATTCCTCGACTCATGCGCCTCCTCGCCCTCCTTCTGCTGCTTCCGCTGACCCTCGCCGCGCAAAGCGGCAATTCCAGCCCCAAGCACCACGTCCGCCTGCAGGTCGACGCCGACCATCTCTTCCTCCCGGTCTCGATCACCATCAAGGGCAAGGACCGCGCGGCGGTCGACGCGCGTGTCGAGGCGATCCGCAAGGAACTCGAGAAGCGCTTCGCGGATCAGCCCGGCTGGGAGCTCCGCGAAATCTCCGCCGAGTTCGCCCGCGCCGAGAGCAAGTCCTACGTATCGCGTCCGTCTGGTGGCTCCAAACTCTTCGGCGACGATGAGGCCGACCAGGGCGACGTGACCTACGTCGCCAATGCCCGCTGGGAACTCCACACCGAAGCCGACAAAGGCCTCAAGGGAGTCGAGACCCTGCGCACCAAGGCCGAGGGCCTCGTGAAGGCGAAGAGCGACGACGAGAAGCAGGTCGTCGGCCATCCGGAGTATGTGCTCACCAATCCGCAGGACTACCGTAACGAGCTCCTTGACCTGATCAAAGCCGACTACGAGGAAGCAAAGAAGCACCTGCCCGAAGGCCAGTGGACGCTCGAACTCAGCGGCCTCGCCGGCCCGGTCAATGTCGTCGCCCTCGGCGGCAAGCGCTTCGAGGTCAGCCTCTCCTACCGGCTGGCCTACGTCACGCCCAAGCCCGAAAAGGCCACGAAATAAGCCGTTTCGCCCGCCAGCGCCCCGGCTTGTCCTTGCCCTTCCCCGGCGGACGGCTAGTCGTCATTCATGGCCATCCGCCGTCTCACGCTCGTCGTCAACCGCACCAAGCCCGGTGTGGATGACATCGTGCGCGCGGTCCAGGAAGCCGCCCAGAAAGCCGGCGTGACGCTGACCGTCGCCGACGGCTGGCCGATCAGCCGCGCCACGCTCAAGGGAGCCGACGCGTGCGGCGTGGTCGGCGGCGACGGCACCTTCCTCGGCGTGGCCGAGGCGGCCGCCCTCGAAGGCGTGCCCCTCTTCGGCATCAATCGCGGCAAGCTCGGCTTCCTTGCGGCCTACCCGAGCGAAGACGTCGGCGCGTCCCTAAATTCCATCCTCTCCGGCGACTTCCGCGTCGAAAAGCGCGCCCTCCTGGAGATCCGCTTCGCCGACGGCAGCTTCGCCCTGGCCCTGAACGACCTCGTCATCAAGACGCGCGACGTCTTCCGCATGGGTCGCTTCGCCGTGCTCGCCGACGGCGCCCGCGTGAACGAATACCGCGCCGACGGCCTCATCATCGCTTCACCCACCGGCACCTCGGCCTACAACCTCGCCGCCGGCGGCCCGCTCGTCGATCCCGCGGCCTCCGTACTCGTGCTCACGCCGATCTGCGCGCACACGCTCTCGAACCGCTCGGTGATCTTCGACGGCGAGACCGAACTCGAGATCCGCAGCGAAGACAGCGCCCTGCTCGGCCTCTCGGTCGACGGCCGCGAGACCCTCGAAGCCCAGCGCCGCCTACCCCTCGTCATCCGCACCGCCAAGGTCCAGCTCGCCCTCCTGCGTCCGAAATCGCTCACGCATTTCGACGTGCTCAGGAGCAAGCTGAAGTGGTCGTAAACGCGGGGGCAAGTGGGCACGGGGGCACGTTGACACGGGGAAAGCAACCCGCTTACAGCCTTAGGTAGGGACGTGATTGCCATCACGTCCGTGGGCGGACGGAACTTGGAATGGTCGGTAATCCTGCCCGGCTCAGGTTATGCGCCGTGGCGAACGGCGGCCATGGCAATGGCCGCCCTACCCAAGACATCACCCCCTTTACTCGATACTCGTGCCCACGTGCCCCCTCGAGGGCGAGGTCAGGTGGTCGCCCAAGCGACCCTTGACCTCGCCCTCGCAGGCCCCTTTATCCCCTTTTCGATGCTGACGATCGCCAATGTCTCCAAGTCCTACGGGCCCCGCACCTTGTTCGCGGACGTATCGCTGAACATCGCCCGGACCGACCGCCTCGGCCTCATCGGCGCCAACGGGGCCGGCAAGTCCACCCTCTTCAACATCATCCTCGGCAAGGACCAGCCCGACGAGGGCCTGATCGAGTGGGAACGCGGCGCGAACTTCGGCTTCCTCCCGCAGGAAAGCGCGCCCGTCGGCGACGAGACGATCCTCCAGATCGCCACCAGCGGAGGCAAGCTCGAGCCCGAGAACGACGACGACTGGGACATCGACTACACGCTCGAACCCCGCGCGAAGAAGATCCTCGCCGGCCTGGGCTTCCGCGAGACCGACCACGACAAGCTCGCCAAGACGTTCTCCGGCGGCTGGGTCATGCGCGCGCACCTCGCCCGCCTGCTCGTCAGCGAGCCCACGCTCCTGCTGCTCGACGAACCGACCAATCACCTCGACCTCGAAGCCCTGCTCTGGTTCCAGGACTACCTGACCCGCTACCCGGGCGGCCTCGTCGTCATCTCGCACGACCGCGCCTTCCTCAACGCCCTCTGCACGGGCATGATCGAGCTCCGCGGCCAGCGCCTCCACGAATACACCGGCAACTACGACGACTTCCTCGTCGAGCGCGAAGCCCGCAAGCAGCGCCAGCAGGCGATGTTCAAGAACCAGCAGCGCGAGATCGCCCACCTGCAGACATTCGTCGACCGTTTCGGCGCCAAGGCCTCGATGGCCTCCCGCGCGAAGTCCAAGGAGAAGCAGATCGCCCGCCTCGAGGAGGTCGCGATCGACGAGCCCGAGGACGACCTGAAGAAGATCCAGTTCCGCTTCCCGCAGCCGCCCCGCTCCGGCCTCAAGGTGATGAAGCTCGGGCACGTGCAGCAGGCCTACGGCGACCATGTCGTCTACCAGGACCTCAACTTCGAGTGCGAACGCGGCCAGCGCACGGTGCTGGTCGGCCCCAACGGCGCCGGCAAGTCCACCCTGCTCAAGATCCTCGCCGGCGTCATCCCGATCAACGGCGGCCTCCGCGAGGAAGGCGGCAACGTCATCACGGGCTACTTCGCCCAGAACCGCGTCGACAACCTCAACCCCAAGCTGACCGTCCTCGAGAACGTGATGGAGCTCCGCACGACGGAGAACCAGCTCACGGAACAGCAGGCGCGCGGCATGCTCGGCACGTTCCTCTTCCGCAAGGACGACGTGCACAAGAAGGTCGCCGTGCTCTCGGGCGGCGAGAAATCGCGCCTCGCCCTGGTCAAGCTGCTCATCAACCCGCCGAACTTCCTGCTCATGGACGAGCCCACGACGCACCTCGACATCATGTCGATCGACGCGCTCATCTCGGCCCTGAAGACCTACGAAGGCACCCTCTACTTCGTCAGCCACGACGTGCACTTCATCCGCGAGATCGCGAAGACGGTGCTCCACGTCCACTCCGGCCGCCTGACGCCCTACGCCGGCGACTACGCCTATTATCTCGAGAAGTCCAAGGCCGGCAACGAACGCGCCGCGCTGACCGCTGGCTTCACCGACGGACGTCCGAAGCAGGCCGAAGCGCCGAAGGCCGAAAAGCCCAAGGCGGCCGCCAAGCCGTCTGCCTCCGACCTTCGCAAGCTGAAGGCCGAGGTCACGAAGTGCGAACAGCAGGTCGCCGACCTCGAAGCCAAGCAGGCCAAGCTGACCGCCGAGCTCGCCGACCCGGCCACCTATGCCGGCGGCGCCAACGTGGCCCACCTCAACGCCCAGCTGAAGGACACGCTCGCCGCCCTCCAGGCCGCCACCGCCGCCTGGGAACAGGCCGCCCAGAAGCTGAGCGAGGCGGAAGGCGCGTAAGGCGAAGCCCTCGGGCTTCGCGTGCAAAGGTGCAAAGGTGACACCCTGCCCAGCTAACATTCCTTGGCCGGCGGCAGGCTTTTCGTAATATTTGCACTTTTGCACCTTTGCACCGATGCACTTTTGCACGGAATGACGACTCCGTCGTCATTCCCTTCTGGCACTCCGGGAACCCTTCCCTTACACCCCTGTCCTCACCTGACACCCCCATGCGTTCCCTCACCCGCCTCCTGTGCGCGCTCGGCCTCCTAGCCGCCGCCGTCCCCGCCTTCGGCCATACCGCCGGCGAAGAGCTGTCCACCGCGGCCTCCGCCTTCCTCGGCTCGCTCAACGCGGACCAGAAGGCCAAGGCGACCTTCGGCTTCGACGACGCCGAGCGCACCAACTGGATCTTCGTGCCGGCCGTCCGCAAGGGCCTCCCGCTCAAGGAAATGAATCCCGGCCAGCGCCACTTCGCCCAGGCCATCCTCTCCGTCGCCCTCAGCGGCCGCGGCCACATGAAGGCCGAGCAGATCATGGCCCTCGAACAGGTCCTCCTCGAACTCGAGAAGGGCTCGGGTCCGAAGCGCGACGCCGAGAACTACTTCGTGTCCCTCTTCGGTACGCCGGATGCCAAGGGCACCTGGGGCTTCCGCTGGGAAGGCCACCACCTTTCCCTCAACTTCACGATCGTGAACGGAGAGCTCGTCAGCTCGACCCCGTCCTTCTTCGCCAGCAACCCGGGCAAGATCAAGGAAGACCAGCCCGGCCCCGTCGGCTTCGAGCTCCTGAAGTACGAAGACGACCTCGGCCGCCAGCTCGCCAAGTCCCTCACCGCCGAACAGCGCAAGCAAGGCTTCCTCAACAAGGACCCCTTCAAGGACATCCTGACCGGCAACAAGCAGAAGGCCGACGGGATCATCAAGCACCAGGGCATCGCCGCCGCCGCCCTCACGGCCGAACAGAAGCAGATGCTCGGCAAGATCGTCTACGAATACGTCAGCCGCACCCGCCCGGACTTCGCCGCCCGCGAACTCCAGGCGATCGACGCCGTGAAGGACTCCCTCGTGTTCGCTTGGAACGGCGGCCTCGAAGTCGGCGAGCCCCACTACTACAGCATCCAAGGCCCGACCTTCCTCTTCGAGCTGGCCAACTTCCAGGGCGGCGCCAACCACGTGCACGCCTCGTGGCGCGACCTGAAGAAGGACTTCGCCTACGACCCGCTTCGCGAGCACGCGAAGGAACACGCGGCCGGCAAGTAAGCCGCCGAAAACAAACCCCGGGTGACCGGGGTTTTTCATTTCAAGGGCCAGAGATAGGGCTAGGGCTAGGTAACATTACCTTAAGCATTCCGACTTAATCCCAACTGGCCCCAGCCCTAGCCCTGACCCTAGCCCTTTCACTTAACCGCCTTCTTCCATCCCTCCATCGTCTCCCTCAGCAGCTCCTTGGGTTCCATCTTGATGCCGTACCCTTGGAAACCGAAGGGACCGCGATAACCGGCGGCGCGGACCTTGGACACGAACGCCCCGACGTCATACGTCCCGCAGCCGAGCGGCTGGATGAGCTTATCCCAACCAAGCTTCTGCGTGTCGCCGGCGTCGGCGCCGTTGATCGTGATGAAGTTCAGCCGCGGCAGGGCGTCCTTGATGAGCGGCAACGGATCGCGCTCAGAGCCTTCGACCTTGAGCCAGTGGCAGAGATTGAAGGTCACGCCGAGAGAAGGGCTGTCGACCTTGGCCGCGACACGCGCGCAGGTCTCGAACTGCGCGGCCCAGAAACCGGCGTGCGGGTAGAGCGAGACCTTCACGCCCTTGGGGTTCGCGTATGCGATCAGCTGGCGGAGCTGCGGTACGACCACGGTATCGCCGTATTCCGGCGGCATCTTCATGCCGGCGGGGAACTGCACCTTGTTGATCGCCAGCCACAGCGTGCCGCGGGTGCCGGCGAGGTCGTCGACCGCCTGCGTGAGATCGGCGGGCAGCTGGGCTTCGCCGTACGCGAAGTTCGCGACCTGGTAGCCGTTGAAGAAGACGAGGCCCTTGGCCTGCAGCGCGGCGGCGTGCGCCTTCGCCGTCGACGGACGTCCGCCGAGGCCGGCATAGCCGAGTTCGGCGAGCACTTCCGCGCATTCGGCGGGCGCCTGCTTCGCGGCGGTGTCCATGGCGAAGAAGGCGGGTCGGTCGGCGGCGGTCAGCGCCCCAAGCGTGCAGAGATAAACGAGGAGAGAACGCATGAAGATCAACGCAGGGCGACGCCGTGCGCGGCCAGTTCACGGAGGAACTCCGGCGGCGAGGGCGGGCTGATGACGAAATTCCTGAACCAGCCGGTGCGGCGGCGAAGCAGGACCAGCTTCTTCGGATTCACGGTATTGGTCCAATGTTCATTCCAGAACACCCAGTCGTGCGTGGCCCATTCGATGTCGGTCAGCGCGACCTTCCGGGCGGTGAAACCGTAGATCCTTACCCGCATGTGGCCGGCGTCCACCGTGAAGGTCATGCCCCAGAAGATGGCGTGCACCAGCAAGACCGGAACGATCAGGGCAAGGATGAGCGGGAGCAGGTAGAGGAAGACCTCCATTTGAGACGTAATCATGGCCTTAATCCGCCGGGCTTAAACCCAAAACCAAGCCCACGCTGGACAGCCCCACTCTTGGCGGATTGCCTGTCTCCATGGCCCGCGCGACGAAGCACCTGAATACGAACGCCCTCTGGGCGGACGTGGGGGTGCGTAAGCTCGTCCGTCTCGGCCTGACGCACGTGGTGATCTCGCCCGGTTCGCGGTCGACCCCGATGGCCCACGCCTTCGCGGAAGCCGCCGGCTTGAACGTGACGGTCGCGCTCGATGAGCGTTCGGCCGGCTTCATCGCCCTCGGCATCGCCAAGGCCACGCGCCGTCCCGCCGCCCTGCTCTGCACCTCCGGCACCGCCGCCGCCAATTACCTGCCCGCGGTCGTCGAGGCACGTCTCTCGGCCACCCCGCTGATCGTCCTGACCGCCGACCGCCCGCCCGAGCTCCGCGAATGTCACTCCGGCCAGACCATCGCCCAGAACGGCATCTTCGCGGCGCACCCCGTCTGGGCCGCCGAGGCCGCCGTGCCTGGCGCCGACCTCACCCTGCTCCGCCACTGGCGTCAGCTGCTGGTCGACGCCTGGCAGCGCTCGCAAGGCCCTCTGGCCGGGCCGGTGCACCTCAATCTGCCCTTCCGCGACCCTCTGCCGCCCTCCGAGCCGGAAAAGGGCTTCCAAGTCCCGAAGGGCTTCGATCCCGACAGCTTCACCGCCGGCACCTCCTTCAAGATCGGGCCCGGGGGGCTGGCCGATCCGCAGACGTTGGCCGGGTTCCTTCCCGCACTGACCGTCCGCGGCGTCATCGTGGTCGGTCCGCACGCCTTCGAGGACCGCGAGGACGGCGCCACCGCGCTGCGCCAGTTCTCCTACCTCACCGGCTGGCCGATCCTCGCCGACGGCGCCGGCACGTTGCGCGGCGACCTCGCGGGGGACGCTTCGCTTGTCTCGGCTTACGACTTCATCCTGCGCGACGCCAAGTCAGCTCGCGCCCTGAGACCGGATTTCGCCCTGTTCGTCGGCCCCTTGCCGACCAGCAAGGTCCTGCGGGCGTGGCTGAAGGAAACCGACCTCCACACGATGCAAATCGGCCGACCCGGCGAGAACGTCGACCCGACCCATGGACGCTGGACGCGCCTCGACGGCACGCTCACGCCGAGCGGCGAACGCGCCAAGGCGGCGGACAATGCTCGCCTGGTGGCGTGGCGCAAGGCGCAG
>JAURFU010000037.1 GCA_030834165.1 Verrucomicrobiota bacterium
CTTGTCGAGGTCCATCGGCGCGCCTTCCGGCCAGAAGAGGATCTCACGGCGGCCCGTGGGGACGTCGAGCTTCCAGCGCAGCAGGCGGGCCCCGCGCGTCAGGCAGGTCTCGTAGGTCGACGCGCCGACCTTCCATCGTTCCATGGGCACGCCGTTCTCCTCGTAGCTCTGCATGGCGCCGAGCAAACGCGGCCCGCGGCCCGAGGCAAACGCGGACTTAGCCCGCGCGCTTGGCGAAGCGGTAATGGCAGACCATCCACTCGGCGCCGCCCCGGAAGTTCCACAGCTCGGCGCAGGCCATGAAGAACACGCGCCAGTTGGCGAGCCAGGCCTTGGCCCGGTCCGGCCCGTAGGTCTGGGCGAAGATCCGGAGGATCTCGTCGCGGTGGCGGTCGGTGTTCTGCAGCCAATGCTCGGAGGTCTGGCCGTAGTGGCGGCCTTCGACCTCCCACTGGGTCTCGAGCTTGAGGTCGTCCTGGAAACGGCTCGCGAGGCAGTTCGACGGCATGATGCCGCCGGTGAAGAAGTGGCGCGACATCCAGTCGGTGGCGTCCTTGGCCGCGAAGTGGTAGGCGATGTCCTTGTGCGTGAAGACGTGGAAGAAGAGCTTGCCCCCGGGCTTGAGCCAGCCGGCGATGCGGCGCATCAGCTCGGCCCAGTTCTTCATGTGCTCGAACATCTCGACGGAGACCACGCGGTCGTAGCGCGAGGCTTCGGCGGCGAAGACGTTCATGTCGCAGGTGAGGATGCGGACGTTCCGGAAGCCGCGTTTGGCGCACTCGCCTTCGATGTGGGCGCGCTGCGAGGCGGAGTTCGAGACGCCGGTGATGCGGGCGTGCGGGTATTTCTCGGCCATCCAGAGGGTGAGCGAGCCCCAGCCGCAGCCGAGCTCGAGGATCTCCATGCCGTCCTGCAGTTCCGCGCGGGCGCAGGTGCGCGCCAGCATGGCTTCTTCGGCCTGCGCGATCGTCTCGGCGCCGGTCTCGTAGAAGCAGGAGGAATATTTCAGGCGCGGCCCGAGGCAGAGCTGATAGAACTCCGCCGGGACTTCGTAATGCTGGTCGTTGGCCGCCTTGGTCTCGATCGCGACGGGCAGCGTGCGCAGCTCGGCGGCGAAGGCGTCGACCTTGGCGAAACGCCCGGCGGGGGTGCCGGGGCGCTCGTCGGCGAGCCGCTGGCGCAGCAGCCGGCGGATGCCCCAGCGGAGGATGCCGTCCGGCAGGACGTCTTTTTCGATGAGCGTGTCGAGGAGCGGCATGCCGGCAAATTGTACGCCGTCCCGACCGCTGGCAACCCGTCGCGGCGGAAAAATCAGCCGCGCGGCGGGCGGGGCCAGAAGGCCGGCACGCGCCGCTGGTAGTCGGCGTAGGCCTCGCCCTTGGAGGCCAGGAGATGCTCCTCGGTCAGGGGCACGCCGGTGACGCGCGTGAGGAAATAGTAGATGACGCCGACGCAGACCAGGCCCGGGACGCCCCGGTAGGCGCTGTTGTAGCTCATCAGGAGGAAGCCGACCCAGACCAGCCATTCGCCGAAGTAGTTCGGGTGGCGGCTCCAGGCCCACAAGCCGCGTTCGCAGACCTTGCCGCGGTTGGCGGGGTCCTGCTTGAAGGCCGCCAGCTGGGCGTCGGCGACGGTCTCGATGAGCAGCGCCAAGCCGACCACGGCGAGGCCGGCCCAGTGGATCGGATCGGGGGCGCTCGGGACGTTGACGGGGCTCGAGGAAAGCAGGGGCAGGCAGAGGATCGCGAGCACGACGGCCTGGACGAAATAGAAGTAGACCATGCGCGCGGGCATCCGGTCGCCGTATTCGGCGCGCATCTTGAGGTAGCGTCCGTCTTCCTGGTCGAGGTGCCCGAGCACGCGCTTCGCGAGATGCGAACCCAGGCGCACGCTCCAGGCGACGGTGGCGGAGGCCATGAGCAGGCCCTGTCCGCTCATGGGCGCGAAGAAGAAGTGCACGGCGATCATCTGCAGGCCGACGAGCGCGAAGCCGTACGACCAGGCGACGTCGACGATCGACCAGTTGTCCATCCTGCGCGCGATCAGCCAGCAGGCGGCGAAGTAAAGGCAGGCTTCGACGAGCAGGATGAAGAAGTCGAGGCCGAGGGCGATGAGCGGGTTCATGCGGAAGCGGGAGCGGGGGCGAAGCGGCGGAAGACGCGGCGCAGGAGAAGATGCAGCGCCCAGCAGAGGAGCGGGACGGTCAGCGCCCAGCCCAGCAAGCCGTGCAGGTAGGCCGCCCAGAACTTGGCCACGAAGCCGCCGAACGAGCGGTTGAATTCCTCGATCAGCGCCGTCGGCGAGAGCGCGAGGGGGTCGGCGCCGGTCAGGGTCTCGCCGAGCCGGACGAACGGCACCAGCAGGAGCAGCTGCAACGGATAGCTGGCGTGGTTGACGACCTGCATCACGACATGGTTGAGGCGGAAGAGCCGTCCCGCCAGCAGGCAGAGCACGGTGGTGGCGCCGATGATGGGGATGATCGCCAGCGCGAAGGCGACGACCACGGCCGCGGAGACGCCCGCCGGCGTGGCGCCTTGGCGGAGCTCGGCCAGGAGCGGGTCACGCACCTTGCGTCGCAGCCAATCCCCCCCGCGTCCCATTCAGGCCGCCTTGCGGGTGAAGAAGACCTTGCCGAGGTCGGTCTCGTCGCCCGACTGCTTCAGGCAGAGCAGGGCGTAGGCGGCGATGGCGAAGTTGCCGAGGAGGAGCAGGGCGACGAGCCAGCCGAGGCGCGCGGCGACGGTGCGTTCGCGCCAGGCGACGTAGAGCCAGAAGGCGAGGAAGCCGAAGTAGGCGTCGAACATCGTGGCGAGGCCCCATGGCTCGGCGCAGACGATCTCGAAGCCTTTGATGACGTTCACGCCTTCCTTGCCCTTGAGGTCGGCGTATTGCGCCAGCGAGGTGATCGTCGGGGCGGTCGAGGCGTACCAGGACACCCAGGTCATGGCGCCGAGCACGAGGATGAAGTAGAGGGCGATGGCGCGGCGGGAGGTCATGGGAAAAGAAGGGGTAGGGGCAGGGGTAGGGGTCGGATGAATAGGTGAAAGGTGGGTGGAATGTAGAGGAAGGCAAATCGTGGAATAGGGGTAGGGTCAGCACTGCGTGCTGACCTAGTCCAATGTAGACGTATGAATACAAGGGAGACCAGAAACCGGGAAGGACGCTGCGGACAGGATACCCCCAGCCAATCATCCGGTCTCCGGTTTCCCTTTGATTGATGCCTCTAATCTTGTCCCCGTGTCCCCTTGCCCACGTGCCCCCTCGCGACGCACCGCGTCGCGCTCACCCCCTCCGGTTCGGGCGGACGTAGACGGCCTGGACGACGCCGATGTTACGGTGCGTGAAGGCGGCCTGGCAGTAGCGGAAGTAGAGACGCCACTTGCGGATGAAGCGTTCGTCGAAGCCCATCGCGCGGACCTTGTCGAGGTTCGCCTCGAAGGCCTGGCACCAGGCGTCGAGCGTGCGGGCGTAGTCGGGTCCGAACTCCTCGAGGCGGTCCAGCTGGAAGCCGCTCTCCTTGGTCATGAGTTCGCCGACGCGGTTGATCGAAAGCAGGAGCGAGCCCGGGAAGATGTGCTTCTGGATGAAGTCCACGCCGTCGCGGAACTGCGCGTAGCGGCTGTCGGGGCAGGTGATGTATTGGAAGGCGGCGATGCCGTCCGGCTTGAGCAGGCGGCCGATCGAGGCGCAGAACGCCGGCAGATACTTATGGCCGAGGGCTTCCATCATCTCGATGGAGACGCACTTGTCATACGTGCCTTGGTGGTCGCGGAAGTCCTCGAGCTTCACCGTGATGCGGTCGGAGAGGCCGGCGGCCTTCACGCGTTCGACGGCGAGGTCGTGCTGGGCCTGCGAGATGGTGAGCGAGGTGACGCGGCAGCCGTATTTCCTCACGGCGTGCAGGGCCCAGCCGCCCCAGCCGGTGCCGATCTCGATGACATGGTCCGTGGGCTTCAGCTGCAGGAAGCGGCAGAGCGAATCGTTCTTGTTGGCCTGCGCCTGTTCCAGCGAATCCGTCCCTTCCCAGCGGGCCGACGAATACATCATCGAGGGGTCGAGGAAGAGGCGGAAGAAGTCGTTCGAGACGTCGTAGTGCTCCGAGATGTTGCGGCGCACCATTTTCTTGTCGTTGGGCCGGAGAAGATGGCCGATGCGGTCGGCGATGCGGAACAGGCCCACGCCGATGGCCTTGCGGGCCGAACCGGACATGCCCGGGGTCTGGTCGATGTTCTCGATGAAGAACCCGATCAGCGCGACGAGGTCGGGGGAGTCCCATTCGCCTTCCATGTAGCCTTCGGTGAGGCCGATGTCCGCCGCCAGCATGATGCGCCGGAAGGCGTTTTCGTCCTTCACCTCCATGCGCGCTCCGCCCGTCGCGCGCGGATCCCCGAGGACGAGCTCCGCGCCTTCGGGCAGCCGCAGGACGAGCCGTCCTTTGGAGAGCTTCGCGAGCTCGGGGAGGACGAGGCGGCGGGCGAGGGAGCCGGCGGCGGGGGAAGGGTTAGTCATGTCGGCCGGTCAGTTCGGAGGTGGGGTGCCGCAGGTTGCGCTGCAGGGGAATGTCGTCTCCCTTGCGGCGGAAAGGAAGTTTTTTCACCAGCCAAAGCCAGGCGGCGTGCAGGTGGATCAGCGCGACGACCTTCAGGATGAGCAGCGGCGACTTCACGGTCAGCCACAGCAGACGGGCGTCGGTCAGCGGGACCTGCCGACCCGTCCAGGCGCTGGTCAGCGTCTTGCGGCCGCCTTCATAATGATCGACGGTCAGGGCGAGCCGCTGGTCCGGCAGGCGCAGCGTGAACTCGAACTCGGTGTCGAGGGCGGAGAAGGGCGAGACGTAGAAGCGCTTGGGCGTGCGCAGCCGGAGATAGGCGTCGCCGTCGAAGTCCTGTCCGCGGCATTCCCTTCCGAGGAACCAGGCCTTGCGCTCGCCGAAGGTGTTGTGGACCTCCGCGACGCCGCAGGTGAGCTGGCCGTCGACGGTCGCCATCAGGAACACGGCCGGGTTGTAGGACTTCCCGAAGGCGCGCGGCATCGCCACAAGCGTGATCTCCGCATGCGCGGGGACCGTCTCGCCGTGCGCCGCCGCGAAGGCGCGGAAACGTTCGGCGAGCGTGGCGCCTCCGAAGGCGTGCGCCGGCCCTTCCGGCTGGAAGACCTCCCCGGGAGGCAGGAAGTCGCCGTCGCGATAGCGATAGGGAGACAGGCCGCGCCCCAGCATGAAACGTCCGCCCCGGGCGTCGTCGACCTGCTCCGCCGCGACCGCGCAGGCGAAGGCCGCGTGCGTGAAGCCGTGATGCCGAGGCCAGAGCCGGGCGTGCATCACCTCTGCGTCGTACAGTCGGGGCATCTGCCCGCAGGGTGGATGGAACCGGGGCGGGCGCAAGCGTCCCCGCCTCGAAACCTTGCTAACCCGGGGGCCGTGGGCATAACGACGCTCGTGGCCCAAGACCTCGCAGGCGTCGGATTGCTGACCATAGCCGGTTCCGCCGGCTGTCTGCTGCTGGCGTTGAACGCCGGCCGCAAGCGCCGTCTGCTCGATGACACGCCGGTCTCGAAGGCCCTCGGGGTCTTCGTCGGCGAGGTCGAGCTCGAGGGCGTGTGCGTCCGCCGCGATCCGTTCATCGGCTATCTGTCCGAAAAGCCCTGCGTGCTCTACAGCTGGTCGGTCAGCGAGCACTGGCGGCGCCGGCGTACGGAGACGTATACCGACGACAAGGGCCGCACGCGCACCCGAACGGTCATCGACACCGGCAGCGACACGGTCGCGTCGGGCGGCGAGACGGGAGGGTTCTATCTCCAGGACGAGACGGGCTACGTCTGGGTCAATCCGGAGGGCGCCGACCTCGAGACGGTCACGATGTTCGACCAGCACGTCGACCGCGACGACCCGTTGTATTATGACAAGGGGCCAGAGGACGCCGTCGAGGGTTCGACCGGCGAACGCAGCTTCACCGAATACGGACTGCCGGTCGGCACCCCGCTGTTCGTCCGCGGCCGCGCCAGCGAGCGTCCGGACATCGTCGCCGCGCAGATCAAGCACGAGCACAAGGCGGACATGTTCATCATCACGCCGCGCAAGGAGCAGGATCTCAGCGACGGCAAGGCCACGGCCTTCGTCCTGTGGAACCTCTTCGGCGCCGTCTTCGCCGGCGGTTTCGGCACCATCCTCATGGCCGGCGCCCGGCCTGACGTCGCGCCCTTCGGGCTGCTCGTCGGCGTCCTGCTCTACGCGATCGCCGCCGGCGCGGGCTGGGTCTGGATGGTCTTCAACAGCATCACCGGCCTGCGTAACCGGGTGCGCCAGGCCTGTTCGCTCATCGACGTGCAGCTCAAGCGCCGCGCCGACCTGATCCCGCCGCTCGTCGCCTGCGTGCAGGGCTTCCGCGCCCATGAGGCCGCGGTGCAGGCGCTGGTCGCCGCCTTGCGCGCCCAGGCCGCCGGCGGCCGGCCGACGGCCGTCGCTCCGACGCTCCTCGCCGTCGCGGAGCAATACCCCGAGCTCAAGGGGCAGAAAGTCTTCGCCGAACTGAGCCGGAACCTCGTCGACACCGAGGACCGCATCGCGCTCGCCCGCGCCTATCACGCGAACATCGCGACGTTCTACAACACGCGCCTCGAGCGGGTGCCCGACCGCTACGTGGCCGACCTCGTCAAGATGCAGCCGGAACCGTTGTTCGAAGCCGAGGGCTTCGAGCGTCAGCCCCAGAAGTTCGCGTTCTGATCAGGCGGCCCAGGCGTCGCGGCCGAGGAGCTGCGAGCACAGCCGGTGGGCCGACCAGAAGCCGTCCTCGTGGAAACCGTAACGCTGCCAGGCGCCGGCGAAATGGACGCGCGCGCCGGCGCGGGCGTTGAGCGCGGGGATCTCGGCCTGGGCGGCGACGGCTTCGAGCGAGAACAAAGGATGCTCGGTCGGGATGGTGACGATGACCTTCGCCGGGTCGACCTGCTCGGGATGGTTGATGGTCACGACGAAGTCACCTTTGTCGGTGAGCCCTTGGAGCGAGTTCATCCAGTAGTGCGTCGACGTCGCCAGGCCGCCGTCCTTGGCCCAGGTGCGGTAGTTCCAGGAGGAGCGGGCTTTCGTGCTGCGGGGCAGCGGCGACATGTCGGTGTGGACGACGGCGAGGTTCTGGTTGTAGGCGAAGGCGCCGAGCAGGCGGCGTTCCTCGGCGTCGGCGTCCGTGAGCAGGCGCAGCGTGGTGTCGGCGTGCGAGGCCATGATCACGCGGTCGAAGCGCTCCTCGCCGGCGGCGGTGGTCACGACGACCTGCGCGCCGTCGCGGCGGACGGCCGTCACGCCCTGGCCGAAACGGAAGTCGGCGGGGCAGGCCTTGAGCAGGGCTTCGACGTAGGTGCGCGAGCCGCCTTCGAGCGTCAGCCACTGGTGCTGGGTGTCGAGCCCGAGGAAACCGTGGTTATGGAAGAAGCGCATCAGCGCGGCGGCGGGGAAGCCGAGCATCTTCTCCGCGGGCGTCGACCACACGGCGGCCGACATCGGGATCAGGTAGAGGTCGAGGAAATCCCGGCCGAGTCCCTTGCGCTCGCACCAGTCGCGCAGCGAGGTCGTCTCGGCTTCGGCGGAGCGCCACTCGGTCTTGGCCAGCTGGTTGAACTGGTTGATCTGGAAGAGCAGCTTCCAGAAGCGCGGGCTGAGCAGGTTGCGACGCTGGGCGAAGAGATGGCTGAGGGAGCTGCCGCACCATTCGAGCCCGGTGGGGTCGTGGCGGACGGCGAAAGACATCGAGGTCTTCTTGGGCTTCACGCCGAGTTCCTTGAACAGCCGGCAGAGGTGCGGATACGTCACCTCGTTGAAGACCATGAAGCCGGTGTCCATCGGCAGCGCGCGGCCGGTGACGGGTTCGGTGACGTCGATGGTGTGGGCGTGACCGCCGGGACGGAGGTCGCGGTCGAAGACCGTCACGTCGTGGTGGGCGCGCAGGAAGCGGAGGCATCCGAGGCCGCTCACGCCCGAGCCGACGATCGCGATGCGCTCACGCACGCTGCGAAGCGGCCTCGGCCTTGGTGCGTTCGGCCTCCTCGTAGACGGAGTCGGGCACGCCTTTGAGCCCCCAGATCAGCCCGGTCCAGGACATCACCTTGAGCGCGTAATACGTCGGGTCGAACTCCCACCAATAGAAGCCCTGCTTGGTCGTGGCCTGGTAGCGGTGGTGGTTGTTATGCCAGCCTTCGCCCAAGGTGATGAGCGTCAGGAGGAAGGAATTGCGGGATTCGTCGCCGGTGGTCTTGAAGCGCTTGCTGCCGAAGACGTGGGCGAGCGAGTTGATGCAGGCCGTGCCGTGGAAGAGCACGACGGTCGAGATGACGCCCCAGACGAGCATCTGAGGTCCGTTGGTGTCGTAGCCGGCCGCGCCCAGCCAGGCGCCGGCGCCGTAGGTCGCCCCCGCGGCGAGGAGCGGGATGAGGATGTCGAAGCGGTTCAGGAACACGAGCTCGGGGTATTTCGCGAGGTCGGGGATCTTGGTGTAGTCGGTCGGGAAGTTCTTCTTCGAAGTGATCCAGCCGATGTGCGACCACCAGAAGCCGTCGACGACCGGGGAGTGCTTGTCCTCTTCCTCGTCGGAATGCTTGTGGTGGTGGCGGTGCGTATAGGCCCACCAGAGGGCGCCGCGCTGGACGGCGAGCGCGGTCCAGACGGCCATCACGAACTGGAAGGCCCGGGAGGTGGAGAAGGTCTTGTGGGAGAAGTACCGGTGCAGGAAGCCGGTGATCGCGAACATCCGGAAGAAATACAGGCCGACGGCGGTCCAGACGGCGATGGGGCTCGCGCCCACCCAGATGACCGCGAAGCAGACCAGGTGCATCACGAGGAAGGGGATCGAACGGGGCCAATCCACCTGCTTCGGGGTCTGGCGCAGCGCTTCGGCTCCTTCCGGGATGTAGTCCGCGTCGAACCAGCGGATCAAGGAACGGAAAAAACCGTTCGCAGGCGGCTGGACGGGCGGTGTGGGCATCTGGCGGGGAGTTAGGCGGGGCGGGGAGGTTTCGCAACTGCTTTGACGATTTAGGGACTCCGGCCAGAATCTCCTCCGGAGAGACAAAAACCGCCCCCCGGTCCGCTTTCTTAACAAACATGCACGACGCCCATGCCGGTCAGGACTGGCGGGCCTGGTTCGCCGAACACGGCGCCCGGCTCCGGTTGGTCGCGCGCCAATGGACCCGGAGCGAAGCCGACGCGGATGACGTCCTGCAGGAGGCGTTTGTCCGCTTTTGGAAACATCAACGTCACCTGCCCGGCAATCCCAACGCCCTCGTGGTGACCTCGATCCGCCGCTCGGCGCTGGATCTGCTGCGTCGCTCCGACCGCCGCGCGCTGCGCGAGAAGGCCGTCGGCGACGACATGGACACCGTGACGTGGTTCGAGCCGGAGGCCGATCCGCGCCTGGCCGCGCTGGCCGAGTCGCTCAAGCTGCTGCCCGACGAACAACGCGAGGTCGTCGTGCTCAAGGTCTGGGGCGACCTGACCTTCGACGAGATCGGCGAACAACTTTCGATTTCCCCGAACACCGCGGCTTCGCGGTGGCGCTATGCCATGGAGGCCCTGCGCCGAAACATCACCGCCCGCACCCATGACTGATCCCGACCACGACCTCGAACAGGCCCTCGCCTCCTTGCGTCCGCGCCCGCCCGGCCCCGCCGTGACGGCGCGCGTCGCCGCCGGGCTCGACGCCGCGCCCACGCGACGCGGCGTGGTGATCGCCTGGTCCGCCGGGTTCGCCGCGGTGGCCGCGGTCTTCCTCGCCGCCTTCGTGTTCCTCGGGGGTGTCGCCGAAGCCGAGGCCCCGACGTATCAGCTCGTCCACGTCGAACAGTCGCGGCCCGACGTGCAGTTCTTCCGTCCGGTGCGGCTGACCGACGGTTCGTTCGCCCGCCCGGTGCGCGTGCGCTGGGAGGACACCACCCGTTGGGAAGACCCGCGTGGCGACGCCCGCCTCATCCACTACCGTCCGAACGACCAGCTCACGTTGCTGCCGCTCGAGACGAACTGAATAAATCCGCCGCCCGGCTCCGCTCATCTCATAAAGGCCCACCATGAATACGTTCCGCCAGATTCCGCTCCATATGCTCCTGCTCGCCGGCCTCGTCGGCACGGCGGAGGCCAAGGACAAGGCCGAAGCCGCTCCGGCCGCCAAGGCCGAGAAGGCTTCCGTCGCCGACAAGGTCGCCTACGCCGGCCTCAACGTCGGCCCGCGTGCCGAGGGCGCCGCGGCATCCCTCCCCGCCGGCGTCGGCATCGTGGTCGGCTTCATCGATCCGCAGGGCCCTTCGGCCGGCAAGGTCGAGGAGGGTGACGTGCTCACGCGACTCGACGACCAGGTGCTCTTCAACGCCGACCAGTTCCGCGCGCTCGTGCGCACGCGCAAGCCCGGCGACAAGGCGAAGCTCACGCTCGTGCGCGGCGCGGAACCGATGGTCGTCGAACTCGTCCTCGGCGCGCGTCCGGATGAGCGCGTCGCTTCCGGTCGCCCCGGCCGCTCCGGCGCCGTCGTCACGCCGCCCGGGCTGCGGGTCGCCCCGGGCGCGGCGCTGCCGGAGGAACTGCTCCGCCAGCTCGAGGACATCCGCGCGGGCATCATGCCTCAGCCGGGCGCGCGTTCGCGCATCCCGACCGTCGACGAACTTCGCAACCGCTCGGGCGCGTCTTCTTCGCATTCTTTCTCCTTCAGCTTCGGCAACGGCGCCCAGACCTCCTCTCACTCGATGGCTTCGGACGGCGAGGGCTCCGTCTCGCTCGAAGAGAAGGACGGCAAGAAGCGCGCGGTGGTGAAGGATCGCGCCGGCAAGACGCTCTTCGAAGGCGACGTGACCGACCCGGCCGCCGTCGAGAAGCTGCCGGCCGACGTCCGCCGCCGCCTCAAGCTCGTCGAAGGCAAGGGCTTCGTGATGCCGGGCTTCCCGGGCGGCACGAAGGCCAAGCCGGCTCCGGCCGAAGAGCCGAAGAAGAAGTTCGATCCGAAGCAGGGCGCCTGAACTTCCTCCGACACGAAAAAGGCCTCCCTTCCGGGAGGCCTTTTTGTTGAAGCTTACTTCGGGCCGTTCGGCGGCGGGCCGCCGAAGCCGCCGGGAGGCGGGCCCTTCTTACCTTTCTTGCCGCCCTTGGCTCCGGGGCCGCCTTGGCCGCCGAGGTTCGCGTGCGGGTCCATGCGGGTCTTGTTGAACGAAGGATCCGGCGTGCCTTTGAGCTTACGCGGGATGAAGGGGAACTCCTCGGTCAGCACGTAGTAATATGTGCCCTTGGGGAATTCCGGGGTCACGCCGGTGCGGCCGCCGAATTCATCGAGGTCGCCGTGTCCGGCCACATACTCGAAATCGAGGCCGAAGGAGCCGTCCGGCTTGCCTGTCGGGCTGGTCTGTCCGTCGCCGCCGCGCTCGGCGGTCTTCAGACGATAGCTGCTCTTCATCGCCTTCAGGGCGCTCTTCGGGTCGGCCGGATCGGCGTAAGCATGGACCGCGTAGACCGGATAGCCGTCCGCCGCCCAGCCGACGTGGGCCATCTTGTTTTCGCCGCCGGACAGGCGGGCGATGAGCAGGGTCGGGAGCCCGTGGTAATGGTAGGCCCCGTTCGGCTGGACGTGCCCATGGTTCTGGTCGAGGCCGAGTCCGGTCGGAATCCGGGGCGTCGTGCCCATCTCGGTGTTGCTCTTGAGCGCCTCGTAGCGCCAGGGGTTGCTCCGGTCGCCGTCATTATAGACCTCGGCGGTGCCCGGGTCGAAGACCACGCCGTTCAGGGCGACGCCCCAGGCGTAGGGGAAGCGGCCGGGTTGCTCGGTGGCCGGCTGCGGGTGGACGGGCACCTCGAGCCGGTATTTCTGCTCGGCGATCGCGTTGGGGTTCCCCCGGTTGGGGAAGGAGGCCACCTTGTGGTCCGGGATGCCGTTGGACTCGATGATCCGCTTGTCCCCGCGGACGGTGATCGTGACCTTGTTCTGGGCGGGTGGGGCGCTGTCGGCTTCCTTGAGCGCCGGACCGGCCGCCAGCAGGGTCACCGCCAGCAGGGTGAGGAGGGGAGGGTTCATGGGATAAGTATAGCATGGAGTGTCTTAAGCCCCCGTTAAGGCGAAAGATTGGCATTTCCCGTAAAACCCCTTCTGCTGGGGCATGGCTTCCACCACCGAAATCCTTTCCCGGGCCGTCGCCGGCCTCAACGGCCTGGCGACCGTCTTCCTCCTCGTCGGCATCTTCCGCATCAAGGCGGGGGATCGCGAGGGGCACGGCAAGGCGATGAAGTGGGCGGTGATCACCTCGGCGCTCTTCCTGGCGGTCTACTTGGCTTCCAAGGTCCACCTCTGGGTCGCCCTCGGCCGTACGAACGTCACCTACGCCCCCGACCCGGCTTCGGCCTGGGCCGGCCTGAAGTCGCTCTATCTCTTCATCCTGATCCCGCACGTCATCCTGGCCATCGCGGTCACCCCCTTCATCCTGCGGGCGGTCTGGCTGGCCAAGGTCGGCCGCCTCGAGGAGCACAAGCGCCTCACGCGCTGGGTCTTCCCGGTCTGGCTCTACGTGTCCGTCACGGGCGTCGTCGTCTGGGCCTTCATGGAGTTCAGCGGCTCGCTGGCCCGGGCCGCCGCGGTCGTCCGCTGACCGGGCGATTTTCCCCTCGCCCCGTATTTGATTTCCGCTTTCACTCGCGCGGTCGTCATGGAAAGCGAGCCTTCCTCCCGCAACCCTCAGACCGAGAAGCTGTTTCTCTGGGCCGCCTTCATCCTTTTCTGCACCGTGCTCGCCTTCACCTGGTCGACGTACGGCGACGAAGTCGCCCGCCTCGAAGGACTCCGCGCCAACGAGCGCCAGAAGGAACAGGCCTACGCCTCGCTCGAACGCGCGCGCGGCCAGACCGACCGTTACGTCGACCGCTTCGGCCGCGACCCGGAATTCGTCCGTGACCAGGCCCGCGAACGCATGGGCGTCGCCGAGCCCGGCGAGATCGTGATCCGCGTCGACGGCGCCCGTGGCATGGCCACGCCCGCCAAGCCCGCCGCTCAGCCCGCGCCCGCTCCGGCCGGCCGCTGAGCGTCCTTGCTTGCCTGAACGCCCTCCCGGGGGCATTGGTTCGTCATGTCCGCACGGAAGAAAGCCCAGGCCACCTGGGGCGGCCGGTTCAGCGCCGGTCCTGCCGAACTGATGCTGCGTTTCGGCGAGTCCGTCTCGTTCGACCATCGTCTCTGGGCCCAGGACATCCGCGGTTCGAAGGCCCACGCCACGATGCTCGCCCAGGCGGGCATCCTGACGAAGAAGGAGCGCGACGCGATCCTGCGCGGGCTCGACGCCATCGCCCAGGAGATCGCCGCCGGCAAGTTCGCCTGGAGCCGCGACCTCGAGGACGTGCACATGAACATCGAGAGCGCGCTCACGAAGCGCGTCCCGGCCGCCGCCAAGCTGCACACGGCCCGCTCGCGCAACGACCAGGTCGCGACCGACGTCCGTCTCTGGATCAAGGATCAGTGCGACGCCGCCGACGAGGCGCTCGTCTCGCTGCTCAAGACCTTGGTGAAGCTCGCCGAGGCCAACGCCGACGTGATCCTGCCGGGCTACACGCACCTGCAGCGCGCCCAGCCGGTCTCCGTCGCCCACCACCTGCTCGCCTACGCCGAGATGTTCGGCCGCGACCGCGCGCGCCTCGCCGCCGCCAAGGCTTCCGCCAACTGGTGCCCGCTCGGCTCCGGCGCCATCGCCGGCACGACCCTCCCGATCCGTCGCGAGGTCACCGCGAAGCTGCTCGGCTTCGTCGACGCGAAGGGCCGCCCGCAGGTCACCCGCAATTCCATGGACGCCGTCGCCGACCGCGATCCGGCCACGGAGTTCTGCTTCGCCGCCGCCCTCTGCGGCGTCCACCTCTCCCGCCTGGCCGAGGACATGGTCCTCTGGTCCTCCGCCGAGTTCGGCTTCGCGCGCATGCCCGACGAGTTCTCGACGGGTTCGTCGCTGATGCCGCAGAAGCGCAACCCGGATTCGATGGAGCTCCTGCGTGGCAAGGCCGCGCGCTTCCAGGCTTCGCTCACGCACCTGCTCTCGCTCACCAAGGGCCTGCCGCTCACGTACAACCGCGACCTGCAGGACGACAAACCGCCGCTCTTCGACGCCGCCGACCAGCTCCTCCTGTCCGTCGCCGTCGCCGCCGCCACGCTCGCAGGCACGACCTTCCACAAGGCGCGCTGCCTCGCCGCCGCGTCCGATCCCGCGCTCCTCGCCACCGACCTCGCCGACTGGCTCGTCCGCAAGGGCATGCCGTTCCGCCACGCGCACCACGCCGTCGGCCGCCTCGTCGCGCTCGCCGAGAAGTCCGGCGTGCCGCTCGACAAGCTTTCCGACGCCGCCGCGCTGACCGCCGACAAGGCGTTCACGAAGGGCTGGCGCGAGGTCTTCAGCCTGAAGCGCGGCTTCGCCGCCCGCGAGAACACGGGCATGCCCGGCCCCAAGGCCGTCGCCCGCGAGATCGCTCGCTGGAAGCAGTCCCTGCGCTGAGCGGGGATGAACGTCGGTCTGCTCATCGCCTCCTCCCTGACCGCGAGCCTCTCGCCCGGGCCGGCGGCGCTGTCGACGATCGAGACCTCGCTCCGTTTCGGACAGCGTCGCGCTTTCTGGCATACGCTGGGCCTCGCCGCGGGTGAGACGCCGCACCTCTTCCTCGCGCTCTATGGGACGCGCTGGCTCGCCGTCCACGCGCCTTATGCGCTCACGCTCGTCGCGATCGCCGGGATGGCCTACTTCCTGTATCTCGGCGTCGGGCATCTCGCGCGACCGCGCTCGAGCCTGCCGGCATCCGCCGGACTCGAGGGCGGAGCGAGCCGGCTCTTCCTCCGCGGGGCTTGGGTGAACTTCTCGAATCCGAAGACGATCCCGTTCTTCCTGATCATCATCCAGGCCGCCGGCGTGCCGACCGATGCGTTCGCGTGGCCGACGACGGGGGTGTTCCTGCTCTGCACGCTGGGCTCGGAGGTCGGGGTGATGTCCTTCTACGCCTTGGTGGGTGACCGGCTGCGTCTGCGCCTGAAGGATCCGGCGACGATCCGCGGGGTCGATCGGGTGCTCGGCGTGCTCTGGGCGTCGCTCGCGCTGCTGATGGCTTGGCGGGTCTGGCAATTGCTCGAAGGTTCGCATTAACCGCGGGCTCGCGGGCTTGTCACCGGGGGTGTCCGGAATTACCCCTTAGGCATGAGCTTACCCCGTCTCGTCCGTCTGTTCGCCTGCGCGTTCGCCTTGGTCGCGTCGCTGTTCGCCGAAGAGGCGCCGAAGAAGGTCGGTATCATCGGATTGGACACCTCGCACGTCGTGGCCTTCACGACGGTCTTCAACAAGGGCCCGAAGAATCCGGCCGACGCCCCGAAGTTCGCGGGCTTCCGCGTGACGCACGCCTACGCGCAGGGCAGCAAGGACATCCCGGAGAGCACGTCGCGCGTGCCGGAGTACACGGAGAAGCTCAAGGGCATGGGCGTGGAGGTCGTGGGCTCGATCGAGCAGCTCTGCGCGCAGGTCGACTGCGTGCTGCTGGAGTCCAACGACGGACGGGTGCACCTCGAGCAGCTCCTGCCGGTGCTGAAGGCCGGCAAGCCTGTGTTCATCGACAAGCCGATCGCGGGCTCGCTCGCCGACGTCATCCGCATCCAGGAGGCCGCGCGTAAGGCCGGCGTGACTTATTTCTGTTCGTCGTCGCTCCGCTTCGCCGCCGGCACGCAGGCCGTCGCCCGAGGCTCCGTCGGCAAGGTGAAGTCAGCCTATGCGACCAGCCCCGCGAGCCTCGAGCCGCACCATCCCGATCTTTACTGGTATGGCGTGCATGGCTGCGAAAGCCTCTACACGGTCATGGGCACGGGTTGCGTCTCGGTGAAGCGCGACAAGACCCCGGAAGGCTTCATCCAAGTCACCGGCAACTGGGGCGATGGCCGCGTGGGCATCTTCCGCGAAGCGGATCGTAAGGCGAAGGGCGGGCCTTACGGAGGCAAGGCCGTTGGCGAGAAGGGCGAAGCCCCGATCGGGAAGTTCGATGGGTACGAAGTCCTGCTCGAGGCCGTCGTGAAGATGTTCCGCACCGGCAAGGCTCCGGTGAGCCCCGAAGAGACGCTCGAACTCTATGCGTTCATGGAAGCCGCCGATGAGAGCAAGCGGCAGGGCGGCGCCGAGGTGAAGCTCGCCGACGTCCTCGCCAAGGCCCGGGCGGAAGTGGCCGCCGGGAAGTAAGAGGTAGGGTCAGCACTGCGTGCTGACCTAGTTGTCTTTCGGCCGCCGGATGGTGGCCGTGGGTAGGGGCGTGGCTATGCCGCGCCCTCCGAAGAGGAGTGCACGATGAATCGTGCCCCTACCTTGGATATCCCGCTAACCGCTTGCCCCATCTTTCGGCGCATACCTCTCCAGATATCGCCAGATCCAGGGCAGCAGGATCAGCGCGAGGGTCGCCGCGGAGAGATTGAAGGCCGAATGGATGAACGCGACCTGGAGGCCTGGTTCGTCGATCATCGCGAGCAGCGGGCGGATGGCGAACTGGAGCACCGTCACGAACAGCGCCAGCCCGCAGAGGTCGAGTCCGGCGTTGAAGAGGGCGAGGCGACGGGCGGTCCGACCGAGCGCCGAGGCATTGATCGCGGCCACCCAGCCGGTACCGAGGTTGGCGCCGACGACCACCCAGATGGAAAGCGCGGGATCGAGCAGGCCGCCGGCGACCGACAACACCGTGAGGCCGACGACCACGGACGAGGACTGCACGAGCATCGTCAGCGTGGCGCCGAAGACCAGCGCACGCAGGGGCGTCGAGAGGGCGTCGCGCCAGGCGAGGATTTCGGGCGTCTGCGCCAGCGGCAGGAGCGTCGTGCTGATGAGCCCGAGCGCCAGGAAGATGAGGCCGAAGTGGAAGACGGGACGACCGTAAGGACGCCAGGTCCGAGGTCCGATCAATGACCACAGGCCGCCCACGGTCACGAGCGCGGGGCCGAGTCCCGTGAACTTATAGGCGATCAGCCAAGCGGTGAGGGTCGTCCCGACGTTGGCGCCGATCATGACCGTCCAGGCCGGGCGCATCGGAAGCGCTTTCTGTTCGGCTAGCCCCATCGTGACGAAGTTCACCACGGACGAGGATTGCACGAATGCCGCGCCGACGGCGCCGGTCAACGCGCCCAAGAAACGGTTGTCGGTGGCCTTGCGCAGCGCCCGGCGCAGGCGTTCGCCGCCGAGCTTCGTCACGTCGCGGGCGAAATCCCGCAGGCTATGCAGGTAGAGCATGACCGCCGCGACGGCGGTGAAGAAGAGGTCCACGGAGGTTTAAATAGAGTATGGAGTTTGGAGTATCGAGTATGGAGTGGACTCAATAAGAAGAGGGCTGGGTTGATGACTGCATGGAGGGCTGAGTAGAGGACTGAATGGATTAAGTGTCCGGGCTATGATGTGCATAGGGTGCGTCGAGGTAGGGTCGGGACGGCGTCACGACATAGCTGTATCGGGTAGGGGCAGCGCCCTCGCTCAACCGCGGCTGCCCAAGGGTGGTCAGCCCAACCCAGGCTGGCGGCGTCAGTGACCTACGCGCGGATGGGTGGCTAGCAGTCTCTGCTCCGCGGCGGCCACCGCGGCCGCGACGGCCGGGTCGGCGATGCGATTGACGGTCTCGGCCGGCTCATCGGCGGCGGCGTAGAACTCACGGGCGACGGGCTGCCCCGTCTGCCAATCGCGCCATTCGGTATAGCGACCTTCTTTGGTGCGTACCGAATAGCCCATGGTCGTCGGGCGTCCCTCTTTGGTGCGGTCGAAGTAGGCCGGACGCGGGTGCTGCGTGATGGCCGCGTCCTTCACCGAGACGGCCGGATCGCGGAGCACCGGCAGCAGGCTCGTCCCGTCCAGTCGCCCGGTGCGCGGGAGGTCGCAGGCTTCCAGGAGGGTCGGGTACAGGTCGATCAGTTCGGCGAAGGAGGCCGTCATCGCGCCGCGGGTCTGCCCCGGCAGCGAGATCAGCATCGGCACGCGGGCGTCGAACTCGAAGTTGGAGGTCTTGCCCCACAGCGTGTGCTCGCCCAGGTGGTAGCCGTGGTCGGAGACGAAGACGACCAGCGTGCGGTCGGCGACGCCGGTGCGGGCGAGCGCATCGAGCAGCTTGCCGACCTGGGCGTCGAGGTAGGCGATGTTGGCGAAATACCCGTGTCGCATCTCGGCCGCCTCTTCCGGGGTCGGCGCCCGCCCTTTGCCGAGGATCTCCGAGCTTTCATGGAACGCCTGTTCGGGCGCGCCCGCCGGCCGGCTTCCGTCGAAGTCCGCGAATTGCTCCCGTCGGTAGAGCGACCAGTATTTCGCCGGAGCGTTGAAGGGGGCGTGCGGCTTCCAGAAGCCGACCGCGAGGAAGAAGGGCTTGTCCTTGATCTCTTCGAGCGTGCGCACGGCCTCCGCGGCCACGCGCCCGTCGTAGTAGGCCTCGTCGGGCACGTCGCGGCATTCCGTCATCGGCACCTGGCCGTACTTCCGCAGGCCCGGCACGCCGGTGACCTGGTTCGGCGGCAGCGCGCCCGCGACCATCGGCGCATCATCGCCGTGGTTGGCGTAGTGGAGGAATTCCGGCGCGCTCCAGGCCCGCGCGTCGCCTTTCTCGGCCGTGTGCCAGTTGTGGAAGATCTTGCCGATGCCGCGCGTCTCGTAGCCCGACAGCTTGAAGCGTTGTGGCAGCGTGACCACGTCGGGCTGGAGCTGGCGGAAGTGGACGGAGTTGTTCCAGAGCCCGATCGTGTCCGGCCGGAGGCCCGTGAGCAGCGAAGAGCGCGAGGGGTTGCAGACCGCCTGCTGGCAGTAGGCGGCGTAGAAGCGCGTGGCGCGCGTGTTCAGGCGGACCAGGTTGGGGGTGTGGGCGTGCAGGCCGCGCACGCCGGCTTCGACCCGATAGTCGTCCGCCATGATGAACAGCACGTTCGTGCGCGGCTTCCGGCCGGCGGGGGCCGGGTCCTTCATGACCAAGGCGACGCCGACCGCGAGGGCGGCGAGCAGGGCGATGTTGAGGGCGGCGCGTCTCATGGGCTTGGAATCATCATGACGCCGAAGCCCGCCGTCCGAAGCCTGAAATCAGGCCCCGGCCTTCTTCTTGGCGTTGCCCTTGCCCGTCTTCTTGGCGGCGGGAGCCGCATCGCCGGCTCCGGGTTTGTTCGGCGTCGGCATCGGGGCGTTGGTCTCCTTGCGCCAGGCGATGAGACGCTCGTGCAGCTCCTTGGCCTTGTCCGGATTCGTCGCCGCGAGGTTCTTCGTCTCGCCGAGGTCGTCCTTGAGGTCGTACAGCTCGAGGTGACCGTCTTCGAGGTATTCCATCAGCTTCCAGTCGCCCATCTGGATGAGGCTGACCGGCGTCGTGCGCCAGAGGCCGGGGCCCGAGCCGAGGTAGCCGGGGAAGTGCTGGAAGATCGCGTCGCGCTTCAGCGTCGCAGACTTCCCGAGCAGGAGCGGTACGAGGCTTTCGCCATCGAGGACCTGGCGTGGCTTGGGGGCGCCGGAGAGTTCGAGGAGCGTCGGGAAGAGGTCGACGTGCGCCGTGGGCGTGCCGAGGGCCGAGCCTGCGGCGATCTTGCCGGGCCAGCGGACGATGAACGGCACGCGGACGCCGCCTTCGTAGAGGCTGCCCTTGCCGCTGCGCAGCGGCGTGTTGTCGGTGATACCGCCGCCATCCTCGTCGTCGCCGGCCTTCGCCTTCTTGCCCTTGGCTTCCTTGCCGGGTTCGCGGATGAGGCCGTCGGGTCGGTCATAGCCGCCCACGCCGCCGTTGTCGCTGGCGAAGATCAGCACCGTGTTGTCGGCGAGTTTCAGCTCGTCGAGCTTGGCCATCACGCGGCCCACGCTTTCGTCGACGCTCGCGAGCATCGCGGCGTAGGTCGGGCTGTTATGGCCGCCGGCCGTCGGCTTGCCCTTGAACTTCGCGATCAGATCGGCCTTGGCCTGGAAGGGCGAGTGCACCCCGAAGTGCGGGAGGTAGAGCAGGAACGGCTTGGCCTGGTTGCGCTGGATGAAATCGACGGCCTTGTCGGTCAGGAAGTCCGCGAGGTATTGGCCCTTCGGGTACTCCGTCTTCGGCTTCGTCTCGAAGTCGAAGTGCCGGCCTTCGGATTCGATGGCCTCGTCGAAGCCGCGCTTTGACGGGTGATAGTCGGGCGTACCGCCGAGGTGCCACTTGCCGAACATCGCGGTCGCGTAGCCGGCGGCCTTGAGCTGGTTGGCGAACGTGTCGCGGTCCAGCGAAAGCTTCGTCACGTTGTCGACCGGCCGGAGCGGGCGGGTCTGCCAGTTGAAGCGCTCGATCGAGCCGACGGTGTAGGTGCCCGTGCGGGCGCCGTATTGGCCGGAGAGCAGCGCCGAGCGGGTGGGGGCGCAGTTCTGGCAGTGGTGGTGGTTGGTCAGCCGCATCCCTTGGGAGGCGAGCCGGTCGAGGTTCGGCGTCTCGTAGTATTTGCTGCCGAAGCAGCCGACGTCGGTCCAGCCGAGGTCGTCGGCCAGGACGAAGATGATGTTCGGCGGCCGGTCCGCGGCGACGAGCGGGCCGAAGAGGCCGGCGAGCAGTAGGCTGGCGAGGCGGAGGAGGGGCATGCGGAAAGGATAGGCTTCCGCGGAGGTCGAGGCAACCCTCATGGGTAGGGTCGGGACTGCGTCACGTCACCGTTGCATCCGTTTCGGGTGGCGGGAATGATTAACTCAAAGGGAAACCGGAGACCGGATGATTGGCTGGGGGGGCATTTGTTCGCCGCAGGGCGAACGATGGTAGGGGCACGATTTATCGTGCACTCAACCAAGGAGGGCGCGGCTAAGCCACGCCCCTACCTTTGGCAGCCCTGCGGCGGCCAGTAACGTAACCGGTTTCCGGTCTCCCTTTGATTAATGCCTCCCCTTGTCACCGTGTCACCTTGCCCACGTGTCCCCTCGCTTCGGCTTCGCCGAAGCGCTCAGATCTCGAAATCCGTGCCGGACTCCGAGAGCGCGAGTTGCGCGACGGTGAAGCCGGTCAGGGACTTGTCGAAGCGCTTCGACACTTCGCGCCAGAGCGCCGCGACCTGAGGTCC
Organism: Verrucomicrobiota bacterium; assembly: GCA_030834165.1. GTDB lineage: Bacteria > Verrucomicrobiota > Verrucomicrobiia > Opitutales > UBA953 > UBA953. The sequence continues at coordinate 21,024 of JAURFU010000037.1, forward strand.
GGAGGCGCCCTTGAGCGTGATCTTGGTTTCGACGAGCTCGGGTTCCACGACCGCGAGCACCTGTTTCAAGGTGATGTCTTCGGCGTCCTTCGCCAGGCGGTAGCCGCCGGTCTTGCCGCGCTTCGAGACGACCAGGCCGCCTTCGCGGAGTTCGTTGAGCAGCTGGACGAGATAATTGGCCGGGATGTCCTCGAGCTTGGCGAGTTCCTCGATGCGCGTGACGGCTGTGCCGCGGTGGCGTCGGGCGAGCTGCGAGAGGACGCGGAGGGAATACTCGAGCTTGAGGGAGGCTTTCATGCGCTGTGCTTGGGACCTTGGGGAGGGGTCTTCGGTTCCGAACCTACGAGGATGAAGGTCCGCTCCGCAACCTCATCTGGCAGGATGGGGGCCTTGGGGCGGGCGAAATAGGACGTGCCGAGGAAGCAGATGCCCCGGTTCTGCACGACTTGGATGGCCCGGTCGTCCCAGAGCTCGATCATCCCGAAGTCCTTCTTGTCGGTGACCTCCAGCTCCGGAAGTCCGTTGGCCTTGAGCCAGGCCTGCGTGGCGGCGACGCCCACGGGATCGCCGGCGCGGGCCGTCATGATCTTCACGCGAAGGCCTCGGTCGAGCCACTGGCGGACGCGGCGCATCATCAGCGGGACGGGCGGACCGATATGATCCATGCCCTGCCAGGCGGTCGCTTCGGCCAACGTCCCGTCCAGATCCACCCCGATCCAGCCCTGCTGGTTGGCCGGGCGGGTGGAGGGAACGCGCTCGGACGGCGACGGCTCATCCGGCGCCTGGCTCAGGTCAGGGGCCGACTTCGGAGCGAAGAGGGAACGAAGCCACGCGAACATGACGCTGACGGTAGGGATTGGCAGGGCAGGGGCAAGAGTGGAGGACACGAGGGCCTGAGGTATGAATGTAAGAGCTGATGGCTGAATCGATGACAGAGGACTGAATCGATGACTGAATCGAAGAAGAGGCAGGGGTAAGTGACCGAAGAGGAGCACTAACCGCCAACCGCTAGCCGCTAACCGCCGCCACCTTGGTCTCTACTCGAAACTAAACTCTCCGTCCGTCGATTCGGCGGGA
>JAURFU010000038.1 GCA_030834165.1 Verrucomicrobiota bacterium
GCCCCTGGCCATCTGCAGCACCTCGCCTTCCGGAAGGCCGCGCAACCGGCGGATTTCCTGCCGTTTCTGGGCCGGGCGGCCGGCCTGATGCTCCTGGCGACGATCCTGTGCGTAACTGCCACTTGCCTCGGATGGGTGCCGGCTGACAGCCTGTGGATGCGATGAGCCAACCCAAGTCACTCGCCGAACAGCTCGAAGCCCTCGTCAACGGCGGGGCTCGTCCGTCGTGGGACGAATACTTCATGGCCACCGCGGTGCTCGTCAGCTCCCGCTCCAGCTGCGAACGCCTGCATGTCGGCTGCATCATCGTCTCCACCGGCAAGCACCCGAACCGCCTCGTCGCCGCCGGCTACAACGGCTTCCTGCCGGGCGCTCCGCACGACTCCCATGTGCGCGACGGCCATGAGCTCGCGACCGTGCATGCCGAGCAGAACGCCGTGGCCGACGCCGCCAAGCGCGGTGTCTCCCTGCAGGGCACGATCTGCTACGTCACCCATTTCCCGTGCGTGAACTGCGCGAAGATCCTGGCCGCCGCCGGCATCACCGAGGTGCGTTACCGTCACGACTACAAGAACGACCCGCTCGTCGCGGAGATGTTCGGCCAGGCCGGCGTGAAGGTCACGCGCCTCGAGCGCTGATGGCGCGGACGCCGCGAACGTTGGCCGGCTGGCTGCTGGTCTCGCATCCTCAGCTGCGCGACGACCATTTCCGCGAGACGGTCGTCCTGCTGCATTCCCATGACGCCAAGGACGGCGCGCTCGGGGTGATCATCAACCGCCCGCTAGGCCGCGAGCTCGGGCAGATCGACGCCGCGGTGAACCTCGCGCCGCTCGAAGGCGTGCCGCTCTTCGAAGGCGGACCCGTGGCCACGGATCGCCTGGCCTTCGGGGGCTGGTGCTTCCCGGCGGACGCCGCACCGGAGGTCCGTTTCGGACTCGACCAGGAAGAGGCCGTGCGTCTGGCCGAAGAGGGCCGTTTCGCCCTGCGCGCATACGTGGGTTATGCCGGCTGGTCGCCCGGGCAGCTCGAGAACGAACTGCGCATGAACGCCTGGGTCGTCTGTCCGTTCGACTTCGCGTGCGCCGACCTCGAAGGCGAAGCGCTGTGGAAGCATCTGCTCGCGGCGCACCGTCCGGACCTGCGGCTCGAGGCGGATTCGCCCGAGGACCCCGGTCTCAATTGACGGGCGCTGAGTTTCGGGTGGCAGTGAGACGAAGGTAGGGACAGCACCGCGTGCTGTCCTCCTCAGCGGGCCGTCGAGAGCAGGATGCCGATGTTCTGCGTGAGCAGTTCGCCGGGCTTGCGTCCGTCGGCGGCGAGCAGCTTGCGCCGGATCAGCAGGGGGCGCTGGGTCACGTCGACTTCGGCGATCTGCCAGCCTTGGGCCGGGAGCCGAGGGTTGCCGGCTTCGAGGGCCGTCCAGCGGAGCGGCATCCCTTGCCAGGAGAACTCGACATACCAGCCGACGGCTTTGGCGTGTTCACCGCGCGCGAGGGCCGGGTAGCGCGCCACGAAATCAGGCGTCTTGGCGGCGCGGAGCACGACCGTCAGGGCCGTCGGCTGCCGACGCAGCAGCGCGAGCACGTCGGCGCTGCGTTGGCTGAGCAGCGGCAGGGGATCCATGCCGATGAGGTTCTGACCGTTGAAAAGACCATGCTGGTTCGGGCTCTTACGGTTGTCCGGTTGCGCCGCATACCAGGCGTTGAAGCCGGTGGAGAGGAGCAGGCCTACTTCGAAGTGGAGGTGCGCGCGGTCAGGCGTGATCGGCGTGGCGCCGGCGGAGGACCGGCCCATGCGACCGAGCGTGAGCCCGCGGCGCACGAACGCGCCGAGCCGCACCGTCGGCTCCACCGAGGCGAGGTGGGCGTAGAGCGAATAGACCGGGAGCTCCGCGCCGGGATGCATGAGCACGACGTAGCGCCCGTAGGGCCCGTTGACGTGCGGGTTGACGTAGGCCACCTGGCCGTCCATCGCGGCGCGCACGAGGTCGAGCGGCTCGCCGGCGGCGTCGCGGCGTCCGGGGCGGATGTCGACGCCTTCATGGAAGCGCTGGCCCTCTTCGCGGACCATGCCGAAGGTGGCCGATTCGAGTCGTCCGGAGACGGTCGGCTGGAGGTAGTCCTGCGCCGAGCGGACGGCGCCCAGGTCGAGCGTCGTCGGCCAGACGACTTCCGTGGCGGACAGCGGGACCGACGCCAGGCCGAGGATGAGGAGGGCGAGGCGGGTCCGCTGGCTCACGGCCGTTCGGACTCCTTGATCTTGCGGAGCTTGAGCGCGGAGACGTTGAGTCGTCGGCTGATGTCCATCACCGCCTGGGTGTTGGTCAGGCCTTTCTTCTCGACGTGGAACATCAGGTTGCCGTCCGTGATCTGATGGTCGATCGGCATGATGCCGACGGCCGCGTCGTTGATCACGAGGACGAAATGCCGGCCGATGGCCTCCTTGGTGTAATTCATCACGTCGACGGCGGCCTTGCGGTCGAGCTGCACGAGCAGGAACTCCTGACGCAGGTCAGGCTCGCCGCTCGTGACCGGGTGGGTGTTGAGGATCTCCTCGGCCGGGACGAGGGGGCGCGTCATCACCGAGACGGCGAGCTGGCTGACCGGCAGACGGACCTGCTGTTTCATCGCCGGGCTGAGCGACGGGGATGCCTCCACGAAGATCGAAGCGATCTCGTCCGGGATGTCGTGGTTCTTGCAGCCGGCGAGGAGCAGGACGGCCAGGGCGGCCAGGAGGCGGAGAGGGGGCATGGGAAGGCTTAGCCGACGAGCATGTCCAGCGACGCGCCGACCTGCAGGATGTGGGCGGGCTGGAGGTCGACCACCGGCACGAGGTAGGTCTGCTTGGTGGCGGCGTGGACGTAGGTCAGCTGGCCTTCGGCGGCGGCGCCGACCTGCTTGATGATGCGCTTGCGCTCCAGCAGCATGGCGAGGATGTGCTTGAGCACGCCCTTGTCGCCGGAGGGGTCGGCGGGGTCCTCGTAAAGCGAGAGGAAGAACTCCTCGCGGGACGCGAGGAGCTGGGCCCGCTGGGCCTGGTCTTCCTCGCCGCGTTCCTTGACCTCGCGGGTCCAGCGGCCGAGGAGGATGCCCTCGGGTTTGAAAGCGGCGGCGTGTTCCTTGAGCACGTCGAGGCGCTCGATGTTGCCGCCGACGGGCTTGAAGACGACGCACGTCACGAGGTCGCCGACGTGGAGTTCCTTGCCGGAAGCGGCGCAGACGCGCGCGATGGGTTTAACCTGCCAGTCCATGACGGCTAAGACAAGTCGGGCGAGGCGGGGCGGGCAACCCCATTCACGGCGGTTTGCGGCTGACTTATTGGCCTTCCCGGACAGTCTGCCGGGCATGTCCGAAACCCCTGCCGCTGGCGTCGCCTTGCTCGTCGTGGACGTCCAGCCGACCTTCCTGAAGGCCATGCCCGAGGGCGTGGCCTGCCTGCGGCGCTGTCTCCTGGCCGCCTCGGCCGCCAAGCTCGTGGGAGTCCCGGTGATCTTCACCGAGCAGGTCCCGGCCAAGCTCGGGCCGACCCATCCGGACCTTTTGCTGGCCGCCGGGGAAGGGCGCGCCGTCGTCGGCAAGACCGCCTTCTCGGCCTTCGGCGCGCCCGGCCTGACGGAAGCCCTTGGTAAGGGCGAAGTCAGCCAGCTCCTGATCTGCGGATTGGAGATTCCCGTGTGCGTCTATCAGACCGCCATGGACGCCCTGCGCGAGGGCATGGGCGTCACGATCCTGTCCGACGCCGTGACGGGCCGACGGGCCGATGACGGCCGGGCCTGCCTGGAAGCCTTGCGAGCGGCGGGAGCGCACGTGCTGCCGACCGAGACCGTGTTCTATGCGTTGCTCGGGGATGCGACGCACCCGCAGTTCCGCGCCTTCACGGAGCTGGTGAAGCAGGCTGCCTAGACCTGATCGACCGTCAGGCTCGCGGCCGGCACCGCCGCACCGTCGACGGGCAGACCGACGTCCGCCCAGGCCGCGAAGGCGATCATGCCGGCGTTGTCACCGCAGTGTTTGGGTTCGGCGACCAGCATCGGCAGCCCGCGTTGAAGCGCCGCGTTCGTGAGACGGGTGCGGAGCGTGCGGTTGTTGGCCACGCCCCCGGAAAGCCCGACGGACTTGTAGCCGCCGAGGTCGAGGACCGCGCCGGCCTTGGACGCAAGCTGTTCGATGATCGCGTGCTGATAGCCGGCGCAGAGGTCGGGCAGCGCGGCGGCGACGTCGGCATCGGACATCTTTTCGAGCTGATAGCGCAGTGCGGTCTTCAATCCGGAGAAGCTGAGGCGGAGGTCGGCCTTCTCGGGGATGCCGCGCGGGAAGACGAACTTACGGGCATCGCCCTGCAAGGCGTGCTTCTCGATGAGCGCGCCGCCCGGATAGGGCAGGCCGAGGAGTTTCGCTCCTTTGTCGAAGGCTTCGCCGGCGGCGTCGTCGACCGTGCGCGCGACGACCGTGAGGCGGAGCTGTTCGTCGAGCTTCACGAGCAACGTATTGCCGCCGGAGACCACGATCGCGAGGTGCGGGAGCAGGGCGGCGCGGGCGGCGGCGAAGCCGGCCGGGTCCGCCGCATGCACGGCGATGAAGGGGGAGTGGACGTGGGCGCGCAGGTGGTTGACCCCGACGATCGGCCGGCCGCGGGCGACGGCGAGGGAGCGGGCGAGGGTCACGCCCATGGACAGGCAGGGTAGCAGACCGGGGCCGCGCGTCACGGCGATGGTCTCGGCCTGAGCCAGTTCCTCGCGGAAATCCGCCAGCAGGAGGGGGAGGGCGGAAAGGTGCATGCGGCTGGCCAGTTCGGGGACCACGCCGCCGTATTTCTCGTGTTCCGCCGCCTGCGAACTGATCAGTTCGCGCACGAGTCCGCGGGCCGGGTCGAAGAGCGCCAGGGCTGATTCGTCGCAGGAACTTTCGATCGCGAGGATCATCTGGCTGCAGTCAGCCCAATTAGCCGGGCGGCTCAATCCCGATTCGTCTGGCGGAGCGGAAAAGACCGCATAACGCTCCTGCCGTGGAGCCCTCGGCCCGACATGACGCCATCGTCGCCTTGCTCCGTCGCGAGGCCCGCGGCGGCGTGGTCCCGTGCGCGCGCCTCGTCGAAGCGGCCCTCTACGCGCCCGGCCTGGGTTATTACGTCGCCGAGCGTGCGCGCGTGGGCAAGACCGGCGGCACCGATTTCACCACCGCCGCGGCGCTCGGGCCGATGTTCGGCGAGCTCATCGCCGGCGCGGCCAGATCGCTCGTCGGCGACCTGAGTTCGCATGCCCTCGTGGAGGTCGGCGCCGAGCCGGGTCAGACCCATTACGCCGGCGTCGCGTCGCGTTTCGCCGAACTGCGCACCGTCCGCTTCGGCGCGGAGCCGGAGTTCCCTGCGCGCAGCGTGCTCGTGGCCAACGAGCTCCTCGATGCGCAGCCTTTCCATCGCTTCGTCTTCCAAGGAGGAACCTGGCGGGAGCTGGGCGTGCGCGTCGACGGCGCGGAGCTGACCGTCGAAGCGCTGCCTGATTTCTCCGCGAAGCGGGCGGCGGATTTCGCCACGAGCTTGCCGGCCGCGGAGGAAGGTTGGGTCCTCGACGCCCCGTTGGCCGCCGAAAATCTCCTCGGGAAACTCCTCGCCGGAGGATGGGGCGGGGCGGTGATCCTGCTCGATTACGGCAAGACCGTCGCCCAGTGCCTCGAGTCGTCCCCGGCCGGAACCGCTCGGGCCTATCGGAGCCATCAGCTTTCCGGTGCGATCCTCGAGAACCTCGGTTCGCAGGACCTCACCTGCCACGTGCTCTGGGACCGGCTTGAGCCGGTCTTGGCGACGGCTGGTTTCCGGAATGTCCGTCTCGACCGGCAGGAGGCTTTTTTCGTGAAATACGCCGCCGCGGAGATGGAACGGATTGCGTCTTCGGGTGACCCCGAGGCCACGGGCCGCCTGCGGGCCCTGACGCATCCGGCGCATTTCGGGGCGAAGTTCCAGGTCCTGCACGCGGTGCGCGGTTAAACGGAAGTTTTTGGAAGCCACGCTCGACCTGCGGGGAACATCTCCTTTGCTGGGGTGACCCCCTCTTTTCACTATGAAATCCTCCCTCTTCGCCACGTTCACCCTCTGCCTGGGCGCGTCCGTCCTGTCGGCCGAGACCAAGGTCATCGAAGCCTTCGAAGGCGACGGTTTCGACAGCTGGCAGGCCACCGGCACCGGCTTCGGCCTGGCTCCCGCCCATGGCAAGGTCGACGGCGTCAACGGCGAGTTCCGCAACTACGGCGGCAACGCGCTGGTCTGCTCCGGCCATCGCGGCGACGCCGCCACCGGCACGCTGACTTCGCCCGAAATGAAGCTGACCCATCCTTACCTCGGCTTCCTGGTCGCGGGCGGCAACCATCCCGGCAAGACCGCCGTCCAGCTGCTCGTCGGCGGCAAGGTGGTCCGTCAGGCCACCGGCGCGAACGACCTGACCCTGCGTGAGACCGTCTGGGACATCGCTGAATTCAAGGGCCAGGCCGGCGTCATCCGCATCGTCGACGAGCATGTCGGCGCCTGGGGCCTCATCGCCGCCGACCACTTCCTGTTCTCGACCGACGCCAAGCCGAAGTTCCCGGCGGGCGGTCGTCCGAAGCCCAAGGCCGACGGCAGCCTCGTGCGCGTGGCCGGCGAAGGCAGCGCCGCGCTCGTCCCCGGCGCCACCTTCAAGGTCTCCGCCGACCGCAAGGTCACCGGCGTGACCTCGCCCACCGCCATCGGCTTCGCGAACGACGGCTCCGTCTACGTGGCCGAGACGCACCGCTTCCGTTTCGGCGTCGAGGATGACCGCAACCATCTCTACTGGTATCACGACGACCTCGCCGCGGCCACCACCGCGGACCGACTCGCCCTGCATAAGAAGTGGGAAGCCAAGCGTTCGCACGAATGGATGACCGCCAAGTCCGAGCTCATCCGCCATGTCGGCGGCGAGCAGGCCGACGGCACCTTCACCACGAACAAGGTCTTCGCCGGCGGCTTCAATGACGTCCTCGACGGCACCGGCGCCGGCGTCATGGCCTGGGACGACACGGTCTATTTCGCGTGCATCCCCAAGCTCTGGATGCTCCAGGATGGCAAGCAAGACGGCGCCGAGACGGGCCGTAAGGTCATCGAAGACGGCTTCGGCGTGCGCATCTCGCTTTCGGGCCACGACATGAACGGCTTCGCCATCGGTCCGGACGGCCGCGTCTGGGGCACCATCGGCGACCGCGGCTTCAACCTCACCACCAAGGAAGGCAAGAAATACGACTCCCGTAACCGCGGCGCGGTCTTCCGCTTCGAACCCGACGGCACCGACTTCGAAGTCGTCCACTTCGGCCTGCGCAACCCGAAGGAGATCGCCTTCGACGACTTCGGCAACGCGTTCTCCGTCGACAATAACTCCGACCAGGGCGACGCCGCCCGCGTGGTCTACGTTGTCGAGGGCGCCGATTCCGGCTGGGAGATGGAGCACCAGGCCATGCATACCTTCCACCGCTCGATCGGCCTCGAGCAGCGTCCGCTCTCCCGCTGGATGACCGAGAAGGTCTGGGAGCTCCAGAATCCCGTCCAGCCGGCCTTCATCATCCCGCCCGCCGCCTATATCAGCTCCGGTCCTTCCGGTCTGACCTACCACCCCGGCGCGGGCTTCCTCGAATCCGAAGCCGGTCATTTCCATATCTGCGACTACCGCGGTTCCGCCGGTGCCTCCGGCATCTGGTCCTTCAAGATGGAGCCCGCGGGCGCCGGCATGAAGATGACCTCCTCGCACCAGCTGCTCTGGGGCGTCGCCGCGACCGACGTCGAGTATGACTGGAAGGGTCGCCTCGTCGTCTCCGACTTCATCACCGGCTGGGAGTCCCACCAGGCCGGACGCCTCGTGACCCTCGAGGCGAACAAGATGATGAAGCCCGAGTCCGTCGCGCCCGTCGCCGCGCTCATCAACGGCGGGATCAACAAGGCGTCCTCCGCCGAGCTCGCCGGTCTCCTCGCGCACGCCGACCAGCGCGTGCGACTCCGCGCGCAGATCGAACTCACCCGTCGTCCGGACGCCGCGGATCGTTTCGAAGCCGCCACCAAGTCCGCCAACGCCCTCGAGCGCGTGCACGGCATCTGGGGTCTCGGCATCCTCGCCCGCCGTGGCGCGGCCATCGCTCCCGGTTCCGCTTGGAAGGGTCCGACCCCGGTCGCCTCGCTCGAAGACCGCGCCGCCGCCGCCCGCCGGCTCGTCCCGCTGCTCGCGCACGCCGACGCCGAAGTCCGCGCCCAGGCCGTCAAGGCGCTCGAGGAGGCCCCGCTCAAGGGCAACGAACTTCCGCTTGGCAAGCTGATCCTCGACCCGTCGCCCCGCGTCCGCTCGTTCGCCGCGATCGCCGCCGCCCGTCTCGGCGCCGACAAGTTCCTCCCGGAGGTCCTCGCGATGCTCAAGGAGAACGCCGACGCCGACCCCGTGCTCCGCCACGCCGGCTCGTTCGCCATCGATCATCTCTGCAAGAGCGCCGAGTCCTTCGACGCCGTCGCCAAGGATGACCATGCGTCCGTCCGCCTCGCCGCGGTCATCGCCCTGCGTCGCCGTCTGGATGCCTCCGCCGCCCGTTTCGTGAACGACAAGTCGACGGTCGTCGCCGACGAAGCCATCCGCGCCGTCCATGACCTTGGTCTCGAAGCCGGCCGCCCGGCCGTCGCCGCGCTCATCGACGACCTCGGTTTCCGCGAATGGACGACCTTCATGCTGCGTCGCCTGACGCACAGCGCCTTCCGCCTCGGCGGCGAGAAGAACGCCGCCCGCGTCGTCGCCATCGCCGCCAACGCCAAGCTCCCGGAAGAAGCCCGCGCCGAAGCGCTGCGTCTCCTCGCCCTCTGGACCAATCCGTATCCCGTCGATCAGTCGACCGGCCACTGGGCCCCGCTGCCGGCCCGCGACGCCATGGAGCTGCGCGCCAGCCTCAGCGCCGCCTTGCCGTCCCTGCTGAAGGGCGAGTCGGAAATCCTTCGCGCCTCCCTCGAACTCGTCGAACAGTATAAGCTCGAGGTCGCCTCGCTCTCCAACGACCTCCTCGCCGGCCTGGTCGCCAACGCCAAGCTTAGCGGCTCCGCGCGCGCCAAGGCCCTCGAGCTCTGGCTCGAGCGCAAGCCGGCGGACCTCGCCGACGTCGCGGGTAAGTATGCCATGGACAAGCAGGATGAGGTCGCGATGGTCGCCGTCGGCGCCTTGGCCCACCTGAATCCCGCGCAGGGCCTCGTGGAGCTTTCCAAGGCCGCCGGCGAAGGTTCCGCCGCCCGCCGTCAGGGCGCTTGGAAGGCCCTCGCCAAACTGCCGGCCGCCGGCGTCGACACGCTCTTCGTCCGCAGCCTCAAGGCGCTCGAGCAGGCCAAGGGCGTCTCGCCCGCCGCGATCGAACTCCTCGAAGCCGCCGCCCAGCGTGCCGAGCCTGCCGTGAAGGAAGCCCTCGCCGCGACGCAGCAGGCCATCGCCGGCGGCGACGGCAAGCTCGCCAAGTGGATGCCCGCCCTCGAAGGCGGCGACGCCAAGAACGGCTTCGCGCTCTTCACCGCTCTTCCGGCCGGCCAGTGTCTGCGCTGTCACCGTGCTTCGGATGACGCGCACGCAGCCGGCGGCGAAGCCGGCCCGAACCTCGCCGGCGTCGCCAAGCGCGGCGACCGTCGCTACCTCCTCGAATCCGTCGTGAACGCCGGCGCCGTCGTCGTCTCGGGTTACGGCACCGTCAACCTCGAGCTCGCCAACGGCGGAGCCCTGGTCGGCACTCTGATCAAGGAGGAGAAGGAGCACGTCGACGTCGACGTAGCCGGCAACCGCTGGCGCGTGGCCCGCAAGGAAATCAAGGCCATGAGCGCGCCCGTCTCCGGCATGCCGGCGATGGACGCCCTGACCCTGAACGAGGTCCGCGACATCGTCGCCTGGCTCGCTACGCTCAACAAGGAGCCGAAGAAGGCCAAGGCCGCCGAGCCCAAGCCGCTGGACATCGCGACCATCAAGCCCGTCGCGGCCGTCGCGGTCGCGAACGTCGATCCTGCCGTCATGGCGGCCGGCAAGCAGGCCTTCATGACCTGCATGGCCTGCCACGGTGCGAACGCCGAAGGCACCGTCATCGCGCCGCCGCTCGCCCAGTCCAACTGGGTGAACGGACCGGTCGAGAACCTCATCCGCATCCAGCTGCGCGGCCTGCAGGGCCCCATCACCGTCTCCGGCAAGAAGCATGCGCCGCCTGCGCCCATGATGGCGCTGCCGCATCAGACCGACGAGCAGATCGCCGCCGTCCTGACCTATGTCCGCAACAGCTTCGGCAACTCCGCTCCGGCCGTCACGCCCGAGCAGGTGAAGGCGCTGCGCGGCGAGGTCGGCAAGCCCATGCTGACCGAGGCTGATCTCGTTCCGGCGAAGTAAGCACAGGGAGCCACGGAAAAGGCCCGGCCCTCGTGAGGGGGCCGGGCCTTTTGTTTTCAGCGCAGCGGCAGCCGCATCGTCGCGTCGCCGGGGACGCCCTCCCGGAGCAACGTCACCTCCGTGGCATCGCCACGCTCGAGGATGATCGCCTCGAAAGGCCGCGTCCGGTGGCTCACGCTTGCCCCGGTCGTGATCCGGTAACGGGCGATGAGGGAGGAGCCGAAACGTTCGACGGAAGTCACCGTGATGCGCGTCTCCCGGTTCGTCTCCGGCTCGTTGATGAGCAGCACCACCTCCTTGGAGAAGTCCGGCAGCCGGGGCGGAGGTCCCATCACGCGCGCCGGGCTCAGCGCCTTTTCGAATTCCGCCTGGGATTTGAGCACGCGGCGTTGCGCCCACGCTTCCTTGCCTGAGTAGAAATGCTGTTCGAGCCGATGGAACGGCGCGGCCTGGGTCAGGCTCGCATCCGCCTTGCGCAGGCCGACCAGGCCGGCCCTTCCGTCCGGCAGCACGCCGATCTCCGCGACGAGCCGGCCTTGGTTGCGCAGTTCCTCCCAGCCCTTGCCTTCGCCTTCTTTCACGTAGAAGGCCTCGATGCCGAAGCGGATCAGGCCGAAACGACGGGAGCCCGCGTGACCGCGCAGATAAGTTCCGGCCGGGGGGCGTCGCAAGGTCGGCCGACCGGCGCGGGCGACGCCTTGGGCGTCGACGACCAAGGGCAGGTAGATCTCCGTGTCGTCCGGCAGCATCCAGTAAGGCTCGCGGAGGCTGCTAGCTCGGTCAGGTCCGTGCAGTTCGCCCCACTCCTTGTTGAGTCCGGCGATGTCCTCAGGGCCGGGACGTGAGAATTCATAGCCGAGGATGACGTATTCTCCCTTCATCAGGTCCCGCGGGTCCAGCGCCTGACAACGCAGCAGGAAGCGTTGCCCGGTCTCGGCGGGGCGGCTGTGATGCCAAGCCATCCAGAGCAGGCCTGCGGCCTGCAGCATCGCGCCCGCCAGCAGGATCGGGCGGGCTCGGCTGGTCAGGCGGGCGAAGGCGGCGTCCAGCCACGCAGGATTCCAGGACGCGTCGACGGCGGAAACGAAGCCTTCCTTCTGCGTACGCCAGAACCTCGCGAGCGCGAAAAGGATCGCGCCGATGACGGCGAAGAAGCCGGCCGTGCCCAGCATCCCGAAGTCCTGGGCGATGTCGACGTAGCGGGCCGTCAGCCAGGCGAGGAAGACCAGCGAACCGTAGACGTACGGGCGGAGCCGGCCTTCGGCGAGCCCGGTGCGGATCAGCCAGACGGAAGTCGCGATGGTCAGCAGATTGGCGAGCGCCTTGGTCAGCGCCACGGCGACATCCGAAGTCAGTCCGCATTCACGCCCCAGTCCGAGGGCCAGCGTGCCCAGCGCGATGAAGGCGGGCCAAGTGCGGGAAGCGTCGCCCTCCTCGTATCCGGTGCGCAGCGCCCAGCCGACGGCAAGCAGCGTCAGCGCCAGCAGGGCCGGGTCGTCCAGGAGTCCCAGTCCCCAGCTGCCGGACCTGCTCAGCATGCCTGCGTAGAGCGTGATGACCGTGACGCCGAGCGCTCCGATGAAGCGGAAACCGCGGGCTTGGGGGTTGCCGGCCGGGTGCAGGGCGGCCAGCGCCAGAGGCAGCGCGAAGCCCGAGAGCGCCGCCCCCCGTCCGACGTAGGTGAACCAACCGGCGGCCAGCGCCCAGGCCACCGCCCCGGCGATGACCGGCGAGCGGCTCCGGTAGGCCGCCGCCGCGGAGGGCAGCAGCAGGAGGAGGAAGGTCAGCCGCAGCCACGTCAGTCCGGGTCTGAAGGCGCCGCCAAAATCGCCCGCTTCCATGATCATCCAGACCGAGGCCAGGGCGAGCGCGGCGACGTGCAGCAGCGCGGATTCGAGGACGAGGGCGAAGGGCAGCGTGGCGAGGCACCACGCCAGCACCGCGTCCGGACTATGCGCGTCCATGTGATAGGTCTGACCGACCAGCGCGATGCCCGCGCCGAACATCAGGCAGCCCGCGAGGTGTCCGAGCACCGAGCCGGTGCGGCGGCCTTGGAACGTGTGCCACAGCCCGATGCCTTGCAGCAGCGCGACGCCGGCGACCACCGTCGCGAGTCGTCCGCCGCGCGAGAGGTCGGACCAGTTATGTCCGATCACCAGCAGCACCGCGGCGCCGAGCAGCAGCACGCCGAAGGCTCGCAGCACGAAGGCCATGCGGCCCATTCCGGGCGCTTCTGCCGGGTAGCGGGCGAGGATCTGGTCCCGCTGGCCGGGTTGCAGGATGCCTTGTTCGTGCCAGAGCTGGGATTCCTTCGCCAGCCATTCGCGGAAGCCTTGGGGGAGGGGCATGAGGCCAAGATGACGGAAGGGGCTGGTCGGTGCGAGGGAGAAGGTGGCCGGCAGGTATCGATAAAACGGATAGCGGTTGGCGGAGGGCGGCAAGTAAGAGTGCACGATGAATCGTGCCCCTACCTGCGTTCGCCCTGCGGCGAACGAGGACAGCGCGTGGTGCTGTCCCTGCCTCGGCAAGTCGCCAACAAAAAGCCCCGGCGGCTGCCGGGGCTTCGGTCGGGAGGTGACGGTCGCCTTAGGCGATCGTCACTTCCTTGGTGAGGTAGACGTCCTGGATCGTGTGCAGGAGCTTCGCGCCTTCTTCGATCGGGCGCTGGAAGGCCTTGCGACCCGAGATGAGGCCCTGGCCACCGGCGCGCTTGTTGATGACGGCGGTCTTGACGGCTTCGGCGAAGTCATTGCTGCCCGAGGGACCGCCGGAGTTGATGAGGCCGATGCGGCCCATGTAGCAGTTGGCGACCTGGTAGCGGGTGAGGTCGATCGGGTGGTCGGAAGCGAGGTCGGTGTACATGCGCTTGTCGATCTTGCCGTAGGAGGACTCGGTCTGCTGGATCGCGAGGTAGCCGCCGTTGTTCTCGGGGAGCTTCTGTTTGATGATGTCGGCGCAGATGGTCACGCCGAGGTGGTTGGCCTGGCCGGTGAGGTCGGCGGACACGTGGTAGTCCTTGTCCTTCTTGAAGGCGTTGTTGCGGGTGTAGCACCAGAGGACGGTGGCCATGCCGAGCTCGTGGGCCTGCTGGAAGGCGTGGGAGACCTCGATGATCTGGCGGTTGGTCTCGGCGGAGCCGAAGTAGATGGTCGCGCCGACGGCGGCGCAGCCCATGTCGGCGGCTTGCTTCAGGGTGCCGTACATCACCTGGTCACCGACGTTGGGGTAGGTGAGCAGCTGGTTGTGGTTGATCTTCACCATGAAGGGGATCTTGTGCGCGTAGCGGCGGGAGACGCTGCTGAGGACGCCGAAGGTCGAGCAGACCGCGTTGCAGCCGCCTTCGAGGGCGAGCTTCACGATGTTCTCGCCGTCGAAGTAGATCGGGTTCTTGGCGAAGGAGGCGCCGGCGGAGTGTTCGATGCCCTGGTCGACGGGGAGGATCGAGACGTAGCCGGTGTTGGCGAGGCGGCCGGAGCCGTAGAGGCGCTGCAGGTTGGCCAGGACGCGGTTGTTGCGGTCCGAGGCGGCGAAGGCGTGGTCGACCCAATCCGCGCGGGGGGAGTGGATCTGCTCCTTCTTGATCTTCGGGTTGTTGAACCCGAGGAGGTTTTCGGCTTCGGCGCCGAGGTGCTTTTGGATTTCGCTGTAGTGGCTCATGGTGAGAGGAAAGAGGGGGTCTTTTCTGGCGAACAGACCACCCCAAAAGGGGGAGTCAAGGGGCGGGCTTCAAGCCAGAATTCAAAATCCGCCGTAAAACCGACAAGCGTTGCTGGTCCTTGGGCGGAAAACCGCCGGGGTGCTCAGATTTGCCAGTCTTCGCCGGAAGCCGAGGCGGGCTTGGGCAGCTCGGGGTGCGGGGCGGTCACGATGCGGAGGACCGCCTGGCCGCCGCCGGCAAGCTCACGGGCCCGGCGGACGGCCTGGGCGAGCGCGAGGTTCGGCTGGGCATCTTCGTAGGGGAAGACGTTCTCTTGGCCGACGGCCCGGTCGAGGCCGGCGTTGACGATGATGCGCATCGTGTCGGCCTTCGCTTCGCAGAGGATCAGGTGTCGGCCGTCGGACTTCAGCGTCTCGGCCAGGTCGCGCAGGAGGAGGACGCCATTGGCGTCGAGGTGCAGGGCTTCGCGGAACTTGAGCACGAGCACCTTGAGGTTGGGGTCGGCCGAGGCGCGGCGGAGGTGTTCGTGGAAGGCCTGGGTCGCGCCGAAGTGCAGGCTCCCTTCGACGTGGAGGATGGAGATGCCCGTCGAGGCCTGGCCTTTCGGGCGTTCCAGGATCTCGCCGGACTCCGAGAAATCGTATTCGACGACCTCGGGCGTGGACGTCTGCCGGAGGTAGAAGGCCACCGCCACGGCGGTGCCGAGGAAGATCGCCACGTCGAGCGGGGCGAGCAGGGCGGTGGCGAACGTCACGAGGAAGACGGTCCGGTCCTGCGCGCCGGATCTGAGGATCAGCTTCACAGCGGAAAGGTTGGCCAGTTCGAGCTCCGCCAGGATCACGAGGATCGCCAGCGTCGAGAGCGGGACGACGGCCACTACCGGCCGGGCCAGGAAAAGGGCGCCGAGGATGAAGAGCCCGCAGAGCAGCGACGCCATCGCCGTCCGCGCGCCGCTGGCGACGTTCAGGGCGGAACGGCTGATCGAACCGGAGGCCGCCATCCCGCCGGTGAAGGCGCAGACCAGGTTCGCCATCCCGAGTCCGTAGACCTCCTGATGGAGGTCGGAAGGCCGGCCTGTCTTGAGGGCCGAGGCACGCGCGTTCGCGGTGCCTTCGATCACCACGAGGACCGCGAGGGCCAGGGCCGGCGAGAAGAGCGTCGAGAACGTCCGGGCGGAGAATTCGGGCAGACGGAGGGCGGCGCCCGTCTGGGCCGCCTGACCGACATAGCCGACCAGATCCGCCTGCGCGCCTTGGGCGTGGGCCACGTTCTGGGCGAGCATGGCTCCGAAGGTCGCGACCAGGACGGCGCCCAGGATGGCCTTGCCGGCGCCGTAACGCGGCCGCAGGAGGAAGTAGGCCACGCCGGTGATCAACGCCAGTCCCAGCTCGGGGTTGATCAGCGTGCGACCCATGCGGAAGGCGTGCCAGAGGACTTCGGGCAAGGATTCGCCGGCATGGTCTCCCGGCATCCCGAGCGCCGTCGGCAGCTGCAGCGCGATGACGCGGAGCGCCGCCGCCGCGATGTAGGCGGAGATCACCGTGCGGGGGACGAAGTCGGCGAAACCGCTCAGCCGCAACCAGGAAGCCAGCAGGAGGAAGCCGCCCGTCATCAGGACCAGCGTGGGCAGGGCGGCGGCCCGCAGTTCAGGCGTGACCGCGCCGAGGGTGGCGAAGGCGCCGAGGAGCAAAGCGGCGGAGGCGTTGGTGGGGCCGGCCGACAGGTTGGCCGAGCCGCTGAAGAGCGGGGCGACGGCCGCGGCGACACCGCAGCCGACCAGGCCACACCAGACGGGCAGGCCTGCCTTCATCGCGAAGGCCATCGACATCGGGAAGGCGAGGAGCGCGACGTTCAAGCCGGCGACAAGGTCGGCCCGGAAGGTCGGCCCATCCATGCCGCGGGCGACGTCGACGAACGGCAGGAGCTTCGGGCGGGGCAGGGCGGCGAGTTGTCGGCCTAAGGCGCGGATGGCGGAGAAGAAGGTGGTCAGGCCGCTGGACACGGACCTTTTGTTGCGGCTCGTCGTCGGACCTTCAACCGATTTCGTCGCTCAATCGAACGCTTCCGGGCAGAGCTGGGCGATCAGGGACTGCTGCAGCAGGCCGAAGCACGCGTAGCAGGCCAGCGCATGACGCTGCTCGGTCGGCAAGGTCGCGTCGTCGAGGTCTTCGGCGTTTTCCAGCTGGGCGTCGGTCACGTCGGCGAAGACCAGGTCGCGCAAGGCGAGGCGGACGGCGGAGAGGGCGCGGAGGAAGGCGTGGGCCTGGGCCTCGTTGGGGAGCACGATGACCGCCGGATCGCCCTTGGCCCCGGCGAAGGCGACGGCCAGCAGGCGGGCCTCTTCGGCGGCCTGGGCCGTGAGCGTCTCGACCCAGAAGCCGGCGATCTCCGGGTCGGTGGCCGGGACGTGGGCGCGGTTGACGGTGACGCGGGCCGCCGCGGGGGCGATGAGACGCAGCAGGTCGGTCAGGACCGTGCGCGCCTCAGTCGTCATCGTGAGGCGGAGCTCAGCCATCCTGTTCGAGCAAGGAGTTGAGGTGCCACTGCTGCAGTTCGAGCGAGAGCATCTCGGCGCGTTCGCGTCCGCCCGTCCAGACGGTCGCCCGGCCTTCGGCATGGATCACCCGCATGAGCCGCTTGGCCTCGGCGGCGCCGAGGCGGAGGACGTTCATGAACGCCAGCACCACGTAGGCCTGGTAGTTGATCGGGTCGTTGAGCACGACCACGTTCCACCGGGGCGCCGCCGAGACCAGCGACTCAGTCTTGATCTCGGGTTTGAGTTTCGGCTTGGCCATCGGCGCTCAGGTCTGTCCGTGACTGTAGGGACAGCCGCAGTTTCCGCAAGCCGTCGATGAGCTCGTCGGTCCGGGCGCGGGCGGCGTTCTCGCCGGGTTGCCGCTCGATCTGGTGGGCCAGCCGGGCGAGCCCGGTGCAGGCCATCAGCGAGAGCATGCCCTTGGCGCCGTGGGCCTCGTGGCCGAGGGCGTCCGGTGCGCCGGCGTCGCGGGCGGCGACGAGCCGGGCGATGATGTCATCGGCGTGCCGGAGGAAGGCCCGGGCGGCGGCGCGCAGGTCTTCGGCGTCCTCGTCCTCGGCGTTCTCCAGGTGCGCGGCGAACTCGTCTTCCCGGATCCGCTTCAGGTCGGCTTCCTGGCTGGCCGAGAGCAGTTCCAGCTTCTCCAGGAGCTCGGCGCCGCGGACCGGTTTGGCCAGATAGGCGTCGAATCCGGCCGCTTCGCACCGCGCCCGGTCGAGTTCCTGGGTCATCGCGGTGAGGGCCAGGAGGGCGGTGCGTCGGCGGCCGCGGGACTGCTCCTCGTCACGGATCGCGGCGGCCACCGCGAGTCCGTCCATGATGGGCATCTGGATGTCCAGGATCGCCACGTCGAATTCCTTGGAGCGCCATAGTTCGAGCGCGGCGGAGCCGTCGACCGTCGCGCTGACCTCATGGCCCGCGCGGCGGAGGCGGGCGCTCGCGACCTCGCGGTTCACTTCGTTGTCCTCGGCGAGCAGGATGCGGAGGGGGCGTGTCGCCCGGCGGCTGCCCGGCGAAGGTTCGGCGTCGCCCGTCGCCGGCGGTTCGGCGCTGAAGCGCGTCCATAGGGCGGTGAGCGTCACCGGCCGGAACAGCTGGGCCTGGCTGCGGAATTCGACTTCGGAGGACGTGACCAAGATGACCTGTTCGCGGGGGAACGCCGGCAGCCGGGGGCTGACGTCGTCGGGCAGGTCGATGATGGCCCGGTCAAAGGGCTGTTCGGCGGCGGCCGCGGCGGCCCAGAGCGCCTCGGCCTCCTCGTAGGTCGGTGTCTGTACGCAGGAGGCGCCCCAGAAAGCGAGCGTGTCCGCGAACCATTGGCGGACCCGGGGATGGCCCGCGACGAGCAGGAGGCGCTGCCCCGCGAGGTTCGGCCGGGGCGGGGCGACGAAGGTCGGGTTGGGCTCGACCATCACGGTCGCCGCGAAAGTCGAGCCGACCCCGACCTCGCTCGTCACCTTCATGTAGCCGTCCATCGCCTGGGTCAGGCTGCGGACGATCGTCAGGCCGAGGCCGGTGCCGCCGAAACGGCGCGTCGTGGTGGCGTCCGCCTGGGTGAACGGTTCGAAGATGCTCTCAAGGCGGTCGGAGGGGATCCCGATGCCCGTGTCGCGCACGGTGAGCAGGGAGCGGAGGCGGCCGTTGCGCTCCTCGAGGTCGAGTTCGGCGTGGACGTGCCCGCTCTCGGTGAACTTCACGGCGTTGCCGATGAGGTTCGCGATGATGCGGCGGAACTTGATCGGATCCCCGAGCACCGACTGTGGGGCGTCGGCGCGCACCAAGGCGGCCAGTTCGACGCCCTTGCGGCCCGCCTGGTGCTGGAACTGCGCCACGACCTCCTCGAGGGCGCGCACCGGATTGAACGGGATGCTTTCCACCGTCACGTTGCCGCGGTCGAGGCGGGAGAAGTCGAGCACGTCGCGCACCGTGTCCTCGAGTTCGCGGGCGCAGGATTGGATCTTGCGGAGGACTTCGGGCGCGGCCGCCCCGCCGGCCTCGAGGTTCGTCTCGCAGAGGCCTTGGATGGCGTTGATGGGATTGCGGATCTCGTGGGTGACGTTGGCGACGAACTGCCACTTGGCCGCGGCGAACTCCTCGGCCTTCTCCAGGGCGATGCGCAGGCGGTTATGTTCGTCCACCGACTCCGTGATGTTGAGCGCGAAGGTCAGCAACCCGTTGGGCAGGCCGCCGCCGCCCTTGATGCGTTCATGGACGACCCGGACGAGGCGCGAGCGCTGGTCCTGCGTCTCGAAGTGCATCACGGCGTGGAGGACGCGCTGGCCGGTCCGGACGACTTCTTCGTCGAACTGCCGGAATTGGTCGGCCGTCTTGCTCGAGAGGATGTCGCCGAGCGTGAGGTCGGCCCCGTAGCCGCGGTAGGGCAGCGCGAGGAATTCGTCCAGGCTGCGGCTGGTGTGCAGGATGCGCCCCTGCAGGTCGCGGAAGATGATGAAGTCCGGGGAGTTCTCGATCAACGTGCGGGCCAGGCTCATCCCTGAGCGTGGGGTGAGGATCGGGGTGCCGTTGATCTGCGGGTCTTCGGCGAAGATCAGCCAGACCTGGCGGTCGAATTTCGGGTCGGGTTGCAGGATGATCTTGGCGGACCGGATCGGTTCGCCGAGGTCTCCGTGGCGGAGCTCGAGCATGCCGCTCCAGGCCGACCAGCGGGCGGCGGAGCGCAGGAGAGTCGAGACCGGCTGGCCGTTCTCGAGCTCGAGGAAGAGGAGGTCGATGTTGGTCCCGGCCTGGACCTTGCGGCCGACGGCGCGTTCGACGAGCGGGTTGGCGAAAAGGACTTCGCCTTTGCGACTGCAGACCAGGAAGGGCCAGGGCAGCACGTCGGGCAATGTGGAGAGGTCCGTCATCGGATGCGGAGCATCCTGGGGGGTTCGGCGGGCGGGGACAATCCTCCAAGTGATAGGGGGAAGGCACTAAGACATGAGGGGAGGGGCAGGGGTGGGTATGATGTCGTTGTTTAGTAGATACACGAAGATCGCAGGCAAAAGGACGACCCCGGGGTCGCCGGGGTCGTGTCTTGCTTTGGGTGCTCAGGAAGGGACTTGAACCCTTACGCTTTAGGGGCACTGGAACCTGAATCCAGCGTGTCTGCCATTCCACCACCTGAGCATTAAAGCGGATAGGTGAGCAAAGGGTTAGCCTCCGCTCTGTCAAGGTCAGGGCTGGCCGAAGGTCCTCAACATGTAGACGCAGTCGAGTTTCTGCCCGAATTTGCGTCCGACTCCTTTGAGCAGGCCCGCTTCGACGAAGCCGAGCGCGGCATGGAGGCGTCGGCTGGCCGTCTGTTCGCCGGAGATGCGCGCGATGACGGACTCGTGGCCGAGGCTTTCGGCCCGGCGGAGCAGCTCACCGAGCATGAGCTTGCCCAGGCCTTGGCCATGGCGGGCATGATCGATGAAAACGGAGTCTTCCACGGTCGTGGACCAGCCTTGGCGGGTGTTATAGGTGGAAAGGGAGCCCCAACCGACCACTTTACCCTCGATTTCGACGACCAAGGCGGGGTGGGCGGGGGTGCGGGCCCTCAGCCAGGCCAGCCGGCCTTCGTCGGATTCTTCCGTCAGATGCCAGGTGCAGGTGCTGGTGCGGACGTAGTGGTTATAGATGGCGTTAATCGCCCGGACATCGGCTGGGAGGGCGGCGCGGACGCTTGGTTCCATGGGGTTAGTCATACCTCGGAGGAAACCTTAAACAAGCACAGGAAATCCCGTTGACAGTCGGGCGCAGGATACCTTTGTTGGCCGACCTGCCGTTATTAAAACGGCTCTCCCGACCATGAAAGTCTCCTCCTCCCTCAAGTCGCTGAAGAAGCGTCATCCGAATTGCCAGGTAGTTCGCCGCAAGGGCCGTATCTACGTGATCAACAAGACGCACCCCCGCTACAAGGCGCGTCAGGGCTAACCCCGAGCAAACCCCTTATTTTATGAAGAAGGAAGGCCATCCTGAATATAACAACGTCGTCTTCGTGGATGTCTCCACGAACCGCGAATTCCCGGCTCGTTCGACCATGAAGTCGAAGGAGACCAAGGTGATCGACGGCGTCGAGCATTTCGTCATCCGCCGCGAAGTCACCATGGACTCGCACCCCGCCTACACCGGCGAGAAGCGCTTCGTGGACTCCGCCGGTCGCGTCGAGAAGTTCAACACGAAGTTCCGCCGCAAGTAAGCCTCCCCCGAGGCCGACTTAAAACCCGCCTGGTTCGCCAAGCGGGTTTTTTGTTGTCCGGATCGTGAGGCGCGGGGTGAGAGGTAAATCAGCTGTGGGCGAAGGAGGGGGCGGGTTGGGGTGGGGTGCTCGGCCTGGAAGCTATCTCTTATATAGGGGGTGCCTGATTTCCTTCTTTTCCGTCCCTTGAAAACCCCCGAAAAGCAGTTTTCATTATATATTGATTATCAACAACTTAAGTTTTTATTCACACGCCATTGTGAATAGGGGTGGATAAGGGGGAGGGGTCTTGTGTGACGATTTTGGGCAATAACTGCTTGATTTTATCCCTCCCCCGGTCCAATACTGGCCCCGCTATGAAGCATATCCTCCCGATCCTCACCCTCACGACCCTTGCTGCCGCTGCCTCTGCCCAGAGCGCCGCTGCTGCTGGTCTCTCCTACAACCGCGCTGGCCTCAGCTACAACACCGACGCCGCCGCTGGCGACAACGGCTACTCCCTCTCGGTCGAAGCCCTCGTTGGCTCCTCGAACGTCTGGGTTGCTGCTCAGGCCAACCTGAACAGCGCTGGCGAAGACAGCGTCGCCGTCGGCTACCTCTTCAAGAACGTCGCCGCTGGCATCGACGCCACCGTCGCCGTCGCTT
>JAURFU010000039.1 GCA_030834165.1 Verrucomicrobiota bacterium
TGGCAGAGCCAGCCCCACCAGACGAAGAGCAGGAGCAGGCAGAGCAGCTTCACGCTTTTTTCGTGGGCCTTGAGTACCGGGATGACCAGCAGCAGCGGCAAGGTCCACCAGGCTGAAAGGCCGGCGAGGCGCGTGAGGATCACGTGGTGGTAGGCGGGGATCACGGCCTTCCAGCCTTCCACTCCGGCTTTCTCGAAGATCAGCCAGAGGCCGCGAAGGCTGAAGGCCAGTAGGACGACGAGCGTCGTGGCGAGGAAGCTGACCACGAAGACTTTGCCGTAGTCGACGGGGGCGACTTCGGCGGCGAGGAAGGCGAACACAGGGGTGAGGTTCATGCGTTCATCCTAGGGGGCCGGACCGCCGAGTCCACGGCCAAAGAAAAAGGCGCCCGAGCGGGCGCCTTTCTTGGGGTCGATACGACCGAACTTAGGCCTGGGCGGGCTGTTCGGCGAGGTACTTCGAGGAACCGAAGCCGAGGATGAGCCAGAAGATCGGGGCGAGGAGCACGAGGCCGATGGCGAAGCCGACGCCCTGTCCGAAGCGCTTGCTGATATTGACGTGATTCCAGATGATGATGCCCAGGAAGACGAGCGAGCCGATGATCGGGATGAAGTTCAGGAAGTAGGTGAGCGCGAACCAGCCGGACTGTCCGCCGATGCGGAACATGACGACGAGGTTGTAGATCGGGATGATCGCGGCCCAGCCCGGCTGACCGGCCTTGTCGAAGGTTTTCCACATGCCGACCACGACCAGCAGGCCGATGATCGCAAAGACGAAGGCGAAGGCGGCGATGAAGGCCATGATGCCGACGGCGACTGCTTCTTCGTTGCCGGTCGCTTGGGCGAGGAGGGAGGCGATAGAGGTATTCATCGCCGTTTGATTATAAAACAAATAACCTTCGGTCGAGGACAAATATCCGCGGGCTCGGCGGGCTTACTTCTCCCACTCCAGCGCGCCGCGCTTGAACTCGTAGGCCAGGCCGAGGACGAGCACGCCGAGGAAGACCGCGGTGGCGGCCGTGATGGCGATGCCGGCGGCGAGGAATTCGCGGTAGACGAGGGCCCAGGGCACGAGGAAGACGACTTCGATGTCGAAGAGGATGAAGAGCATCGCCGTCACGTAGAACTTCACGGCGAAGCGGGGGTGGGGCTTTCCTTCCATCGGCAGGCCGCACTCATAGGCCTTGTCCTTGATGTAGTTGCCCTTGGCGCGCTGGCCGAAGACGTGGCTGGCGATGAGGATGATCGCGGGGATCGAGAGACCCAGCACGACCTGCACGAGGACGGGCAGGTAGGTGCTGAGGGACTGGGATTCGGCGGCGGCCATCGGTAGCGGACACAAAAAAGCCCTCGCCGGGGGAGGCAAGGGCTTTTGCGGAAAGCCGCCTTACTTGCCGGGCTGCAAGGGGCTGGGCGGCGTCGGGGCCGGCCCGGGGATAGGCAGCAGAGACGGCGCCACGGGGGTGGCTTGTTCGGGGCCCTTGCGGAAGTCGGCGAGGGAGCCGGGGAGCTGTTCGGCCAGCCAGCTCGGCGCCGTGAAGGCCGCGAGCTTGTCCGCCGTATTGGCGGGATGGGCGGCGTCGGAGTGGGCGACGGAGAGGAAGACCTTGGCGGGCTCGCCGGCTTTTTCCGCGGCGAGCTTCGTGAACGTCGTCGTCACGACCTTGCCGTCGAACGTCGTCAGCTTGGCCGTCACGAACTTCGTGGCCTTGGCGGCGGCCGGGTCGTTCTTCGCGACCGCGTCGGCGGCGCGCAGGGTGGCCAGCGTGGCGGCGAGCTCCTCGAGCGCGGGGGCGTCCTTGCCTTCGAACGGCGCGCCGGCGGCCTTGCGGCTCAGCTCCACGCGTCCGTCCTTCCATTCCAGCGCGATCGTCCTGACGTCCGCCGGCTTGGCCGAGGACAGCGTGAGCTCGACCCAGGAGGTCGGGTCGCCTTCGAGGTGCGCGGTGAAGTCGGTGCGGATCGCGAAGGCCTGGCCGGCGAGGCGGGCGGCGTTGCCCAGGCCGTCTTCGGTCTGCTTGCCGAACTCGATGCCGACGGAGCGGCCTTCGGTGGTCACGAGCGTCACCGAGGATTCGGTCAGGCCGAGCTTCTCGAGGCGCTTCGGGTTGGCGGTGAGCTGGCCGTGCTGACGGGCCTTCTGCAGGCCGCGGATGAGCGGGAGCAGGCGGTTCTCGACGTCGGCCGGCAGGCCGAAACGCTCCTGGACCGCCCAGGTCTCGCCGTTCTTCACGATGGTCACGCTGCGCGGACCGGCTTTGACCGTGAGCGACTTCAGGGCGCCGAACACGGCCGGATCGACGAGCGGGGGTTGGGCCGCGGACGGGGCGGCGGACTCACGCGTGAGGCGGACGACGGCGAAGGCGACGAGTCCGAGGACGAGGGTGGCGATGAGCAGGGTCTTGTTGCGCATGGCGGTTCAGGAGAGCTTGCGGCGGCGGATCATGGCGTAACCCAGGCCGAAGAGCAGGGCGAGGGCGGGGCCGGCGAGCAGGTTGAGCACCTGCAGGCGACGGCCGAGCGAGTTGACGTCCTCGCTGAGGCCGCGGCGGATGACGCGGCGTTCTTCGGAGAGCTTGTCGGCCTCGACCTGGAACTTCTCGATCTCACGCTGCATCTCCGGCGTGATGACGAGGCCCTTGGCCGTGACGCCGCCGGACTGGCGGGAAAGCTCCGCGATCTTCGTGTTGGCCTCCTCGAGGCGTCGTTCGATCTCGTCGAGCTTGGCCTGGTAGCGGACCTGCGCGACGCGCTCGATCTCCTGCACGCGCTTGAACGGGCGCAGCGAAGTGCCCTTCGAGCGGAGGCCGACGAGCTCGTCGCTGCCGGCGAGCGTCTCGAGGGCGCTCACCACGAACGCGAAGTTGTCGTTGATCGCCTCCGTGGCGACCTGGCCGCCGAGCTGGCGCTGGCGGACCGTGAAGGGATCCATCATGAAGTCCGAGTCCGCGACGACGAGGATGCGGCCGGGCTTGGCGCTGGCCGCGAGGTGCGGGCCGGCGGGCGCCGGGGCGGGGGCCTTGGGCGGTTCGCCGGGACGGGCGGGCTCCTCCGGCTCCGGGGCGGGCGCGCCTTGCGGATAGGCCGAGACAAAGCTGCCGGAGACCGAGGCGGCCAGCACGCGCGGACGGCCGTCGGCCTTGAAGGCCAGGGCGACCTTCTCGAACGGGCCGGCGTTGGCGGCGGTCGTGGGCACGGCGCCCAAGCCGGGTCCGGCCTGGGTCACCAGCGGTTCGAGCTTCAGGCGGCTTTCGGCGCCGGAGATGAGCGTGATCGCGCCGGCCTCCATGAAGGCCATCTCGCGCAGGTCGCTGACGAGCGGGGAATCCTTGGCGAAGGAAGCCGGGCCGGCGGCGAAGGCCGCGGGATACTGGACCGCGTCGCCGCGCGCACCGCGGATCGCGACGGAGCCTTCGGCGTCGCCGGTCACGGCGTCCATCTCGACGTTGACGCCCCAGCCGCGGAGCAGCGCGGGGTCGCTCGCGGCGGTCATCGCCATCGGGGCCATCATGAAGGGCATGTTGCCCTGCGAGAACTTCTGGATGCGCGACAGCGGGTCGACGGCCGCGAAGACCGCGCCGCCCTTCATCAGGTGCTGGTCGACCGCATAGGCCAGCTGCGGGTCGATGTGGTGCGCATGGACGAGGGCGACGACCGTGACGTCCTTGGGGAGGGCGCGGTCGGTGGTGTTCAGGGTCACGACCTCGAAGCTCTGGCCCAGTTCGGCCAGCAGCGCGTCGGCGGGGCCGGCCGACTGTTCGCCGCCCTGCGGCAGGGCGTTGGAGATCGGCAGCGAGCTGATCAGCGCGAGCTTGGGTCGCTCGAGGCGGGCGACGGAGGCGACGAGCTTGGACAGGTCGAATTCCAGGAAGCGTTCGCGCGACGGGTCGAGCATCGGGATGCCGCGCACCGTGTCGGCCAGCTGGGCCGTGAGGCCGAGGTAGGCGTTGCCTTGGGCGGCGCGCATCGGGGCGAGACCCTGGCGCTGGGCGCGTTGCTCTTCCTTGGTGTCCGGACGCGGGTCGGTCACGACGAGGCGCACCTTGCCGCCGGAGGCGGCGACGTATTCGCGGAGGAGCGTCTCGACGCGGCGCGAGTAGCTTTCGAGGTAGGGGCGCAGCTTGACGTCGGAGCGGCTGACGAAGAACTCGAGCGTCACCGGCTCGTCGAGCTGGGCGACGATGCGCTTCGAGCCCGGCGAGAGCGTGAAGGTGCGGTCGGCGGTGAGGTCCGCGCGGGCGCCGACGGCGCCGAAGATGAGGTTGACGAAGAAAGCGGCCGCGAGGACGGCGGCGGCGGCGAGGAGGGCTTGGGAACGGTTCATGGCTGGGGTTGCGGCGTTCAGCGGCGTTCGACGATGATGGTGCTCAGGCCCAGGCCGGCGAAGGCCACGGACAGGAAGTAGGCGACCGGCCGGGCGTCGACCAGGCCGAGGGTGAAGGGCTCGAGGTTGCGCCAGAGGCCAATTTGCCTGAAGTCGTCGACTGTCACCCTAAAGGCGAATTGACGCCAGCCGATGACTAGGCCCTTTTGTCCGAGCAGGCCGGCGAGCAGTTCGTCGAAGACGCCGTAACCGACGAGCACGAGGAGGAAGCAGGCGAGGAAGCCGGTCACGAAGGCGATGACCTGGCTGCGCGTGAGCGCGGAGGCGACGGCCGCGACGCCGAGGCAGGCGCCGGCGCAGAGCAGCGAGCCCGCGTAGCCCGAGAGGATCACGCCCCAGTCGGGGTCGCCGAGCCAGCCGACCGTGAAGGCCACGGGCAGCGTCATCAGCAGCGCGCACGCGAGGAAGAGCCAGGCGGCGAGGAACTTGCCGAGGGCGGCCTGCCAGACCGTGATCGGCCAGGTGAGCAGCAGCTCGAGCGTGCCCTGGCGGCGCTCTTCGGCCCAGAGGCGGGCGCCGGCGGCGGGGGCGAGGAAGGCCCAGAGCCACGGATGGTAGAGGAAGAAACGGTCGAGGCTGGCGACGCCGGATTCGTAGAGCCCGCCGACGAAGAACGCGAGGGACACCGCGAAGGCGTTGAAGACCGCGAGGAAGACGTAGGCCAGCGGCGTGCGGAAGTAGCCGGCGAACTCACGACGGAGCATCGCGGCGAAAGGCTTGAGGCCGGGGGCGGCGGGAGCAGGGGAGGTCATGGGAGGAGGTTCAGGCGGTGAGCTGGCGGAAGACGGCGTTGAGGTCGGCGCCGCGGGCGAGGAACTGGTCGCGCGACTCGTCGCAGCGGACTTCGCCCTTCGCGATCACGATGACGCGCGTGCAGAGTTCGCCGACTTCCTCGAGGATGTGGGTGGAGACGATGACCGCCTTGCGGGCCGCCATGTCCTTGAGGATGCGGCGCACCTCGTGCTTCTGGTTGGGGTCGAGGCCGTCGGTCGGCTCGTCGAGGATGAGCACCTCGGGGTCGTGCAGGACCGCCTGGGCGAAGCCGACGCGCATGCGGTAGCCTTTGGAAAGCGTGTCGATGCCCTGGGCGGCGACTTCTTCGAGCCGGCAGAGGGCGAGGGTGCGGCGGACGCTTTCGCCCGGTTCGGCGAGGCCGCGCAGGTCGGCGGCGAAGCGGAGGAACTCGCGGACGGTCATCTCGCCGTAGGCCGGCGCGCCTTCTGGCGAGTAGCCGAGGTGCTGCTTGGCGCGGACCGCGTCGTCGGCGACGTCGAAGCCGGCGATGCGCGCGGCGCCCGCGTCGGCGCGGAGGTGGCCGGTGAGCATCTTCATCGTCGTGGACTTGCCGGCGCCGTTGGGTCCGAGGAAGCCGACGACCTCGCCGCGGTCGACGGAGAAGGAGACGTCCCGCACGGCGCGGAGGGCGCCGTAGGACTTGGACAGGTTCTGGGCTTCGATGAGGGGCATGGGAGGGAAGGTCAGCGGTTCTGCGGGTTGCCCTGCGCGGCGATGCGGATGCCCGCCTGCTGGAGCTTCTCGGCGATGCGTAGCAGGAGCTGCTGGTTGAAGTCGAGCTGCTTGGCGCCGACGGCCGGATGGTACCAGTACATCAGGCGGACGTTGACCGCCCACTCGCCGAACTCGTGCACGTGGACCAGGGGCGGGTGGCTCGGCCGGGCGCCTTCGTGGTTCGCGAGCAGCCCGCGGATGATCTCGGCGGCCTCGGCGACCTTGTCGGCGGGCGTGTTGGGCTCGAGGTGCACGATGTCCTGCGCGCGGATGAAGTCACGGCGGGTCAGGTTGACGATCGGACGCGTGGCGAGGTCGCCGTTCGGGATGGCGAGGCGCTGGCCGTCCAGCAGCATGATCGTCGTCGAGCGGAGCCCGAGCGACTCGACCTTGCCTTCGTGCGAGCCGATGTTGATCACGTCGCCGAGGGTGAAGGGCTGGTCGACGATGAGCATCACCGCGCCGAAGACGTTCTTGATGGTGTCCTGCGAGGCGAAGGCCAGGCCGACGACCGCGCCCGCGAGCAGGCCGAGGATCGCGTCGGAGGACTTCGGGTCGACGATCGAGATGGCCTTGAAGGCGCCGACGAGGATCACCGCGATGCGGATGACCGTCGCGAACATCGGGACGAGGATGTCGTCGAGCTTGTTGTCCGTCCGGTCGGCGATCTTCTGGGCCCAGGCGACCGGCACGGCGAGCAGGTGGTACACCGCCGTGGTGTGGGCGATGGAGCAGAGGAAGGCGCCGCCGATGGCCGCGAAGTCGAGCCAGCCGATGTGCGCCAGGTAAGGTTTGTTGTCCTTGAGGAGGAAGAGGAGCACGTAGGCCGGCAGGATCAGCGGCAGCGCCTTGCCGAGGGCCGCGACGAAAGCCCCCGCGACGGGGCTTTCCCCGAATTTCGTGGAGATCCACCTGAGCACCTTGTCGGCGAGCCAGCCGGCCGCGTAGGCCAGGGCGACGTAACCGATGACGTGCACGGCGATGCTGCCCCAGTCTTCGGGCGCCTTCGCGATCACGTTCCGGACGTCGCCGATGATGAAGTACTGGGCCGGAGCCGCGGCGGCGGGGGCGGCGGCGGGGGTGGCGGCAGGGGCGAGCTGGGCGAAGAACATGGTCAGGGCGGGCGGGGGAGGTGTTATGTAGGCCGACCTTGGTTTGTTTTCAAGCGTCACCGAGCGTCCAATCCGCTTGATGCGGAGCGATGCCCTTGCCACGCTGGGATGACCGGAATGAGCGAAACCAGCGAAAAAAAGCCCGCCAAGCCCGTGGTCCTGACCTGCGCCCAGCCGACCGGGCGTCTCCACCTGGGTAATTATCTGGGGGCGGTGCTCAACTGGGGCCGGATGCAGGACGATCATGAGTGCTATTTCGGCATCGTCGACCAGCACGCCATCACGGTCCCCTACGTCCCCGCCCAGCTGCGGGAGAACACCTACTCCTGCCTCGCCCAGTACATGGCCTGCGGCCTCGACCCGGCCCGCAGCCGCCTGTTCGTCCAGTCCCACGTCATCGGCCACACCGAGCTGGCCTGGATCCTCGGCTGCATCTGCCCGCTCGGCCAGCTGGAGCGCATGACCCAGTTCAAGGACAAGTCCCGCAAGCAGGAGTCGGTCGATGCCGGCCTGTTGTTCTATCCCGTGCTCATGGCGGCGGACATCCTCCTTTATAACGCCGCGCTCGTCCCGGTCGGCGATGACCAGAAGCAGCATCTCGAGCTCGCCCGCGACCTGGCGGAGAAGTTCAACCACCGCTACTCGGACACCTTCAAGGTCCCCGAGCCCTTCATCTCCAAGGTCGGTTCGCGCATCATGTCCCTGCAGGACCCGACGGCCAAGATGTCGAAGTCGGACCCCAACCACGCGGCCACCGTGTTCATCACCGACCGACCCGAGGAGGTCCGCAAGAAGATCATGTCGGCGGTGACGGATTCCTCCGCCGAAGTGCGCGCGGGCGCCGACAAGCCCGGCGTGACCAACCTGCTTGCGATCATGTCGGCCTGCACCGGCCGGCCGGTCGCGGCCCTCGAGGCGGAGTTCGCCGGCAAGGGCTACGGCGATTTCAAGAAGGCCGTCGCCGACGCCGTCGTCGCGATGCTCGACCCGGTCCGCCTGCGCTACGACGAGCTCATCAAGGACCGCGGCGAGCTCGACCGCATCCTCAAGGCCGGCGCCGAACAGGCCCAGGCCACGGCTTTCCGCACGCTCTCCAAGGTCAACCGCAAGGTCGGCTTCGTCGAACGGCCCCGCTAGGCCGCCCTCACCTTACCCCGCACCCTCATGAACCGCGAAATCGAGAAGCTGCTCAAAGAAAAATGGTTCCTGGTCGCCGCCGACCTCATCGCGGTCCTGGCGATCCTGCTCGTCATGCCCGATAAGCGCGACGCCCTCGACACCTTCCTCGTGATCTGCGCGATCCTCGCCGCGTCGCTCATCGTGGTGATCCCGGTGATGCAGGAAGGCGGCGGCAAGGCCGAGCGTCAGGCCGAGCAGGCCCGCCTCCGCGCCAGGCTCGCCGAAGAGATCGACCTGCAGCGCGACAACATCCGCGCCGGCAACGAGGCCATGAACCGTCGCATCGCCGAAGCCGAGACGACCGCCCGCAAGTCCGCCGAAGCCTCCGCCGCGGCCGTCGCCCAGCGGGCTTCCGCCGAGATCAACGCGCTCAAGGCCGCCTTGGCCGAACTCGGAGCGAAGCTCGCCGCCGCCGAAGCCGCCGCGGGCTCGTCCGACGCCCTTGACGAACTGAACGCCAAGATCGAAGACCTCGCCGGCACGGTGCGCGGGCTCGTCGCCGACGCCGAGGAAGCCGCGGAGAACGCCGGCAAGGCCCGCGCCGAAGCCGCCCAAGCCCTCGAGGCCGAAGTGAAGTCCGTCCGCGACGAACTCAAGAAGGCGGTGAAGTCCGCCGACAAGTCCGCCGACAAGTTCGAAGCCCTCCTGGACGAGGTCCGCGAGGAGGTACGCGCGCTCCGCGCCAATCCTCCGGGCGCGGCCACCGAGGCTCCGACGCCGGTGGCGACGGCCTCCGCACCGACGCCGTCCGCCGCCGATGAGGAGGCCGAAGACGCCGATGACGAAGAGGTCATCGAGGAAATCGAAGAAGAGGAAGCGGCCGAGGAAGCCGCGCCGGCTTCCGCCGATGCTCCCGGATCCGCCTCCGCCGCCGGTGGCACCGCGCTCATCGTCAATCTCATGATCGGCATCGGCAACAAGCCGTTCGTCCGCGGCACGGGCCCCGGTCTGAGCCGCGACAAGGGCGTGCCGATGAGCTTCCTCGGCATCGGCCGCTGGCAGTGGGTCTCGCCCGACCCGGAGGCCCCGGCCACCGTCGAGGTCTGGAAGAACGACCAATCGCCGATGGGCGAGGCGTTGCATCTCCCGGGCGGCGAGCCGGTGGAGGTCGACGAAAGCCATTTCGGCGGCGTCTGACATGCTGAGCGTCCTCGGCCTCTGCGCGTGGCTGGCCGCGGCCGATCCGCTGCCGCCTCCGCCCCCGCAGGTCTTCTCCAACGACACCGTCCTGGCGACGGTGACGGGCGAGCGGGTCGCCGAGGTGAGCTTCGTGGCCGCGCACTGCGCGGCGCTGCAGCGGCATCTCGAGTTCACGCTCAATCTCCCGCCCGTGCCCGGCCCCGTCGCCCGCGTCGAGCTCGGCGACGTGCCCGGCCTGCCGCCCGTCGAGACCCGCGTCGTCGGCGGCGCCGTGCTGCTTTTCGTCCGGCTGGGTTCGCCGCAGGAAGCGCCCGAGCGCGCCGCGCAGGCGGCCGCGCAGGCCTGGTTGGCGCGCGTGGCGCTCGCCGGCGGCCGGCCCGTCACGGGCGTCGAGCCTTGGGCGCGCCAGGCCCTCGCGTGCGAGATCCTCACGCAGCTGCGTCCTTCGCTGAACGATTACTGGTATCGCGAAGGCCGTCGCGAAATCCCGTCCTCGCTCGAGGAGATCGTGGCCGGCCGCGCGCCCGACCGGGAGGCGCTCCTGTTCTGGCGCGCCCTGCGCCGCACGCTGGGCGGTCCGGCCGACCAGGCCAAGGGCCTGATCGCCTCGGCGCACGGCCAGCCGGTGCTCAAGCGTCTCGCCGCGGTCACGAAGTCGCCCGAGGAATGGTGGCTGCTCCATCGCGCGGAGCTCCTGCTTTCCCGCGAGCCCGTCAGCCTCGGCCTGCGGGAATCGGCCGAGTCGCTCGATGACATCACGCGCTTCGTGTTCGACCTCGGCGCCGGCGACCAGCTCATCTCCGGGGCGGACCTGCCCAAGCACCGGGAATTGGCCGCCGTGAAGCTCAGCGTCGAAGCCCGCCTCAAGGGATTACGCCGCGAAGTGCTCCGCCAGAATCCCGTCTACCATAACGCCTGGCGCACCTTCGGCACCTGGCTCGAGGCCTTTGAGAAGGGCAAGCCTGAGGACCTCGCGAAGCTTTGGTCCCAGTATCAGGAAGAACGCCGGCTGGCGGACAGCCTCCGGCGTGAGGTCGAGGCGGCGATGGACACGGCCGTCCCCGCCGCGAAGTGACCGCTTAGGCGGCGTCCTTGCCGGCTGCGGTCTTCTGCAGCATCTGGTCGGCCAGGGTGACGCGGAAGAGGTTGAGGGCCATCCAGAAGACGCCGGCGAGGCAGAGGCCGCAGTAGGCGGCGCCCAGGAGCACGGCGGTCTCACCGGCTTCGGACCACGGCACATGCTTCTTGAGGATCGAGGTGATCCAGACGAAGAAGACCACCGTCAGGACGAGGTCGATGACGACCGCCTGCTTGGTGATGAGCTTGGGCTTCATGTTTTCCATGGGCCTGCATTCGTGCGTTTCCGGTCCGGGCTGTCAATCCCGCCCCGCCCATGGGCGCCCATCCCCCTATCTCCACCCTTGCCACGCCTGCCGACCCGTTCACCCTGCCGACCCCGAGGGGCGACTTCCGCCCCCGCCCGACCCCCCTTTCATACGTCAAACATGGCCGAAGAGCTCAAGGATACCCTCAACCTGCCCGTCACCGACTTCCCGATGCGGGCCGGTCTGGCCGAACGCGAACCCGTCCGCATCGCCCATTGGGAGCGCCAGGGTCTCTACGGCAAGATCCAGGCCCGCGCCGCCGGCAAGCCGGCCTTCGTCCTGCACGACGGCCCGCCCTTCACCAACGGCGACGTCCATATCGGCACCGCGCTCAACAAGCTCCTGAAGGACGCCATCCTGCGCTACAAATCCATGCGCGGTTTCCGCACGCCTTACGTCCCGGGCTGGGACTGCCATGGTCTGCCGATCGAGCACAAGGTGATGAAGGAGCTCCAGGCGAAGAAGCAGTCGCTCGACGCCCTCGGCGTGCGCAAGGCCTGCGCCGAATTCTCCGCCGCCTACATCGAGAAGCAGCGCGGCCAGTTCAAGCGCCTCGGCATCCTCGCCGACTGGGCTTCGGAATACCGCACGATGGATCCGGCCTATGAAGCTGAGATCCTGGGCGGTTTCGCCAGCTTCGTGGAGCAGGGTCTCGTCTACCGTTCGAAGAAGCCGGTGTATTGGTCCATTCCTTGCCAGACCGCGCTCGCCGAAGCCGAGATCGAATATAAGGACAAGCGCTCGCACTCCGTCTGGGTCGCCTTCCCGGTCGCCGATCCCGCCGCCAAGCAGCTCGCGCCCGCGCACCCGCTCTCCGTCGTCATCTGGACGACCACCCCGTGGACGCTGCCCGCCAACCTCGCGATCGCCGTCCATCCCGACCTCGAATACGTCGAGGTCCGCCACGACGGACGTTCCTTCCTCGTGGCCTCCGCCCTGCGCGAAGCCTTCGTGGCCGCGTGCGCGCTCGAAGGCGCCACCGATGGCTTCAAGGTCAAGGGCCGCGCGCTCGAAGGCCTGCGGCCGCACCATCCTTTCATCGACCGCGCCTCGCCGGTCGTGCTCGCCGACTACGTCACCACCGACGCCGGCACGGGCTGCGTGCACACCGCTCCCGGCCACGGCATCGAAGACTATCAGACCGGCAACAAGTACGGCCTCGAGCCTTACTGCCCGGTGCGCGACGACGGCACCTACGCCGACGACGGCAAGGTGCCCGCCTCGTTGGTCGGCCTCACCGTCCTCGAGACCGACGGCAAGAATCCGGCGAACCTCGCCGTGCTCGAACTGCTCAAGTCGAAGGGCGCGCTCCTCAAGGCGCAGAGCTTCGAACACTCCTATCCGCATTGCTGGCGCTCCAAGACCCCGGTCGTCTTCCGCGCGCTCGACCAGTGGTTCGTCGGCCTCGACCGCGCCGACCTCCGCCAGAAGGCGCTCGCCGCCGTCGGCGACGTGAAGTGGATCCCCGCCTCCGGCGAGAACCGCATCCGCGCCGCGCTCGAAGGCCGTCCGGACTGGTGCATCTCGCGTCAGCGCGCCTGGGGCGTGCCGATCCCGGCTTTCTATTCTCCCTCCACCGGCGAGTCGTATCTCGACGCCGCCGTCGTCCGTCACGTCGCCAAGCAGGTCGCCGCACGCGGCGGCGATTGGTGGTGGGCCGCCTCCGTCGAGGAAGTCCTCGCCGGCGCGCCCGTCCCGGCCGCCTGGCCCAAGGACCTGCGCAAGGGCACCGACACCCTCGACGTGTGGATCGATTCCGGTTCGAGCCATCTCGCCGTGTGCGCCAAGCATAAGGACCTGCACTGGCCGGCCGACCTCTATCTCGAAGGCTCCGACCAGCACCGCGGCTGGTTCCAGTCCTCGCTCTGGACCGCCATCGCCGTCAAGGGCTCCGCGCCGTATCGGGCGGTGCTCACGCACGGCTTCGTCGTGAACGAGAAGCGCCAGAAGATCTCGAAGTCCGACGGCAAGCCGCAGACCGCCGACGACTACGTCAAGAAATACGGCGCCGACATCGTGCGCCTCTGGGTCGCCTCCGAGAACTACCAGAGCGACATCCCGCTCTCCGACGCGATCTTCGAGACCATCTCGAACCAGTACCGCAGCATGCGTAACTCGCTGCGCTACCAGCTCGGCAACCTCTACGACTTCGACGCCGCCAAGCACGCCGTCCCCGTCGACCAGCTCAGCCCCGTCGACCGCTGGGTGCTGGTCGAGACCGCCCAGCTCATCCGCGAAGTCACCGACGCCTGCGAGCGCAACGAGTTCCACCGCGCCGCCGCCGCGCTCGCCGGCTTCACGACCGCGACGCTCTCCGCGACCTACCACAACGTCGTGAAGGACCGCCTCTACACCACCGCGCCCGACGACCCGCTGCGTCGCTCCACGCAGACCGCGCTCGACCTCGTCCTGCGCGCCTACCTGAGGCTCATCGCTCCGTTCGTGCCGTTCACCGCCGACGAAGCCTGGTCGCACCTGCACGCCAAGGCCGAGTATGTCGAAGCGACCAACGTGCACCTGCAGGACTGGCCCGCCGTCGACGCCCGCTGGGAAGACGCCGCCGGCCAGGCCGCGCACGCCGCCGTCACGCGCATCCAGGCCTTGGCCGCCCAGGTCAACATCCCCCTCGAGCGCCTCCGCCAGGAAAAGAAGATCGGCCAGTCCCTCGAGGCGGCCGTCGTCGTCACCGGCGATCCGGCCGACGCCGACTTCGCCCTGCTGTCCGCCCAGCAGGCCCTCCTGACCGAGCTTTGGATCGTCTCCTCGGTCCAGCTCAAGCCGCAGGCCGGCGCCGCCTTGGCCTTCCAGGTCGACAAAGCCGAAGGCGTCCGCTGCCCCCGTTCCTGGCGCTGGGTGCCCGCACTTGTGGAAGCCGGCCGTTTTGGTATGGTATCTCCTCGTTGCCGCGAAGCGCTCCTCGCCAAATACACCACCCTCTGAACCCCTCTCACGATGTCCAAGAAACCCGATCCTAAGAAGTCCGCCAAGAAGCCCGTCCCCGCGCCGAAGGCCAAGGCCAAGCCGGCCGCCAAGCCCGCGCCCAAGGTCGTCGCCAAGCCGGCGGCGAAGGCTTCGGCCCCGAAGGGCAAGGCCGCTGCTCCGGCGAAGCCGGCCAAGGCGGCGCCGGTTCCGGCCGCCAAGGGCGCCAAGAAGGGCGCCGCTCCCGTCGTGCCGGCCAAGAACGCCAAGGCCGCCCCGGCCGCTCCGGCCGCCAAGGGCAAGGTCGCGAAGGCCCCCAAGGTCGACCACGCGGTCCAGAAGGGGCTCCTCGACAAGCACCGCGACGTGCACCATCAGGTCGGCGCCCTCGAGGTCGCCCCGCGTCCGAAGCTCCAGTATTACACGCTCGCCGACCTCAAGGCCTACCTCGACAAGCGCAGCAAGTCGAAGGCCAAGCTGAACGTCTGGGTCCCCGACGAGGAGCGCAAGGCGCGCGAGAAGGCCGCCGCCGCCGCCCGTTCCCAGGGCAATCGTTCGCACAACATCGCGGCGGCTTCGATCGCCGACCTGCTCGGCGGCGCCAACCCCTTCCGCAAGGGCGAAGGCTTCGTCGACGAATCGAAGCAGGTCCCCGAGAAGTTCCGCCGCTACTACCGCCTCCTGGTGGACATGCGCGACGCGCTCCACAAGGGGCTCGCCTTCCACTCCGAGGAGGCGCTCAAGAAATCCGGCAAGGACGACGCCGGCGACCTCTCCGGCTATTCGCAGCACCTCGCCGACGCGGGCACCGACACCGCCGACCGCGACTTCGCGCTGTCCCTCATCTCGAACGAGCAGGAAGCCCTCAAGGAGATCGCCGACGCGATCGAACGCATGAAGAAGGGCACCTACGGCACGTGTGAGATCACGAACAAGCCGATCCCGGCCGCGCGCCTGATCGCCGTCCCGTTCACCCGTTATTCCCTCGAAGGCCAGAAGGAGCTCGAACGCAACCGTCGCGCCCATCGTCGTCGCGGCGGCAACCCGCTCGGCGAGATCGGCGACGAAGTCGGCTTCGGCACCGGCGGCGGCGGCGGCGAGGACGATCCGAGCGACTCCTGAGCCCGATGTTCGCCCGGCTCCGCCCCTACCGGTCCTTCTGGACGGTCTGCGTGGCCGCGATCGTCGCGGACGTGGCCACGAAGCTGCTGGTCGTGCGCCATGTCCCGTTCGGCGCCTATTTCGGCGGCGATCCGGACCGCGCGCCGATCAGGCTCTTCGAGCGACTGTGGATCGTGCACGTCGGCAACAAGGGCGCGGCCTGGGGCCTGGGCGCCGAGCACGACGTCCGGCCGTTCCTGGTCTTCCTCGCCATCGCGGTCCTCGCCCTCGTCTGGCGCTGGCGCCAGCCGCTCCTGCGCGAGCTGCAAGGCGGCCAGCTCGCCTTCGGCCTGTTCGTCGGCGGCACCTTGGGCAACGTCCGCGACCGCCTCTTCGGCGACCACGTCATCGATTTCATCGACGTGCACCTGCCGTATTACCGCTTCCCGGCGTTCAACGTCGCGGACTCCTGCATCTGCGTCGGCGTGGCCATCTACGTGATCATGTCGTACCGGCATGACCGCCTCCGCCGCGAAGCCATCGTCTCGCACGGCGGCGAGGACCCGCCGCCAGGCGCATGAGCGTGCGCTTCGACCTAGCGGCCCATCCCGGCGCGCAGGCGTATCGCCTCCTCGCCGGACTGGTCGTCCCTCGTCCCATCGCGCTGGTCACCACCGTCGACGCCGCGGGCGTGGTCAACGCCGCCCCGTTCTCTTTCTTCAACGTCATGGGCACCGAGCCCGCGATCGCCGTGCTCGCCCCTGCCGACCGCGACGACGGCACGCCCAAGGACACCGCCGCGAACCTGCAGGCCAACGGCGAGTGCGTCATCCACCTCTGCGACGAAGCCGTCGCGGCGAAGATGGTCGAGTGCGCGCGTCCGCTGCCGCCCGGCGTGAGCGAAGTCCCGCGCGCCGGCTTCACCCTCGCGCCTTCGGAGCGCGTGCGGCCGCCGCGGCTCGTCGAATGTCCCGTGGCCCTCGAAGGGCGCGTCCTCGACATCCGCAGATATGGCGACAACCGACTCGTCGTGATCGAGCTCCTGCTCGCGCACGTCCGCGAGGGCGTCGCCGACCCGGCGACGTGGAAGGTCGACTACGCGCGCTATGCGCCGGTCGGCCGCCTGAACAGCCCCGACGGCTACGCGCGCACGACGGATCGTTTCACGCTCCGGTTCCCGTCGGAGGCCTGATCAGATCCCTTTCGAGAGGCGCTTCACGACCGTCGCGAAATCATCGGGACGAGGCGCGACGATCTCGAAGGCCTGGCCGGCGACCTTGCCGGTCACGCGGGCGACGCGCAGGAGCAGGCCGCGGTGCAGCGGCTTGTCCTCGCCTTTGTTGAGGCGGCCCTTCGGGGTCGTGTCGGTGAGCGTCACGCGTCCCGAGCGGCCGTACTTCAGTTCGCCGGCGATGCGGATGCCGCACTCCGCGGCGTGGATGCGGACCTGGTCGCGGCGGGGGAAGGGCGTGTGCGCGGCCCAGACGCGCCAGCGGCCGCAGGCGCGGCCGGGTTCGAAGCGGGTCTGCGCGTGCTTGCCGTTGCGGTGCGAGACGAAGGCGCGTTCCTGCGAGTCGTCCATGCCGACGGGCAGGTCGCAGAGGCCGGCGTCCTCGGGGGCGTCCTCGGTGCGCGCCACGAATTCATATTCGAAGCGGAAGGCGCCGGAGCCGAGGGCTTCACGCCAGGCGGCGAGGGCCGTCGCGCGGTCGGCGAGGATCGCGATGCCGGCGGTCTCGGGTTCGGGGCCGAAGACCGCGGCGGGTTCGGCGAGGCCGAGGCGGACCATCTCCGGCTTGCCGGCCTCGAGCTGCGTGCGCAGCTGGCCGAGCAGGGTGGGGGCGCCGTGCTGCCACGGGTGTTCTTCGAAGGCGACGCCGCCCGGCTTGGCCAAGGCGACCCAGCCGGCGCCGTGGGCCAGGACGTCCATGCGCACGGCCTCTTCGCCGAGCAGGCCGGCGGCGAAACCGATGGAGGCGGGGAGCGGGGCGGACATCTTCAGGAACAAAAAAACCCCGGCGCCGAGGCGACGGGGTCGGTGAGGGGCTGACCCCGCATTACTTCTTGGCGGCGGCGAGCTTCTTCGCGAGGCGAGCCTTGATGCGGTTCGCCTTGTTGCGATGGATCACGCCGGACTTCGCGGCCTTGTCGGCGGCGGAAGCAACCTGGGAGGCGGAAGCAGCGACGTTGGCTCCGGTCAGGCTCTTGACGAGGCCCTTGAGGCGGGTGCGGACGATCTTGTTGTGCTCGGCGCGACGGGCGGTCTGGCGGATGCTCTTCTTGTTAGCTTTGATGTTGGCCATGTGTGTCAGTAGGGAAGCCGTGGGCGGCCCTCGGAGTCAACGCGGATTTCAGGGATAAAGGCAGGGAGAGGCCCCCTTGGGAGGGGCCTCAGACGTCCTGCTGGTGGAAGGGGTGGGATTCGAACCCACGAACAGCGAAGCTGAACGGATTTACAGTCCGCGACCTTTAGCCACTTGGATACCCTTCCGGCCAACAGGACGGGCAACTTGGCACTGCCGCAGGTCCATGACAAGCGCTTTCGCTGGCCTTAAAGGTCCTTTCTGCCGGCGAACGGCGGAAGATTACCCCTTTCCACCCTCGGGCGGCCCGTTAGGGTCTCAGGCATGCCTGCCGCGCCGCTGATCGTGCTCATCGACGGGGAATGCGCCCTCTGCAACGGGTCGGCCGCCTGGTTCGCCCGGCGCAACGGGTCGGGACGTCTCCTCTTCGCCATCAACCGTGGCGAGGTCGCCCGCGTGGCCGGCGAGCCGCCCGGCGGAGACCCCGACACGATCGTCGTCTGGGAAGGCTCGCGTCGACTGGTCCGTTCAGAGGCCGTGCGCGCCATGTTCGCCGCCGTGGGCGGAGGCTGGGCTTCCCTCGCCTTCGTGGCCGGCTGCCTGCCGGTCTCCTGGCTCGATTTCGTCTACGACCAGGTGGCCCGGCGTCGTCATCGCTTCGCCGGCCCGTCCGCCTGTACGCGCTTGAGCCCGTACGATCTCGCCGAGTAGAAAGACGGTGATGAAGCTCCTGCCCCGTGCCCTTCTGCTCGCGAGCGTCGCGTTCCTCGCGGGGTGCTCCCTGTTGCCGGATTCGAAGCGAGACCAGGCGCAGTTGAACGAGCGGCTCCAGAACGACGACGACGAGCGCAAGGCGCGCCTGAAGGCCAAGGGTACGCTCAGCCCGCAGGAGTATGAGATCATGGCGCGCAAGATGGGCTGGACCACCGAGGGCAAGGCCGGCCTGCCGCCGCCTCCCACGGTCGAAGAACTGGAGAAGCGCGTGAAGGCCGCGGAGGCCAGGCCCTGATGGCTTACGTCCTGCGTCGGCTGCTGGAGATGGTTCCCGTCCTCCTCGTGGTGGTCGCGGCGACGTTCTTCCTCGCGCACGCCGTGCCGGGCGGGCCTTTCGACAAGGACCGTCCGTTGCCCGCCGAGGTCAAGGCCCGCCTCGAGGAGTATTACGGTCTCGACCAGCCGCTGCCCAAGCAGCTTGGCAACTACGTCGTCAACCTCGCGCAGGGCGACCTCGGCCCCTCGCTCAAGTATCCCGGCTGGACCGTGCGCGAAGTCATCGGCTCGCGCATCGGCGTCTCGTGCGCGCTCGGTTTCACCGCGCTCTTCATCGCCGTCCTCATCGGCGTGCCCGTCGGCGTGCTCGCCGCCTCAAGGCCCAACAGCTGGCTGGATCGCGTCCCGATGGGCTTCACGCTCGTCGGCATCTGCGTGCCCTCGTTCGTGCTCGGCCCGATCCTCGCGCTCGTCTTCGCGCTCGGCCTGGGCTGGCTGCCGCCATGCGGCTGGGGTGAACCGGAACACTTCATCCTGCCGGCGGCGACGCTCGGCCTGATCACCGCCGCGCCGCTCGCGCGCCTCACGCGCGGTTCGCTGATGGAGGTGCGTTCGCTGGACTACGTGCGCACCGCGCGCGCCAAGGGCGTGCCGCCGCTGCGCGTCTGGTTCGTCCACGCCCTGCGCAACGCGCTGCTGCCCGTCGTCACCTACCTCGGTCCCGCCGCCGCCGGCCTCGTCTCCGGCTCCTTCGTGGTCGAATCGCTCTTCGACGTCCCGGGCATGGGGCGTCTCTTCGTCACCGCCATCATCAACCGCGACGTCATGCTGATCCTCGGCACGACGATCGTGTATGCGGCGGCGCTGCTCTTCCTCAACCTCGCGGCCGACCTGGCCAACGCCGCGCTGAATCCCAAGGTGGCCCGCGGCCGATGAAGCCTCCTGTCGTCGAATCCCTCGCCTCCGAGAGCGGCTGGCAGCGTTTCCGCAAGGACCGCGCGGCGGTCTGGTCCGGCTGGTTCCTCGTGGCGATCGCGGCCGTCTGCTTCCTGTCGCCGTGGATCGCGCCGTATCCGTACATGGAGCAGAACCTCGCGCACAGCGCCATGGCGCCTTCGTCCGCGCATTGGCTCGGCACCGACCTCCTCGGACGCGACGTCCTTTCGCGCCTCCTGCAGGGCGGCATGATCTCGCTCTTCGTCGGCCTCATCGCCACCGCCGTGGCGCTCCTGCTCGGCATCTGCTACGGCGTCTTCGCGGCGGAAGCCGGCGGCCGCGCCGAAGACCTCCTCATGCGCGGCGTGGACGTCGTGAGCACCTTGCCGCTGACGCTCATCGTCATCCTCGCCACGGTCGTCTTCGGCCAGAACCTCCCGATGATCTTCCTGGCCGTCGGCGGGGTCTCGTGGCTCACCATGGCCCGCATCATCCGCAATCAGACCCGCGAGCTGAAGGGCTCGCAGTTCGTCCAGGCGGCCGAATCGCTGGGCCAGTCGCGCTGGGGCATCTTCCGCCGCCATTACCTCCCCAACCTCGCCGGGACCATCGCCGTGTGCGCGACCCTGACCGTCCCCGGCGTGATGCTCCTGGAGGCCTTCGTGAGCTTCCTGGGCCTCGGCGTGAAGGCTCCGATGACCTCCTGGGGCCTGATGATCAAGGAAGGCGCCGACATCATGGAGGAATGCCCGTGGCTACTGGTCTCGCCCTCGGTCGTCTTCGCGCTCACGTTGCTGTCCCTCAATTTCCTCGGCGACGGCCTGCGCGACGCCTTCGACCCGCGTTCCTCCCGCAAGTAAGCCATGCCTCTGCGCCGCTACATCGTGATCAAGCCTGACGGCGCCGAGGGCGAGGAGTTCGAGGTCGACCTGCCGGCGGACGCGCCGGACTTCACCGCGCACCCCGTGACGAAGGAGCCGTGCCGCCGGGTGATCGAATCGCCCACGCTGACGACCAAATACGGCGAAGGCGCCATGAAGCAGGGCCTGAGCGACAAGCGTCTGGCGCAGGCCGGCTTCCAGCGGCTGGAGAAGGACGGGCAGGGCGGATGGAATAAGATCAACTGAGCGCCGGCCCCTTCGGCGATCTCACCAAATGAATCACCCCGCCGGGTGGCGGGGTGAAGCATCGTCAGGGTGGGCGTTTCCGCCGTGTAAATTAACTTAGGCCTTGGCCGCTTCTTCGCGCGCGCGCTTCACGAGCGACTTCGCGGTGTCGGACGGCTGGGCGCCGAGCTTGACCCAATGGTCGACGCGCTCGACGTTGATCACCAGGCCGGGGGTCTTGCCACGGGCGCGGGGATTGTAGTTGCCGAGGACTTCGACGAAGCGACCGTCGCGGCGGATGGCTTGTTCGGCGACGACGAGGCGGTAGGTCGGCTCGTTTTTGGTGCCGAAGCGTTGGAGGCGGATGCGGAGCATAGGTTTGGAGAAGGTGGTGAGTGGACGCTCTCGGAGGGTTTCCAAAAGACGGATGTGCAAGGACGCAGGGCGGCCGGGGAGAGTCAAGCCTTCCCCGGCAGGTGGGAGGGAAAATTTATCCCCATCGGCCGAGGGGTGGGTCAAAACACGCAAAACAAGCCATTATGAATCAATGACTTAATCTGTATTCTGCGAATAAGGCAAAAATCCCTGTTTTCGTCGGCTTGCTCGTCAGGCCTCGGATCCGGGCACAAAAAACCCCGCCTGGTGGCGGGGTTTCGGAGCAGCCGGCGAGGGCTTACTTGGCGGCCGCAGCAGCAGCCTGCTGGGCGGCGTGCTCGGTCGGGTCGAAGCGCTTTTCTTTGACCTTGGTGGCCGACTTGCCCTGGCGATCGCGGAGGTAGAAGAGGCGGGCGCGCATGACCTGCGAGACGCG
>JAURFU010000003.1 GCA_030834165.1 Verrucomicrobiota bacterium
ACCATGGACTCGCACCCCGCCTACACCGGCGAGAAGCGCTTCGTGGACTCCGCCGGTCGCGTCGAGAAGTTCAACACCAAGTTCCGTCGCAAGTAAGCCTCCCCCGAGGCCGACCCCAAACCCGCCCGGTTCGCCGAGCGGGTTTTTTGTTGCCCGGCCTTCCGGGTAGAGGGTCAGGGGATGGGGAGCTTGGGCTATGGACTGGCAAGTGCCCGGCCGATGGCTCGGGGTATTTTGATGAATATTATGAGGTGTGACCTATTTTATGCTTAAACTGACCCCAAGGATCACCCCAAAATTGAAAATCCACTTAATATTGTTAATCAACGACTTAAGCATCTATTCACAGGCCTATGTGAATAGGGGTGGATAAAGGGGGTAGGGAGGGGAGGAACTAAAATAGGCAATAACTGCTTGATTTTATCCCCGGCCTGGGGCAATACTGACCTCGCTATGAAGCATATCCTCCCGATCATCACCCTCACGACCCTTGCTGCTGCTGCCTCTGCCCAGAGCGCCGCTGCCGCTGGTCTCTCCTACAACCGCGCTGGTGTTAACTATAACACCGACTCCGTCGAGAACGGCTACTCCGTCTCGGTCGAAGCCCTCGTCGGCTCCTCGAACGTCTGGGTTGGCGCCACCGCCGATCTCGACAACGTTGGCGAAGACAGCGTCGCCGTCGGCTACCTCTTCAAGAACGTCGCCGCTGGCATCGACGCCACCGTCGCCGTCGCTTCGAACGACACCTACGGCATCATCCTCCGCCGCTCCCTGAACGAAGTCGTCGCCGGCCTCGAAGCCCGCTTCGTCTGGTCCCAGGCCACCGGTTCGAACTCCGTCGACTCCTTCGTCTACGAGCTCGCCTACAACATCGGCTCGAAGTACCAGGTCGCTGTCTCGATCGAAGACGCTGACGGTGCCGACAACGAGACCTCCGTCTCGGTCCGCTACAACTTCTAATCTTCGGATTAGAGGCTGACCCTAAGGGCCCCGGAAACGGGGCCCTTTT
Source organism: Verrucomicrobiota bacterium (assembly GCA_030834165.1). GTDB lineage: Bacteria > Verrucomicrobiota > Verrucomicrobiia > Opitutales > UBA953 > UBA953. The sequence goes on from JAURFU010000003.1 coordinate 1,010, forward strand.
TGTTGGCTTAGTAGTCGGGCTCGTGACGAATAAGCGACAATGTCGCACTTTTTTGTTGTTTTTTGAAATCTGCTGCCTACAAACGACCCCGCATATGAAGCACATCCTCCCGATCCTCACCCTCACGACCCTCGCTGCCGCTGCCTCCGCGCAGAGCGCCGCTGGTCTCTCCTACAACCGCGCTGGCCTCAGCTACAACACCGACGCTGACGCCGGTGACAACGGCTACTCCGCCTCGATCGAAGCCCTCGTCGGCTCCTCGAACGTCTGGGTCGGCGCTTCGGCTGACCTCAACACCGCTGGCGAAGACAGCGTCGCCGTCGGTTACCTCTTCAAGAACGTCGTCGCCGGCATCGACGCCACCGCCTTCGTTGGCTCCAACGACGGCTTCGGCATCATCGCCCGTCGCTCCTTGAACGAAGTCGTCGCCGGTCTCGAAGGCCGCATCGTCTGGTCCCAGAACGGTGGTTCCGACAACACCGACACCTTCGTCTACGAGCTCGCTTACAACGTGAACTCGAAGTACCAGGTCGCTGTTTCGATCGAAGACGCCAGCGGCGCCTCCGAGCAGACCTCCGTCACCGTTCGCTACAACTTCTAATCTTCGGATTAGAGGCTGAATCTAAGGGCCCCGGCAACGGGGCCCTTTTTGTTGCCCGAGTATCCCGAAGGCAGGCCTTACTTGGCTTCGACGTGGACGGTGACGCGCATCTCGCGGTCGCCTCCGCCCCAATAACTGCCACTTACCGGGGTGGCGTCGCGATAGTCCCGCCCCACCGCCGAGGCCACGTAGGCCTCATGGATGACCTTCCGATTCGTCGGATCCACCCCCAGCCAGCCGTACTTCGGCAACCAGATCTCGCACCAGGCGTGGGAGGCGTGGCTGCCGATGACGTCGCCGCGCTTGGCGTCGTAGACGTAGCCGCAGACATAACGGGCCGGGATGCCGATCGACCGGCAGAGGGCCAGCAGGAGATGGGCGTAGTCCTGGCAGACGCCCTGGGGGTTGGCGAAGAATTCCTCGGTGTTCGTGCCGATATGCGTCGCGCCCGGTACATACCGGCAGGTCGCATGGATGTAGTCCATGAGGCCGATGATGACAGAAAAGAGGTCTCCCCGGTCTTTCTCGACGTCCACGGCCGCCCGCCAAATCTCAGGAGTGATGCGGACCGGGCCGTCGGAGAGCAGATAGGGCTGAAAGCTTTCGATCACCTCCTCGGCTCGGACCGCCGCCAAGGGGATGCCGGTCGGCACGGCGGAAACCGGAGTCGCGATCGTCTCGACCACGCTGGAGACGTCGATCACCAGCTCCTTGTGGGCCTCCTCGATCTCGAAGAGGTGCACCGGATTCCGGTAAAGGTCGGAGTAGCGGCGCATCCGGACGGCTGGTAGTACGCGGACGAGGTGCAGGCCGAGCTTCTGACGGAGGTTGGTGAGGGGCGTGACGCGGAGTTCGTTGGTATTGTTGCGGACAGGCAGGGCGTAGCGGTATTCGGTGCGGTGGAGGATGCGGAGCTTCATGGTCTCGGCGCGTGCCTACTGCTGCTGTTGCTGCTGCTGTTCGCGTTGCCAGTCGGAGAGGGAATCCGGACGGGTTCCGCGGGGGAAATGTCGGTCCACTTCCCCCGGCAGGAGCACGTAACTCTCGAAGACGGCCTGGCCGGCGGCGTTGAGCTGCACCTGAAGCTCATCGATGTAGGCGTGGAGCCCACGGGCCATGACTTCCGGGGGTCCGGCGAAGCTCAGCTTGGCCAGCAAGGCCCCGGTGATCTTCTCGCAGTTATTGGAGTAGCGTCCGGTCGGCGTCCCGGAGATGTCATGCAGGACCTCGTCGGCCCGGCGGATGCAGTGGCGCACCGAGCGAGGGAACTCGTTGGAGAACAGGAGCAGGTCGACGACGCCCTCGACGCTGATCTCGCCGCCGTGGACGCGACGATAGCCGGCATGGGCGCTGCAGGCGCGCAGGACCGCACCCCATTGGAGGGATTCGAGGGCCGAATCGACCGGCGACGGCTGGGTCTGGGAGCGGATGTCGAGGAAGCGGCTCGTCATGTCGGCCCGTTCGAGCAGGCGGCCCAGCTGGAGGAAATTCCAGCCCTCGTCGCGGGTCAGCGTGGCGTCGGTGATGCCGTCGAAGAGCATCGAGGAGGAGATGATCTTCTCGTAATAGGCCTGCGGGAAACGCTCGAGCAGCTCGAGGCCCTCGGGGGAGGTCACGAAGAGGTTGAGCGCGTTGATCTCGGACCACATCTCGTCCGAGATTTTGTCGCGGACGGAGCGGGCGTTCTCACGGGCCTGCCGGATGCAGGAAAGGATCGAGTCGGGGTTGCGCAGGTCGAGCGTCAGGAACCGGGCCACGTCGCCCATCTGGGGGTTGGGATAAAGGGAGCGGAAGGCGCCCTCCATCGCGGTCGCCGCCAGCACCGGCGTCCAGTATTCCTGCGCGCTGCCTCGCCCCAGGGTCTCGTCGTCGAGGAGCATCTCCTCGGAGACGCGCACGAGACGGGCCAGGTTTTCCGCCCGTTCCATCTGTCGGGCCATCCAGTATTGGTGGTCGGCCACCCTTGAGAGCATCATCGTCGTCGGTCAGGCCGCGAGGACCCAGGTGTCTTTGCTGCCGCCGCCCTGCGACGAGTTGACCACGAGCGAACCGCGGGTGAGGGCGACGCGGGTGAGGCCGCCGGGGAGCACCTTGACCGAGTCGCCCCACAGGACGAAGGGGCGGAGGTCGACGTGGCGTCCTTCGAGGCCGCCGTCGACGAGGGTCGGGTGTTGCGAGAAATTGACCACGGGCTGGGCGATGTAATTGCGCGGATGGCGGGAGACCTTGTCATGGAACTCGGCCAGCTGGGCCTTGGTCGCGACGGGCCCGATGAGCATGCCGTAGCCGCCGCTCTCGTTGGCGGCCTTCACGACGAGCTTGGGCAGGTTCTCGAGGATGTATTTCTTGTCGGCGTCGCGCCAGGCGAGGTAGGTCGGCACCTGGTCGAGGATCGGTTCCTGGCAGAGATAGTATCGGATCATGTCCGGCACGTAGGCGTAGGTCACCTTGTCGTCGGCCACGCCCGTCCCGATGGCGTTGGCGAGCGCCACGTTGCCGCGGCGGACGGCGTCGACGAGCCCCGGGACGCCGAGGCAGGAGTCCTTGCGGAACACCTGCGGATCGAGGAAGTCGTCATCGATGCGGCGGTAGATCACGTCGACCTGCCGCAGGCCCCGCGTGGTCCGCATGTAGACGAAGCCGTCCAACGCGATGAGGTCGCGGCCTTCGACGATCTCGATGCTCATCTGACGGGCCAGGAAGGAGTGTTCGAAGTAGGCGCTGTTATGCACGCCCGGGGTCAGCAGGACGACGTTGGGGTTGGGGTTCTCGCGCGGGGCGACGTGCCGGAGCGTGGCGAGGAGGTCGGCCGGATAGGTGTCGACCGGGCGGACGCCGCTGGCGCCGAATAGCTGCGGGAAGACGCGCTTCATCGCGGCGCGGTTCTCGAGCACGTAGGAAACCCCGGAAGGGCAGCGGCCGTTGTCTTCCAGGACCAGGTAGCGGCCGTCGCGGTCGCGGATGAGGTCCGTACCGCAGACATGGATATAAGCGTCCTTGGGCACCGAGACGCCCACGAATTCCGGACGATAATGCGAGGCGCCGAAGACGACCTCGGGCGGGATGATGCCGTCCTTGATGATGCGCTGCTCGTGGTAGACGTCGTAAAGGAAGAGGTTCAGGGCCGTGATGCGCTGGACCAGGCCGGCCTCGATGTGCTCCCATTCCGCCGCCGGGATGACCCGCGGGAACGGATCGAAGGGGAAGACGCGTTCGGTGCCCTGTTCATCGCCGTAGACCGTGAAAGTGATGCCTTGCTTGAGGAAGAGCAGCTCGAGGCTCCGCAGTTTCTGGCTGAGCTCATCATTGCCCAGTCCGGAGAGTTTCTCGGCGACGTTACGGTAGTAAGGACGGATCTGGCCGTGCTCATCGACGAGTTCGTCGAAGAGGTTGGCGCCTTTATAGTCGGTCAGGATCATGCCTAGAAGTAAGCAAGACCCCTGCCATCCGTGGGATGGCGGTCTGATGGTCAAAAACCTCGGGCTGGGAGGACTAACTTAGGCACCGGCTACCAAAAACAGGCAGGTCAGAGCCCTTCGCGGTCGGACCGGCCCTTGGGCGGGGTCGGGTTGAGGCCCTTGGAGCGGAAGAATTCACCGAGGACTTCGGAGCGCGCCGCGGCGAGCTGGTTCTTCCGGACGTCTTCCGGCGTCAGGAGCTTCTGGCGCTCGGTCATGATGCGGCGGAGCTGCATCAGCGCGGACTGCTGGAGCTGGCGGACGCGTTCGCGGGTGAGCTTGAAACGCTCGCCGACCTCTTCGAGCGTGAGCGGGCTTTCGCCGTTCAGGCCGAAGCGGTGGGTGAGGATCTCGGCCTCGCGGGGCTCGAGGGCGGCGAGCATCGTGGCGATCTCGTCGTTGTCGGACTTCCCGCGGAGGGTCTCGAAGGGCGTGCGCTCGGACTCGTCCTTGACCAGGTCGCCGAGCGTGGCGTCGCCTTCCTCGCCCACGGGCTGGTCGAGCGACGCCGCGCGGTTCGCGACGGACTTCATATGCACGACCTTCGCGAGCGGGATCTCCATCGCCATGGCGATCTCCTCGTTGTGCGGTTCGCGGCCGAGTTCGGCGGCGAGCTGGTTGGTCACGCGGCGCATCTGCGCGATGCGGTCGACCATGTGCACGGGCAGGCGGATCGTCTTCCCGCTCGTCGCGAGCGCGCGCTTGATGGCCTGCTTGATCCACCACGAAGCATAGGTGCTGAGCTTGCCGCCCTTGTCGGGGTCGAAGCGTTCGACGGCCTTGATGAGGCCGAAGTTGCCTTCGCTGATCAGGTCCATCAGCGACAGGCCGAAGTTATCGTAGTCCTTGGCGATGCGGACGACCAGGCGCAGGTTGGCCTGGATCATCTGCTGGCGGGCTTCCTCGTCGCCCTTGAGGACGCGGCGGGCCAGCGCGGTCTCCTGCTCGAGCGTCAGCAACGGCGTCTTGCCGATCTGGTCGAGATAGTAGCGGATCGGCGAACGCTCCTCGGTGGACAAATCCTCCCAGGGCAGGCCGGGTTCGGTGGGATCGGAATCAGAGCTAGGGCCAGGGCTAGGGCTGGGGGCGGGGCGGACGGCCACCGGCGGCTTGGGCGCGACGCGAGTTGCCGCCTTCGGCGCGACCGGAAGCTTCTTGGGTTCCTTCTTCGGCTCCTTGGCGCGGCCCTTCTTGGCGGCCAACGACGAAGGCTTGGCCTTCGGCGCGGCGCTTTTCTTGGGCTTGGCTTTGGGCACGTGCGGGCGTCTCAGGAGCGCAGGCCGGCGGCGAGTCCGAGGGCGCGCAGGACGCTCTTGGACTTGTTGATGGTTTCTTCGTATTCGGAAGCAGGGACCGAGTCGGCGACGACGCCGGCGCCGGCTTGGATGCTCGCGACGCCGTCGCGCAGCGAAGCGGTGCGGATGACGATGCAGGAGTCGTGGCCGCCATCGAAACCGAAGTAGCCGACGGCGCCGCCGTAGGCGCCGCGCCGCTCGCCTTCGAGTTCGGAGATGACCTGCATGGCGCGCACCTTGGGCGCGCCGGAAAGGGTGCCGGCGGGGAAGGTCGCGCGGAAGAGGTCGAACGCGTCCTTCTCGGGCGCGAGCCGGCCTTCGACCTGCGAGACGATGTGCATCACGTGCGAGTAGCGTTCCACGATCGCGTAGTCGGGCACCTGCACCGTGCCGGGCACGCAGACGCGGCCCAGGTCATTGCGCGCGAGGTCGACGAGCATCAGGTGCTCGGAGCGTTCCTTCGGGTCGGCGAGCAGCTCGGCTTCGAGCTGACGGTCGGCGGCCTCGTCGAGGCCGCGCGGACGCGTGCCGGCGATGGGACGGATCTCGCAGAGGCGGCCGGTGAGGCGGACGTTCACTTCAGGGGAGGCGCCGACGACGTCGAAGCCGCGGCCGGTCTCCAGCACGAACATGTAAGGCGACGGGTTCACGTGGCGCAGCACGCGGTAGAGGTCGAGCGGGTCGCCCTTGAAGGCGACGTCGGTGCGGCGCGAGAGCACGACCTGCACGCAGTCGCCGGCGCGGACGTATTCCTGGGTGCGGCGGATGGCGGCTTCGAAACGTTCCTGGCTGAAGTTGGTCCGGCCCGTCGCGAGCTCGGCGGCCGCCGGCAGTTCGGCGGCGACGGCGGCGCGGGGTCCGGTGACCACGGCGCGTAGTGCTTCGAGTTCCTGCTTGGCGGCGGCCCAGGCGGCATCGGCGTCGGCCGGCGACTTCACGCGGGCGTTGACGATGAGGCGGAGGGTCTGGCGGGCGTTGTCGAAGGCGACGACGCGGTCGACCAGCATGAAGTGGAGCAAGGGCGTGCCGGCCGGATCCTTGGCGGGCTTGGGGACGGTGGGCTCGATGCGGTGGACGTATTCGTACCCGACCATGCCGACCATGCCGCCGACGAACGGAGGCAGGCCGGGGACCTTGGCGACGCGCAGGCCGGAGAGTTCCTTCTTTACGAGCGAAAGCGGGTCCGCCGGGGTGGGCAGGGTCTCCTTGGTGCCGTCCCGACGGACGACCTCCGTGCGGTCCTCCCAGGCGGTCAGGGTCATCGCCGGGGCGGCGCCGCAGAAACTGTAGCGGCCCAGCTTATCGCCGCCGGTGACCGACTCGAAAAGGAAGGGGGAGCCGAGGGCGCGGAGACGGGCGTAGACCGAGACCGGGGTCTCCAGGTCGGCCATCAGGTCCAGGCATACGGGGATGAGGTCGGACTGTTGGGCCAACTGGCGGAAAGTAGCTTGGTCGGGGACTAGGCTCACGCGTCCATTTAGATGCGTAAATCTATGCTTTGGAAACCAATTAAAGCAAACCGCCCCGATTGAGGGCGGACGGACGGCTCAGGCCTTCTCGCCGGCGGTCCAGCGACCCCAGAGCGAGAGGGGGAGCAGGCGGCCGTTGTTCTCCTGCTTCAGGGTCAGTTCGCCGATGTCGACCTGCCCGCCCAGGCCACGGGTGACTTCTTCGAGCAGGTTGTGGCAGAGGATGGAAGAGGCATCAATCGTGTAGACCGTCAGGATCATGAACTGGGCCTGCGGGGAGAGCAGCTCGCGGCAGGCGCGGAGCAGGGGGGCGAGGTCGCGTTCGACCTTCCAGAACTCGCCGGTCGGACCGCGTCCGAACGCGGGCGGGTCGAGCATGATGGCTTCGTATTGGTTGCCGCGTTTGACCTCGCGCTTCACGAAGGTCATCGCGTCCTCGATGATCCAGCGGATCGGCTCCTGGGCCATGCCCGAGAGTTCCTGGTTGCGGCGACCCCAGGCCACGGCGGGCTTGGAAGCGTCGACGTGCGTGACGTGCCAGCCGGCTTGGGCGGCGCCGAGGGAGGCCGCGCCGGTGTAGCCGAAAAGATTGAGCAGGCGGGGTCGCGGTTCGAGCTTCTGCGGACGGTCGGCGACCCACTTCCAATGCGGGGACTGTTCCGCGAACACGCCGAACTGCTTGGAATTATCCATGAAACGCAGCTGGAAGCGCAGCTTGCCCAGGCGGGTCTCCCATTCCTTGGGGCAGTTGCCCTTGAGCTTCCACCGGCCTTCGCGACCGCCTTCCTCGTGCTCGGCCACGGCGCGGGCCCACTCGGCGGCGGGCAGGGATTTGCTCCACCAAGCCTTGGGTTCACTGCGGATCATGCGGACTCCGCCGATTTCCTCCAGCTTGAAGCCGTCGCCGGAATCCAAGAGACGGTGACCATCCCAGTCGCTCACGAGTACGCTGATTTCCACGCGCGCATCGTGGGCGGCCGAGGCCCGGGAGGGAAGCCCGCTTTTGCTCGCCTAATTTTTTTCCGTCCTTCCTCTTGGGAGCATGACGCGTGAACTGGCCAGCGCCCGCTGGGAGACGAAGGTCTCCGGCTTGGTCGCGCTCATGCGCGACTGGGATGGTCCAGGCCTGCCGCCGCTTTCGCTCAACCCGCCCGCGCGGCTGACGTTGCTCGAGCCGGCGGACGTCCGCGCCTGGGCGTGGCGTTCCGGCCATTGGATCGAAGCGGACCGCGTCCATTTCTTCTTCTGGAAAGCGCTTTGTCCCGAGGCCGCGGAAGGTGCGGTGAGCGTCGTCGGCCCCTTCAATGACTGGGGCCGGGCCGTCGACATGGAGAAATGGCAGCTGCGTCCCGTCTGCACGGAGGGGGCCGAAGGTTTCGAGCTGGCGGCCGACCTCGCCGAGGTCCTCGGCGAGGCCGACGAGACCGTCTTCAAGTTCCTGCGCGCCGGCGGCCGCTGGGTCGAGCCGCCGCACGACGCCGACAACGTCCTTCGCGACGCCGGCAACCATCGTAACCTCGTCATCTCCCGCCGTCGCACCGACCGGCATGTGTTCCGCTTCCACGCCGCCGACGTCGATCCGTCCGCCGCGCCGGTCCGCATGGTCTACGAGACTCCGGAGCTCCTCGAACTCGGTGACATCCATGCCTCCGAACCGCTCGACGTGCTCGAGCCGGCGGGTGGTTTCGGCGCGACCGTGGGCGCGCGATCGACCAGCTTCCGGGTCTTCGCGCCCCGCGCCCGCTCGGTCGAAGTCTCATGGCGTCATCCCGCCGGCGGCGGCACGCACCTGCTGACGCTCAAGCCCGAGGGGCAGGGCGCCTGGTCGGCCTCGTGGCCGGAAAACCTCAGCGGCGCGCACTATTGGCTGCAGGTCTCGTCGCCGGAAGACGGCGTCGGCGAACGTTTCGGCGGCGTCAACATCGTCGACCCTTGGGCCCGCGCCGTCGTCGGCCCCGCGCAGGCCGCAGGCCTCGTGATCGGCCCGGAGGCGCTGCGGCCTTTCCATGACGGCTTCGTCCCGCCCGCGGTCGAGGACCTCGTGATCCTCGAGGGCCATCTGCGTGACCTGCTCGGCCTGGCGGAAGGCGCGCCCACGGCCGGCGGCTACCGTGACCTCGCCCGCTACGTGCGCTCCCAGGGCAACTACCTGCGCGCCCTCGGCGTGAACGCGCTCGAACTGCTGCCGTGCGCGGAGTTCGAGCATGCGGACAAAGCAGAATATCATTGGGGCTACATGCCCGTGAACGCGTTCGGCGTCGCCAATCCTTACGCTACGGCGCCCGGCGTCGTCGCGATGGAGGAGTTCCGCGATCTCGTGCGCGCGTGCCATGAGGCCGGCCTCGCCGTCATCATGGACGTCGTCCTCAACCATTTCGGTTCGCCCAACGGCCTGGGAGCCATCGACGCGCCGTATTACTACCGCGTGGACCCGCAGGGGAGGCTCACGAACTGGAGCGGCTGCGGCAACGACGTGCGCGCCGAGGCGCCGATGTTCAAGCGGCTCGTCCACGCCGCGTTGCGCCACTGGACCGAAGTCCTCGGCGTCGACGGCGTCCGACTCGACCTCGCGGAGCTCCTCGGCACGCCGCTCCTGCGCGAGATCGAGGCCGACTTCCGTTTCCGCGCCCCGCGCAAGATCCTGATCGCCGAGCCGTGGAGTTTCCGCGGCCACACCGCGCGCGACCTCGACCATACCACCTGGACGAGCTGGGACGACGCCTTCCGCGAGTTCCTGCCGGCTTACGTGCGCGGGCACGCCAAGGCCGCGGACCTGCTCCATCACGTCGCGGCGTGCGCTTTCCGTCCGTCCGCGCGCCTGCGTTACGCGCAGTCGCACGACGACATGGCCTGGCTGGACCGCATCACCGAGCGCGCCGGCGGAGACGCCCTCGATCCCGCGCCCAACGACGTCCTGCGCACGCGCCTGATGCACGTGGTGCTGCTCTGTTCCGCGGGCGTGCCGATGCTCTGCGCTGGCCAGGATTTCCTCGCCACCAAGCGGGGCGTCAGCAACACGTGGCGCCGAGGGGACCTCAACCGGCTGGACCCTGTCCGGCGCGAGCGTTTCCGCTCCGAACACGAATTCGTCGCCCGCCTGATCGGCTTCCGCCTTTCGGCGGCCGGCGCCGGCCTGCGTCCCCGTGCGGCCGTCTCGACCGGTTGGATGCAGGTCACGCACCAGCAGGGAGGGGAAGCCTTCGTGGCCGTCCTCAACGCCGACGGCCTGCTCGGCCCCGCCCGGGTGCTCCTGGCCTGCAACCCGCACGACCAGGAGGTCACGCTGGCCTTGCCGCGGACGGGTGATTGGGCGCCCGTGGTGGTCTCGCCTTTCCCCTCCTGCCTGCATGCCCCGGGTCCCGAGCCGCGGATCGTGGGGGACCAGGTCATCCTGCCGCCTTTGGGAGCCGCGGTCTGGTCCGCCGGCGCCTGATTCGCATTCTCGCTTGCCAATGCGGGGTGGCAGGGCCTTTTTCATCCCTTTCCTGTCCGCCCACCTCCCTTTCTCACACACCATACCATGGCCACCAAAGTAGCTATCAACGGATTCGGCCGCATCGGCCGTCTCGTCTTCCGCGCCCTCGTCGAACAGGGCCACCTCGGCTCGACCTTCGACGTCGTCGCCGTCGGCGACATCGTCCCTGCGGACAACCTCGCCTACCTTCTGAAGTATGACTCCACGCAGGGTCGCTTCAACGGCACCGTCTCCTCCAAGAAGTCCTCCCCGGACAAGGCCGAGGACGACGTCCTCGTCGTGAACGGCAAGGAAATCCTCGTCGTTTCCGCCAAGAGCCCGGCCGAACTCCCCTGGGGTAAGCTCGGCGTCCAGGTCGTGATCGAGTCCACCGGCCTCTTCACCAAAGCCGCCAAGGCCAAGGGTCACCTCGAAGCCGGCGCCAAGAAGGTCATCATCTCCGCTCCGGCCAAGGATGAAGACATCACCGTCGTCATCGGCGTCAACGACGACAAGTACGATGCCGCCACGCACCACATCATCTCCAACGCCTCCTGCACCACGAACTGCCTCGCGCCGCTCGTCCACGTGCTCCTGAAGGAAGGCTTCGGCGTCGCCGAAGGCCTGATGACCACGGTCCACGCTTATACCGCGACCCAGAAGACCGTCGACGGCCCGTCCAAGAAGGATTGGAAGGGTGGCCGCTCCGCCGCGATCAACATCATCCCGTCCGCCACGGGTGCGGCGCGCGCCGTCGCCCTCGTCCTCCCCGAAGTGAAGGGCAAGCTGACCGGCATGGCCTTCCGCGTGCCGACCCCGACCGTCTCGGTCGTCGACCTCACCGTCAAGACCACCAAGGACACCTCCCTCGCCGAGATCAAGGCCGCCCTCAAGAAGGCGTCCGAGACCTACATGAAGGGCATCCTGGCCTACACCGACGAAGAAGTGGTCTCCTCCGACTTCATCCACGACAAGAGCTCGTCGATCTTCGACGCGGGCTCCTCGATCGAGCTGAACAAGAACTTCTTCAAGCTCATCAGCTGGTACGACAACGAGTGGGGCTACTCCAACCGCGTCGTCGAGCTCCTGGGCAAGGTCACGGCCAAGCTCTGAGCCGGGCTTAGGTTTCTCCGCGACAGGCGGCCCATCCGGGCCGCCTGTCTTGTTTTGGGCTCCGGCGGGGCGGGGGAGGGCGGTAATGACGGTTTGCGGGTCCGTGGGCGGTTTGTTCTTCCCACCCTTGGCCTTACGCCTTTCTCTGCTGCCTTTCACCACCATGCCTGCTCCTACCCTCCGCGAACTCGGCTCCGTCAAGGGCCAGCGTGTCCTCGTCCGTGTCGACTTCAACGTCCCCCAGGACAAGAAGACCGGCGCCATCACGAACACGCAGCGCATCGCCGCGGCCCTGCCGACGATCAAGTTCCTGCTCGAAGGCGGCGCCTCCCTGGTGCTTATGTCCCACCTCGGCCGCCCGGACGGCAAGGTCGTCGAGAAGTTCTCCCTCCGCCCCGTCGCCGCCGAGCTCGAGAAGCTCCTGGGCAAGCCGGTAAAGTTCGTCGCCGCCTGCGTGGGCGCCGAGGCCGAAGCCGCCGCCAAGGCCCTGCAGCCGGGCGAGGTCCTGCTCCTTGAAAACCTGCGCTTCCACATCGAGGAAGAGGGCAAGGTGAAGCTCGAAGACGGCACCAGCCAGAAGGCCGACCCCGCTAAAGTGGCCGAATTCAGGGCCTCTCTCTCGCGTCTGGGCGACGTCTACGTGAACGACGCCTTCGGCACCGCGCACCGCGCCCACTCCTCGATGGTCGGCGTCAACCTGCCCCGCAAGGCGGCCGGTTTCCTCCTCGAAGCCGAGCTCAAGGCCTTCGACACCGTGCTCAACAACCCGAAGCGCCCGCTGCTCGCCATCCTCGGCGGCGCCAAGATCGCCGACAAGATCCCGCTCATCCGCAACCTCATCGAGAAGGCCGACGAGATCATCATCGGAGGCGGCATGGCCTACACCTTCCGCAAGGTCTGCGACGGCATGGAGATCGGCAATTCCCTCTTCGACGCCGAAGGCGCCAAGATCGTCCAGGAGCTGCTCGACAAGGCCAAGGCCCGCGGCGTGAAGGTCACCCTCCCGGTGGACTTCGTCTGCGGCGACAAGTTCTCCCCTGATTCCAACACCCAGCCCGCCACCATGCAGTCCGGCATCCCCGCCGGCTGGGAAGGCATGGACTGCGGTCCCGAGTCCATCAAGCTGTACGAGGCCGCCATCGGCCGCGCCGGCACGGTGGTCTGGAACGGCCCGTGCGGCGTGTTCGAATTCGAGAAGTTCGCCGTCGGCTCCAAGGCCATGGCGGCCGCGGTGGCCAAGGCCACGGACGGCGGCGCGATCACCATCGTCGGCGGCGGCGACACCGCCACGGCGGCCAAGAAGTTCGGCGTCGACGGCAAAGTCTCGCACTGTTCGACCGGCGGCGGCGCTTCCCTCGAATATCTCGAAGGCAAGATCCTCCCGGGCGTCGCGGCCCTGTCGGCCTGAACCAAATTCCGACCTCATCACCCCCTCCAAACCCCTCCTATGTCCAAACGCACCCCCCTCATCGCCGGTAACTGGAAGATGAACAAGACGGCCTCCGAAGGCACCGACCTCGTGAAGGCCATCGCCGCCGCCGTCGGCACCGAGTCCGCCGTCCAGGTGGTCCTCTGCCCGCCCTTCACCGCGCTCTCCGCGGTGAGCGCCGCCGCCGAAGGCACCCACCTCGCCGTGGGCGCCCAGAACATGCACGATAAGGCCAACGGCGCCTTCACGGGCGAAGTCTCGGCCGCCATGCTGCGCGACCTGCACGTCGGGTACGTGATCCTCGGCCACAGCGAGCGCCGCAGCCTCTTCGGCGAAGACGACGCGTTCATCAACCGCAAGGTCAACGCCGCCCTGGCCGCCTCGCTCAAGCCCATCCTCTGCGTCGGCGAACTGCTCTCCGAGCGTGAGGCCGGCACCACGAACGCAGTGGTGAAGCGTCAGGTCGAGCTCGGTCTCGCCGGCGTCCCCGCGGGCAAGGCCGAGCAGGTCATCATCGCCTATGAGCCCGTCTGGGCGATCGGCACCGGCAAGACCGCCACCCCGGCCATGGCCCAGGAGGTCCACGCCTTCATCCGCTCGTTGCTCGTCGCCCAGTTCGGCGCCGAGACCGCCGCCCGCGTCCGCATCCTCTACGGGGGATCGATGAAGCCCGACAACGCCGACGCCCTGCTCGCCGAGCATGACATCGACGGCGGCCTCATCGGTGGCGCCTCCCTCGAGGCCAAGAGCTTCGTCGACCTCGTCCAGAGCGCCGCGAAGTCCCTGACCCGCTAAGTCGGAGCTCACCCAGACCTAGGCCGGCCAACGGATAAGCCCCACTGGGGTTTTCCGTTGGCCGGCCTAATAGTTTGAAAGCAAGCATCAGCAGGGAGGGGAAGGGTTGGGTAGTTTAGATTCATTCTAAATTATGTAAATAATTGTCATTCAATTATTTAAATGATATAATCACAGACCATTCACACGATACTGGATAGGTTATCCTTATACGACCCCTGAAAAGCGACTAAAACCCCTCAAATTTGGGTTGCGAAGGGGGTCTGTCTTTCGTGCCTCTTCGGTCAAAAAACCGCCAATCCCTTCGTCTGAACGCGATGCGCAAGCTCCTCGAATTCCTCAACCGCCCGGCCCCGCGCGGTAACTTCTTCTCCCGGGCGATCAACGCCGCCCCGTTCCAGGTCCTCGTCTGCCTCCTGGTCACCGGCGTCGTCGTCGCCGCCGCGGTCAACGAATACGCGACCAACAAGTATCTGAACGTCGGATACACGCCGGACCAGCCCGTCGCCTTCGACCATTCCTTCCACGCCGGTCCGGATTCGGTCCTCGGTCTGGACTGTCGTTACTGCCATAATTACGTCGACAAGTCCGGCCACTCGAACGTCCCGACGACGAACACCTGCTGGAACTGCCACAGCCAGGTGAAGACCGACAGCCCCGCGCTGGCGCTCGTGAAGAAGAGCATGGAGACCGGCGAAGCGATCCGCTGGGTCAAGGTGCACAAGGTGCCCGACTACGTGTACTTCAACCACGCCGTCCACGTGAACCGCGGCGTCAGCTGCGTCGAGTGCCACGGACGCATCGACCAGCAGGTCGTCGTCGGCCAGCAGAAGTCCCTGAACATGTCCTTCTGCCTCGATTGCCACCGCAATCCCGAGCAGGTGCTGCGTCCGGTCGGCAAGGTCACCGACCTCGCCTACCAGGCCGCGACCCCCGCCCAGCAGGTCGCCGACGGCACGAAGTTCGTGCACGACTGGAAGGTCAATCCGCCCCAGAGCTGCTCGGGCTGCCACCGCTAATCCCCCACGCCTTTTCCGATGAGCAAGAAAGTCTTTGAACACCCCGCGGCCCAGGCCGGCGAGCCGACCGGTCCCTCGTACTGGCGCAGCCTCGACGAGCGCAACAAGTCGCCCGAGTTCCGCACCCGCGCCGAGCGCGAGTTCCTCGACGGCGCCTCCGCCATCTCTTCCGTCGAACGCCGCGAATTCCTGATGCTCATGGGCGCCTCGTTCGGCCTCGCCGGCCTCGGCCTCGCCGGTTGCCGCGAGCCCCGCAACCACACGCTCCCTTACGCCAAGCAGCCGGAGAACACCATCCCCGGCGTCGCCACTTATTACGCTTCCTCCTTCCCCGGCGAGTTCGCCAACCAGCCGATCCTCGTCGAGACGCATCAGCACCGCCCGACCAAGATCGAAGGCAACCCGAGCCACCGCGCCAACGGCGGCGCTTCCTCGAAGTTCGCCCAGGCCAGCGTGCTCGACATGTACGATCCGGATCGCGCGATGGCTTCCTCCGTCGCCGACCCCCGCGCTTTCGTGCGCGGTCTCGCCTCCGAGGCCAAGGCCGGCGCCGGCGCGGGGCTGGCGTTCCTCGCCCGTCCGTCCACTTCGCCCACGCGCGCCCGACTCGTCGCCGCGATCAAGGCCGCTTACCCGCAGGCCCGCTGGGTCGAATACACCCCCGTCGCCCAGGACCGCGCCGACGCCGTCCTCGGCGCCCGCGCGCTCCCCGATTACGCCAAGGCCCGCCGCGTGCTGAGCCTCGACCGCGACTTCCTCGGCGCGCACGACACGACCGTCGAAGACACCCGCGCCTACTCCTCCGCCCGTCGCGCCGACACGGCCGCCGAAGCCGAGAAGATGACGCGCCTCTACGTCGTCGAATCCGTCTTCTCCCTCACCGGCGCCGCGGCCGACCACCGTCTCCGCGCTTCGTCGTCGCACATTTCCGGCCTCGCGTTGCTCTTCGCCGCCGAAGTCCTCGCGCAGAAGGGTTCCGCCGACGCCGCCGCGCTCAAGTCGAAGGTCTCGGGCATCAACGTCGACGCCAAGTGGGTCACCGAATGCGTGGCCGACCTCGTCAAGGCCGCCAAGGGCGAAGCCCTCATCGTTGCGGGCGATCATCTCTCCGCCGACGCGCATCGCGCCGTCTTCCTCGCCAACCAGGCCCTCGGCGCCGCCGTCAAGTACGTCGCCGTCCCGGCTCCCGCCGCTCCGACGATCGCCTCGCTCGTCGCCCAGCCCGCCCAGACCCTCGTCATCCTCGGCGGCAACCCGGTGTACGACGCTCCGGCCGACGTGAACTTCGCCGCCGCCATCAAGGCCGCCAAGAAGGTCGTCCGCCTCGGCTACCATGGCCCGTCCTTCGACGAGACCTCGGCCGCCGTGAAGGCCGCCGCCGGCACCTTCCTCGCTGCGTCGCATTACCTCGAGAGCTGGTCCGACGGCCGAACCGTCGACGGCACCTACGTGCCGGTCCAGCCGATGATCGACCCGCTCTTCGCGACGGTCACCGAGCTCGACGTCCTCGCGCCGTTCGCCGGTTCCGACAAGGATTCGCACGCGCTCGTCCGCGAGACCTTCAACTCCCTCTCGAAGAACGTCACCGACGAAGCCTTCGCCGCCTGGCTCGCCGAAGGCGTGCTCGCCGGTTCCGCCTTCGCCGCGGCCAAGCCTGCGGTCAGCGTCGGCCAGATCAAGGCCTACGGCGCTCCGGCCCTCTCCTTCGACTCCCTCGAAGTCCGTCTCCTGCCCAGCGTCCACTCCGGCGACGGCCTCCTGGCCAACAACGGCTGGCTCGCCGAGGCTCCGGATCCCATGACCAAGACCGTCTGGGAGAACGTCATCCTCGTCAGCCCGAAGTTCGCCGCGAAGCTCGCCATCGAGCCCGAGGCGATGGTCATCAACGAGATCGGCGCGCTGAACCGTAACATCAACCGGCTCGAGGACGGCCGCCTCATCTGCCGTATCGCCACCGTCACCGTCGGCGGCAAGTCCGTCACCGGTCCGGTCTTCATCATGCCGGGCATGGCCGACCACACCATCGGCCTCCAGCTCGGCTTCGGTCGCCGCGTCGCCGGGCGCGTCGCCACCCGTGTCGACGAACGCCTCGCCGGTCGCGTCACCGGCAACGGCTTCGACGCCTACCCGCTGGTCTCCGCCGCCGAGCCTGCCGTGCGCACCGGCGCCAAGCTCACGCTCTCCGCCGCCTCCGTCGTCGTCTGCAACATGCAGGACCACTGGTCGATGGAAGGCCGCGACATCATCCGCGAAGGCAACGTCGAGGACCTCCGGAAGAACGAGAACTTCGCGAAGCTCGGCATCGACGGCCATGCTCCCGCCGTCTACGGTAAGGACGGCAACCTGTCGCCCGCGCAGAAGGCGGTCACCACCCCGCGCGGCAACTCCGCCTACGAGCATCCCGCCCACTCCGTCGCCCCGAACGTGGCTGTCTGGCAGGGCCACGAGGACAAGTTCCCCCAGCTCCAGCAGTGGGGCATGTCGATCGACCTCAACACGTGCACCGGCTGCAACGCCTGCGTGACCGCGTGCCAGTCCGAGAACAACATCCCCGTCGTCGGCCGAGACCAGGTGCTCAAGGGACGCAACATGCACTGGATCCGCCTTGACCGCTACTTCTTCGACGGCCGCGCCGCCGCCGGTAACGCGATCCCCGAGGACCCGCAGGTCACCTTCATGGGCGTCGCGTGCATGCATTGCGAGACCGCCCCGTGCGAGACCGTCTGCCCCGCCAACGCCACCGTCCATGACGACCAGGGCCTCAACACGATGGCCTACAACCGTTGCATCGGCACCCGCTACTGCGCGAACAACTGCCCGTACAAGGTCCGCCGCTTCAACTTCCTCGATTACAACAAGCGCGTCGACGGCCATCTCTACGAAGGCCCCCTCGGTCCGGAGAAGGCCGTCAAGGATCCGGCCGACCTCCCGCAGCTGCAGAAGAATCCGGACGTCTCCGTGCGCATGCGCGGCGTCATGGAGAAGTGCACCTACTGCGTGCAGCGCATCCAGGAAGCCAAGATCCAGGCCAAGGTCCGCGCCCGCAACTCGGCCGACATCAACGTCCGCGACGGCGCCATCAAGGTCGCCTGCCAGCAGGCCTGCCCGGCCGGCGCGATCGAGTTCGGCGACATCACCGACCCGAAGACCCGCGTCGCCAAGGCCAAGGCCTCGAGCCGCACCTACGGCGCGCTGACCTACCTCAACACCCGTCCGCGCACGACCTACCAGGCCAAGCTGCGCAACCTCAACCTCCGCATGCCCGGCGCCAACCTCGTCCCGCTTTCCCGCGTCGAGATGGCCGGTCGCGAGTCGCACGGCGCCCCGCATGGCGACGCCCATGGCGCCCCCGCGCACGGCGACGCCCACGGCGCGAAGACCCACTCCAAGTAATCCTTAAAAGACCCTCCGTCCCATGGCTCACGCCCACGACAGCTCCCCGGAGCGCCCCGCGATCCTCGACAAGGTTCGCCCAGCCGAGCTTCCGCGCTCGCCGCTGATCCTCAACAACCGCGGCTTCCACTGGATCACCGACAAGGTCTGCGGCATCGTCGAGGAAGAGACTCCGCTCTGGTGGAAGATCATGTTCGGCGTCGCGCTCTTCGTCGCGTCGTTCACGTTCCTCGGCCTCGGCTACCTCGTCGCCACCGGTACCGGCACCTGGGGCCTCCGTTCGCCCGTGGGCTGGGGCTGGGCCATCGTCAACTTCGTGTTCTGGGTCGGCATCGGCCACGCCGGCACGCTGATCTCGGCGATCCTCTGCCTCCTCCGCCAGAAGTGGCGCACCTCCATCAACCGCGCCGCCGAGGCCATGACCATCTTCGCGGTCTGCTGCGCCGGTCTCTTCCCCCTCTTCCACGTCGGTCGCGTCTGGTTCGGCTGGTGGCTCCTGCCCCTGCCTAATCAGAACGGCATCTGGCCGCAGTTCCGTTCCCCGCTCGAGTGGGACGTCTTCGCGGTCTCCACCTACTTCACCGTGTCGACGCTGTTCTGGTACATGGGCATGATCCCTGACCTCGGCACGATCCGCGACCGCGCGACCACCTGGTGGCGCAAGGCCTTCTACAGCGTCCTCGCCATGGGCTGGCGCGGCGGGAACCGCCAGTGGTCCAACTTCGAGATGGCCTACCTGCTGCTCGCCGGCCTCTCGACCCCGCTCGTGCTCTCGGTGCACACCATCGTCTCGTTCGACTTCGCCGTCTCGAACGTCCCCGGCTGGCACACGACCATCTTCCCCCCGTACTTCGTCGCCGGCGCCATCTTCTCCGGCTTCGCGATGGTGCTCACCCTGATGCTCCCGCTGCGCGCGATCTACCGCCTGCACGACGTCATCAACCAGTACCACATCGACAACATGTGCAAGATCATCCTGGCGACCGGCACGATGGTCGGCTACGCGTACGCCACCGAGTTCTTCATCGCGGCCTACTCGGGCAACTCCTTCGAGAAGTTCGCCTTCGTGAACCGCGCCTTCGGCCAGTACGCCTGGGCCTACTGGATCATGGTGTCCTGCAACGTGATCACGCCGCAGCTCTTCTGGTTCAAGAAGGTCCGCGAGAACCACTCCCTCGTCTGGATCATCTGCCTCTTCGTCAACGTCGGCATGTGGTTCGAGCGCTTCGTGATCACCATCACCTCGCTCGCCAACGACTACCTGCCGTCCAGCTGGGGCTACTACTCCCCGACCATCGTGGATATCTTCACCTTCTTCGGAACCTTCGGCTTCTTCTCCGTCCTCTTCCTCCTGTTCGTGCGCTTCCTGCCTCTGCTCCCCATGGCCGAGGTGAAGATGGTCGCGCCGCAGGCCGACCCCCACGCCCACTGATCCCCGCCGTAAACCGACCATGAACGAACGCAACGAACGCATCCACGGCGTGGCCTGCACTTTCCGCAAGGTCTCCGACGTGTTCCACGCCGCCGAGAAGGTGCGCGACGCCGGCTGGAAGAACTGGGACGTCCACACGCCTTTCCCGATCCACGGCATGGACCAGGCCATGGGCCTGCCTCGCTCCCCCGTCCCGCGCCTGACCCTGCTGGGCGGCGTCACCGGCTTCATCACCGGCTGCCTCCTCACCTGGTACATGAACTCGTACGACTACCCGCTGATCGTCGGCGGCAAGCCCTACTGGAGCGTGATCTTCCCGTTCCCGGTGCTCTACGAGTGCACGATCCTGTTCGCCGCGTTCGGCACCTTCTTCGGCCAGTTCATCTTCAACCGCCTCCCCCGGCACAACCATCCGCTCTTCGACCTCCCGCACTTCGCGCGCGTGTCCGACGACACGTTCATGATCGTGCTCGAGGCCCGCGATCCGCGGTTCCACCTCGACGAGTCGCGCAACTTCCTCCAGTCGCTCGGCGGCCAGGAGATCACCGTCATCCGCGACTAATCCGCCCCCAATGACCCGTTACCTCGCATTCCTCGCCGTCGCGGTCGTCGCCACGATCAGCTTCCTCGGCTTCCAGGGCAAGGTGTCCAAGGACACCCCCGTCTATGTCTTCGACGACATGGATTATCAGAGCAAGTACAAGGCCCAGGGTGAGAACAAGTTCTTCGCCGACGGCCGCGACGCGCGTCCGCCCGTCGCCGGCACCGTCGCCCGCGGCAACGGACTCGAGCCCCTCAAGGTCTTCTCCGCCGACTACCGTCGCGCCGAATCCCTCAACCCGTCGTTCGTCACGGGCAAGGACGCCAAGGGCGCCTTCCTCCCCGGCTTCCCGGCGAAGTCCCTCAAGCTGACCAAGGGCCAGCCGCAGCCTTACGCGGTCGACGCCGCCGTCCTGAACCTCGGCCAAGCCAAGTACCGGGTCTACTGCGCCGTGTGCCACGGCGACGCCGCCGACGGCAACGGCATCATGAAGGTGCGCTCCGCCCTCGAAGGCGACGTCGCCATCGTCACGATCGCCAACCTGCAGACGCCCCTCATCCGCGCCTACCCGAACGGCCAGATCTTCGACGTCATCACCAACGGCAAGAACACCATGATGGGGTACGGCGACAAGCTCACCCCCGAGGAGCGCTGGGCCGTCGTGGCCTACCTGCGCGCCCTGCAGCTCTCCCAGAACTGCCCGCCCGAACTCGTCCCCGCCGCCGTGAAGGCCCAAATCAAGTAATCCGTCCATGAGCACTTCCTCGCCTCACGCCCTCACCGCCCACTGGAAGAAGTTCCTGGCCGTCGGCGTCGTCGCCCTCGCCGTCGTCTGGTACTTCGCCTTCGCCGGCGTCGCCCATCACGAGAACCGCCAGGCCCTCTCGGTCCTCGTCGGCTCACTCTTCTGGGTCTCCGTCCTCATCGGCATGCTGATGCTGACGATGATCACCCGCGTCTTCGACGCCGGCTGGGCTCCGCTCATCCGCCGCAACTGGGAGCTGCTGATCGCCGGCCTGCCGGTCGTCATCTTGCTCGGCATCGTCCCGCTGGCCTTCGTCGAATCCTTCCGCCACGCCCTGTGGGATTGGACCGACGCCGCCCACGTGCTGCCCGGCGGGCACACCGTCGGCCATGATCCGATCCTCCAGGCCAAGAGCTGGTTCCTCAACGAGAAGTTCTTCCTGATCCGCGTCGCCCTCTACGCCGTGGTCTTCGGCGGCCTCGCCGCGCTCCTGCGCCGCTGGTCCTTCGCCCAGGACACCGACCGCACCGCCGGCCACACGCACCGCCTC
Organism: Verrucomicrobiota bacterium; assembly: GCA_030834165.1. Lineage (GTDB taxonomy): Bacteria > Verrucomicrobiota > Verrucomicrobiia > Opitutales > UBA953 > UBA953. Next base: position 22,304 of record JAURFU010000003.1, read on the forward strand.
CACGCCGTCTCGGCCGTGGGCATCCCCCTCGGCGCCGTGACCCTCACGATGCTCGCCTTCGACTGCCTGATGGCCCTCTCGTACCACTGGTTCTCGACCATGTACGGCGTGTGGTTCTTCGCGCTCTCGATCCGCCTCGCCCTCGCGGTGACGGTCATCCTCACCTACAAGCTTTCCAACGGCGGCTGGCTCGACGGCCTCCTCAACCAGGCCCACCGCCACGTGCTCGGCTGCCTGATGCTGGCCTTCACCGTCTTCTGGGCTTACATCAGCTTCTCGCAGTACTTCCTGATCTACACCGCGAACATCCCGGAAGAGACCTTCTGGTACAACATCCGCGAGTTCGACGCCGCCACCGGCCTCAAGAACGAGTGGTGGGGCGTCTCGATGTACCTCATCTTCGGCTTCTTCCTGCTGCCGTTCCTGTCCCTGCTGTTCTACCGCACCAAGATCGTCGCCGGCCGCCTCCTCGCCGTCGCCTGGATCATCCTCGTCGGCGGCATCGTGGACCTCTGGTTCAACGCGCTGCCCCGCCAGGTCTACGACGCGTCGACGCCCGAGAAATTCGTGGTGACGCCTTTCCTCACTTCTTCCCTCTTCCTCGACCTTCTCGCGATCGTCGGCTTCGGCGGCGTCGTGTTCGCGCTCTTCCTGCGCGGCGCGTCCCGCCAGGAGACGATCCCGGTCCACGACCCCCGCATCCTCGAGTCCATCAACTATCATGAGTGACCATTCTTCCTCCGGGAGGCGCCCGCTGATCCCCGGCCAGATCGCCGTCTGGCTCGGCGTCGTCTCCCTCGTCGCCGCCGGGTTGATCGTGACCGGCTACTCCTACCTCGCCGTCCGTCAGGGACCGACCGACGACGCCCTCCGCCGCCAGGCCCAGAAGGACCTGCGCGCCGAGACCGCCAAGAAGGCGCAGGCCCTCCTCTCCGAGCCGGCCCGCAATTCCGACGGCACCTACCGCATCCCGCTCAAGGATGCCGTCGCGCTCGTCGCCAAGGACCCCAAGGTCATCGCCAAGCTCCAGGCCGCCGCCGGTCCCGCTCCGGCTCCCGCCGCCGCGCCTGTCGCCGCTCCCGTCGCCAAGGCCGGCGCCTTCGTCAAGGCCGACCCCGAGCAGATGAAGCGCGGCGCCGCCGTCTACGCCCGCACCTGCATCGCCTGCCACCAGCCGACCGGCATGGGCCTGCCTCCCGTCTTCCCGCCGCTCGCCAACGCCCCGATCGTCGTGGGTAATCCCGAGCTGCCGGTGAAGTTCATCCTCCAGGGCCTGATGGGTCCGATCACCGTCAACGGCATGACCTACAACAGCATGATGCCGCCGGTCGCCGGTGTCTCCGACGCCGACATCGCCGACGTCCTCACCTATGTCCGTCAGAGCTTCGGCAACCAGGGCAACCCGGTCACCACCGATCAGGTCAAGGCCATCCGCGCCGCCAACGCCGCCCGCACGGCTCCTTGGACCACCGCCGAACTCGGCCTCAAATAATCCCTCAACCTTTTCCGATGACCCAGGATAATCATTCCGGCCGCCCGCAGGGCCGTCCTCCCGAAGGAGACGGTCGCGTCTCGCGCGTCGAGGCTTCGCTCCGCGGCCCCTTCCTCCTCTTCTTCGTCTCCGCCGTCGTCTGGCTTCTCGCCGCTTCGGTGCTCGGCGTGATCGCCGCGCTCGACCTTGGTTCGCTCCAGGGCGGGGTCTTCCGCGATTGCCCGTGGTTCACGCCCGGTCGCGTCGCCGCCGCCCAGCAGGGACTCTTCGTCTACGGCTGGGGCTTCAACGCCTTCTTCGCCCTCAACCTCTGGCTGCTCTCGCAGCTCGGTCGTTTCGAGTTCCGCAACGGCTGGCTGGCCCAGCTCGGCGGCGTGGCTTGGAACCTCGCGCTGACCTACGGCGTCGTCCGCGTCTTCGCCGGTGAGCTGAGCGGCTTCCGCCTCCTCGACTTCCCGCGTGAGGTCGGCCCCGTCCTCGCCGTCGCCTTCCTGCTGGCCGGTTTCTGGCCGATCGTCGCGTTCGCGCGCCGTCCGACGGGACACACGTTCGCCTCCCAGTGGTTCGTGGTCGGCGCATCGTTCGCCTTCCCGCTCTTCTACCTGCTGGCCCAGCTCCTCGTCCTCTGGCAGCCCGCTTCCGGCGTGGTCCAGGCGATCGCGCACAGCTGGTTCGTCGCGAACCTCCTGCAGCTCTGGTTCGGCGCCTCGGCCCTCGCCGCGATCTACTACTTCCTGCCGAAGGTGCTCGAGCGCACGCTGACCGGCTACTACCTCGCCCCGGTCGCCTTCTGGACCTTCTTCCTCTTCGCCGGCTGGACCGGCCCGGCCGCCCTCGTGGGCTCGCCCGTCCCGCTCTGGCTCCAGTCGACCGGCGTCGTCGCCGCCGCGATGATGCTCATCCCGGTCATCATCATCGCCATCAACGTCCACGGCACGCTCTTCACGCAGGGCGGCTGGACCCGCGCCTGGAACGACACGACGCTGCGCTTCGTCAGCTTCGGGGCCGCCGCGTTCACCCTCGCCGGCCTCCTCGGCGGCGTCTTCGCCTTCCGCGCTCCGAGCGCTTTGGTCCGCTTCACCTCCTTCGGCGCCGGCCTCGAGCAGCTGCTGGTCTATGGCTGCGCCACGATGGTGCTCTTCGGCGCGAGCTACTTCGTGCTGCCTCGCCTCACCGGCGCGCTCTGGCCCTCGGCCAAGCTCGTCCATGTGCACTTCTGGGCCACCGCGCTCGGCTTCGTCGGCGCGCTCGTCGCCTGGCTGGTCGGCGGCTGGCAGACCGGCCAGCTCCTCGCCGACCCGGCCGTCGCCTACGCCGACGTCCTCCGCGCCGAGTCTTCCTGGTTCTTCATGCTGACGATTTCCGCGGTGCTGCTCCTCGTGGGACACGTCGCCTTCGCCCTCAACGCCTTCGGCATGATCCTCAAATCTTCCGCTCCGGCCGCTTCCGGCCGTCACGACTAACCGGACCCCCACCATGAAGAACCTCAACACTCTCCTGGCCGGCGTCTTCCTCGCCGTCGCGCTGCCTTTCGGGGCGCTCGTGCTCAGCGGTCAGTCCCAGCTCGGCGGCCTCGGTCGCGCGGCCGGCGAAGAAGGCGGCGCGCTCTTCCCCTCCCGCGAACCCGGGCAGGCCGTCCAAGGCCGAGCCGTCTACGTCTCCCTAGGTTGCGTCAGCTGCCACACCCAGCAGGTCCGTCCGGCGGGGCAGGGCAGCGACATCGCCCGCGGCTTCGGCGTCCGTCCTTCCGTCGCCCGCGACTACGCCCTGCAGCCGCAGGTGCTGCTCGGCGAGCGTCGTCTGGGACCTGATCTCGCTAACTACGGCGCGCGTTCGTCCAAGATCAACGTCGAGACCCTCCTGACCGATCCCGCTTCCAGCGGAGCGGCCTGGCATCCTTCCTACCGCTTCGTCGACGCCGCGCAGCGCGCGGCCCTCGTGGCCTACCTGAAATCCCTCCGCCAGGATTATCCCTCGCCGGAAGCCAAATTGAAGAAGTGAACCCATGAACGACCGTAACCGTCATTCCGATAGCAACCGCCCGCGCCGGGGTCCTTCCGGCTCCGAAGGCCCCTCCGACGGGCGCCTGGTGGAGGTTCACGCCCAGCTCTCCCGCGACAAGGACGAGCCGGCCGAGGGTTTCTCCCTCACGCCGATCTTCATCGTCTTCCTCTTCTGCGGATTCGGCTTCTGGGCCGGCGTCTACCTCACCAAAAACGCCGGCGGTTTCTCGGCCTCGGCCTTCGACCTCGACGCCCCCAAGGCCGTCGTGGGCGGGGGTCCCGTGGTCTTCGAACCCGACGTCGCCAAGGGAGAGCAGCTCTTCCTCGCGAACTGCGCGGCCTGTCACCAGGCCACCGGTCTCGGCGTCCCGGGCGCCTTCCCGCCGCTCGCCAAGTCCGCCTGGGTCGCCGGCGCCGAAGATCGCCTCATCAAGGCCATCCTCGCCGGTCTCGCCGGTGAGATCGAGGTCAACGGCGTGAAGTATAACGGCAACATGCCGAACATCGGGGCCGGTCTCAAGGACGCCCAGATCGCCCATATCGCCACCTACGTCCGACAGGCCTGGGGCAACACCGGCGAGCCCGTCATGGACACCAAGGTCGCCGAAGTCCGCAAGGCCATCGGCAACCGCGCCCAGTACGTTCCGGCCGACCTGCTCAAGGAGCATCCGCTCGAGACCAAGTAAGCCGGCGCCGTCCGCCGCCGACAAAAAAGGCCCGGGAGCGATCCCGGGCCTTTCTATTGGGGCTTACGCCAGCCGGATCAGGCGTGCTTCTTGATGAAGGCGGCGATGTCGCCCTTCGGGCGCGCGCCGACCATCTTGTCCACCACGACGCCGTTCTTGAAGAGGAAGAGGGCGGGGATGGAGTTCACGCCAAGCTGCTGGGCGAGTGCCTGGTTGGTGTCGACGTCGACCTTGGCGATCTGGACGGTGCCGTTCATCTCGGCGGCGAGCTGGTCGAGCACGGGGCCGATCTGCTTGCATGGGCCGCACCAGGTGGCCCAGAAGTCCACCAGCACGGGGACGGTCGAAGCCTTGATGGTGGCTTCGAAGTTGTTGTTGTCGAGATGAGCGATGAGGTCGGAGGCCATGGGAGAGTCGGTTAACCTTTGGATTTCACGAAGAGCTCGATCGTGAGGAGGACCGCGCCCGCGAGCGAAGCGGCGAGGGCGAGGAGGTCAAACGACACGGCGAGTTTGCCCACCGAGCGGTTGGCCGGGGTGGTGGCCGGGCGAGGCGCGGCGACCGGGGCCGGAATCGGCGCGGCGGCCGTCGGGGCGGGCGGCGGAGGAATCGGCGCGCCTGCCGTCGGGGCGGGCGGCGGAGGCACGGGCGCACCTTCGTTGGCGACCGGCGAAACAGGCTTGGTCAGCTTGAGCTTCGGAGCGCTCGGCGCGGAGTTTTCTCCTTCCGGCGCAGGCGGGGGAGGAGGCGGAGGAGGAGGAGGGGGCAGCTCGTTGCTCATTGGGGAGAGGCAGTCAAATCCTGCGAAAGAGGTGAGTCAATCCGTCTGTGGCTCCATTTTGAGCTCAAGCACCGCGGTCGTGCTTGCGCAACAGGTCGGCCAGTTCCTCCGGCCGGGCATCGGCGATGGTCCGGCCTTTACGGCTCAGGTCTTCCGATGTCTTGATGACCGTCTCCGTCATGCGCTCATGCGTCTCCTCGGAGCCCCCGACCAAAGAGAACCCATCTCCTCGGGTGATGCGTTTGTGCTGGTCGGTCGCGTCCAGCCCGAGTCCGAGCAGGCGGTTAGAGGGGCGCTTCGCGCTGGCCATGCCTGCAATCTGACCGCTTCGGGGGTGATTTCAAGCCTGACGCTTACTCGGCGTCGCCGGCCGGCTGGTCAAACTCCGAGCCTCCTTCCAAGGCTTCGCCGGCGTTGGGAGCCGAGTCGGGCTCGGACTTGGTGCAGTTGATCTCCGCGAAGGAGGCGTCCTGCTCCAATTTGAGCTTACCCAGGCGCGCGAGCTCGAGGCAGGCGAGGAAGGTGGCGACCAAGAACCCCACGGTCGGGCGTTCGGGCAGCAGGCTGGTGAAGACGAACGTCGGCTCGGTCTCGAGGCGGGCCAGGATGGTCTCCATGCGGTCGGAGACCGTGACGGTTTCCGTGGAGATGTTGCCCGGCTGGATGCGTTCGGCGAGGCGGCGCAGGACCAGGTTGAAGGTGTTCCAGAGTTCGATCCGGTCGGCCTTGGCGACCGGTCGGACGACCGCGTCGTCGCCCTGCGGCTGGATGACATGGCGTCCGAGCAGGCCTTGGCGGTCGTCGACGAGGCCGCGGATGATCGCGGCGGTCTCCTTGACGCGCTTATATTGGATGAGCTGCTGGACGAGCGCCCAACGCGGGTCCTGGCCTTCGTCGGCGGCCGCGACTTCCTCCTCGGGCCGGCTTTCGACAGGCAGGAGCATGCGGCTCTTGATGTACATCAGCGTGGCCGCCATGACGAAGAAGTCGCCGGCGAGCTCGAGGTTATCCTTCTCCTGCGTGCGCAGGACCTCGAGGTACTGCTGGGTGACCTTCTCGATCGGGATGTCGTAGATATCGATCTCGTTCTTGCGGATCAGGAAGAGCAGCAGGTCCAGCGGGCCTTCGAAGACGTCGAGGCGGATCGGCAGGTCCGGCGGCGGCAGGATGCCGTCCGCGGGAACCGAAGGAGAGTCTGGAGGGGTGTCCGTCACGGCTCAGAACTTGAACAATCTCACTCGCAGGTGGAAGCCCAATGAGCTGATGCCCCGGTTGATCGGGTCCATGCGCTTATTCACCCCGTATTCGAGTTCCCAGGAGTTGCCGATGCGCTGGATCAAGCCCGCCCAGAGCAGGGTGGTCTGGTCCAGCCGGGCGTCGTAATTCAGGCCGGAGACGAGGCTGTAGACGGAGTTGAGTCGGACCCGGCCGTCCCAGACCAGCTGGCGGGCCTGCGTGGCCTGGTTGAGCTCGACCCAGCTGAAGGAAGTGCGCCAGAAGTCGCCTGAGTTGAGGGCGATCGACTGGAGGGACTCGCGGGCCGCGCCGCCCCCGTTGGGTACGCGCGCCGCGGAAGTGATCGTGACCCAGGAGGCGGGGCTGAAGCTGAGCGAGCCGAGCAGGTCGGTGCGGCCGGTCTCGGCGTCCGTGGGACCTTGGCGCCAATCGGTGAAGAGGTCCGCGCGCAGCAGTTCGCGCGAGCCGAGCACGGCGTCGCGGGTCTCGACGGTGTTGCGGAGGCCGAAGCGCATCGCCTGGCGGTCGGTGGTCGAGGCGGCGTCGAGACGGTCCGCGAGGTCGAGTTCCTCGAGCACGGAGACTGAGACGGCGCGCTGGGTCATGGGGACGACCCCGACCTCGCGGTCGGCGCCCGGCATGACGCGATATTGGAAGAGAGGCCGCACGCTGTGGCGGATGCCGTCGATATGCCAGGCGGGAGCGTCCGCGGACCAGGTGCCGGTGAAGAGTCCTTCGACGTCGAAGCCGGCCTGGCCGATCACCTTGGTGGCCGCGCCCTCGCCGTTGAGTCCGTCGGACCACGCGGTGGTGCGCACGCCTGCGACCGGGCGGAAGGTCAGCCAATCGCCGGCGACCAGGCTGCGGCTGAAGCCGTAATAGCCGTCGACGCGCGCCGCGGACCAGGTGTCGGCGGAAAGGGTCGCGGCCTGGAAGCTGGCCAGCGGCAGCTCGGCCGACGGGCGTTCGGTGAAGTAGCCGACGCTCAGGAAAGCACGTCGAGACCAGCCGTCGGCGCCGGGGATCGTCGTCGGCAGGTCATAGCGGAATTCCGGGAGACGTTGCACGACGTCCTGGTAATTGTCCGCCTTGGCGGTCAGCGAGGCCGAGAGATAGCCGCCATCGAGCGGGCGGACGACTTCGAGGTTGAGCTGGGGGTTGCCGGCCTGCCCGATCAGCATGGGACGGAAGTAGCGCAGGACGTCGGGGTCCGTCTGGGCGAAGACGTTGCCGGCGATCTCGACGCCGTCCTGCGTGCGTCCGTTGATTTCGCCCGTGAGGAAGGCGCGCTGCGAGTCAGGCAGACGACCGAAGAGGTCCGCGACAGGCGTGGCTTGGTCGTCGATCCAGCCGCTCTGCATCCGGCCTTTCCAAATCGTGCCGGCGCCCGGCGTACGCGTGTTGTCGAAGCGCAGGGCCGGTCCGACGAGGATGCCGGAGGTGCTGTAGTAGTCGAGGAGGCCGCCGACCGAGAGGGAGGGCGAGACGCGCGTGAGGATCGTCGAGCGCAGGAAGCGCCCCTGCTTGTCCTCGCTGCCCGTGTTGAGCATGATCTCGTAGGGGAAGTCGAGGCCTTGCTGGCCGTAATAGGGCAGATTGAAGAGCGGCACGCCGGCGGCGTAAGCGGTGGCGCTCCGCAGCGAGAGGTGGTCCTCCTTCTCGACGTAGGAAGCTTCGTCGATCCTCAGGTGCATGCCGGCCGCGGAGGGCTCGTTGTTCCAGACGCGCACGCCCTTGATCTGCCTATCGCCTTTGACGATGCGCAGGGACTCGGCGGTGAAGTAGACGGGAGAGCGTCCGAAGCGCACGTCGGTGGCTTCGATGACGTCGGCGCGCGGGTCGATGGTGACCTTGGCGCCGAGGATGCGGAGGCTCTTGGTCGCGTAGGTGACTTCGCCCTCGGCGACGATCACGCCCGTGCGGTAATCAAGGCGGAGCTTCTTCGCGGAAAGGAAGCTGTCGTTGCTGCGCAGCTGGGCGTTGGTGGCGACGACGACCTTCCCGCCTTCCTCGGAGGCGTAGCTGTCGGCCTCGATGTTGGGCTGGCCGGGCAGGGGGGCGGAGGCCTTCCGCGCCGGTTCGGCGGCCATGGCCGCCACGGTCAGGGAGAGGCTTGCGGCGATGATCCAGAAGCGACGGCCAGGCATCCGCCGAGAGTTGTCGCTCCGGGATTTCCCTCAAGGTTTTTCGGGTAATGAGCGCTTGCCGACCCTCGGGCGGGCGTGGAGTCTTCCGGGATGCGCCTGAGTCCAGCAGAGTTGACCGCCCTGGTGGATGCCAAGGAGACCTCGCCGCACCGTTTCCTGGGCCTGCATCCGCTCCAGGGCGGCGGTCTGGTCGCCCGCGCGCTCCTGCCGTGGGCCAGCGCCTGCGAACTCCTGCCGGAGGGCGGCGCCCCCGTGCCGATGACCCGCCTCCATGCGAGCGGCGTCTTCGAGGTCGAGCTGCCCGGCACCACGCTTTTCCGCTATCGTTTCCGCGTCAGCTACCCCGACGGCGTCCGGCGCGACGTCGACGACCCTTATCGTTTCCTGCCGACGATCTCCGAGGACGACCTCTTCCTCCTCGGCAAAGGCGACGACCACCGGGCCCACTACAAGCTCGGCTCGCAGGTGCGCGTCATCGACGGCGTCACCGGCGTGTCCTTCGCCGTCTGGGCCCCTTCCGCCCGCCGCGTCTCGGTCGTGGGCGACCACAATCTCTGGAACGGCCGCGCCCATCCGATGCGCAACCTCGGGGCCTCCGGCATCTGGGAGATCTTCATCCCCGGCCTGGCCGCCGGCGCCCGCTACAAATACGAGATCGTCGGGCCGCACGACACCACGCCCTTCCTCAAGACCGACCCTTACGCGCTGCACTTCGAGCCCTCGCCGAACCATGCCGCGATCGTCTGCGACCTCTCGGGCTTCGCGTGGCATGACGGCGCCTGGATGGAATCCCGCCGGAAGCGCGACCTGCGCTCCCGGCCGATGTCCGTCTACGAGGTCCACCTCGCCTCCTGGCGCCGCGTGCCCGAGGAGGGCGGCCGCGTCCTGAACTACCGCGAGCTCGGCGAACAGCTCGCCGCCTACTGCGTCCGGATGGGCTTCACGCACGTCGAACTGATGCCTCCGTCGGAACATCCCTTCGATGGTTCCTGGGGCTATCAGGTGACGGGTTTCTACGCCCCCACGCATCGTTTCGGCTCGCCCCTCGATTTCATGACGCTCGTCGATGCGCTGCACCGCGCCGGCATCGGGGTGATCGTCGACTGGGTGCCGGCCCACTTCCCCCGCGACTTCTTCGCGCTGGCCCGCTTCGACGGCACGCACCTGTATGAGCACGCCGACCCGCGCCTGGGCGAGCACCAGGACTGGGGCACCCTGATCTTCAATTACGGACGCCATGAGGTCCGCGGCTTCCTCGTCTGCTCCGCGCTTTCCTGGCTCGAACGCTTCCACGTCGACGGCCTGCGCGTCGACGCGGTGGCCTCGATGCTCTACCTCGACTACTCGCGCAAGGCCGGCGAGTGGATCCCGAACCGCTTCGGCGGGCGCGAGAACATCGAGGCGATCGAGTTCCTCCGTCAGGTCAACGCGCTCGTCCGCCTCTACCAGCCCGGCGTCGCGATGATCGCCGAGGAGTCCACGTCCTTCCCGGGCGTGACGAAGTCCGTTCCCGAAGGCGGCCTGGGCTTCGACTTCAAGTGGAACATGGGCTGGATGCACGACACGCTGGATTACTTCCGCCAGGATCCGCTCTTCCGTAAGTTCCATCACGACAAGCTGACCTTCGGCATGCTCTACCAGTGGAGCGAAGCCTTCGTGCAGTCCTTCTCGCATGACGAGGTCGTCCACGGCAAAGGTTCCCTCATCGGCAAGATGAGCGGCGGCGACGACGCCACCAAGGCCGCCAACCTACGCTGCCTGCTGGCCCTCCAATGGTCGTGGCCCGGCAAGAAGACCCTCTTCATGGGCTGCGAGTTCGGCCAGTTCGCCGAATGGAAGCATGACGCCTCGCTCGACTGGCATCTGTTGGAATACCCGCTGCATCTGGGCGTGCAGCGCCTCGTGGCGGACCTGAACAAGCTCTACGTGGCCGATGCCGACCTGGCCGCCAACGAACTGCGTCCGGAGAGCTTCGCGTGGCTCGTCGCCGACGACGGCGCCCAGAGCGTGCTCGCCTTCGAGCGTCGCGGCGGCGAACAGGCCTGGACGGTCGCCGGCAACTTCACCCCGGTCGAGCGGACCTACCGCCTGGGCGTGCCTTTCCCCGGCCGCTGGGAAGAGGCCCTCAACACCGACTCGGCCTACTACGCCGGACATGGTCTCGGCAACCTCGGCGGCGTGGTCGCCGAAGCGATCCCCTGCCAGGGCCGTCCCTATTCGATCGAGGTCCGTCTCCCCGGCCTCTCGATGGTCATCTTCCGCCGTTCATCGGCCAAGACGAAGAAGTAAGCATGGCCCGTTCCGAACTCTTCCGCCGCCACGTCGCGGCCGATCCTGCGAACCCGCTCTTCCGTTTCTCGCTCGGTCAGGCGCTCTTCGCCGAAGGCGACGCCGCGGGCGCCGTCGAGCATCTCCGCCTCGCCGCGGCTTCCAAGGCCGACTGGATGATGCCGCGCATCCTGCTCGGCAAGAGCCTGCTGGCCGCGGGCGATCAGGCCGGCGCCAAGGTCGCCTTCGCGGACGCGCTCGCCCTTGCCGTGTCGCAGGGCCACGAGGAGCCGGAGGCGGAACTGCGCGCGCTGCTCGCGACGCTCTGAGCGTCTACTCGACGCGCTCGAGGATCACGCGGCGGAGGTCCATGACCGCCGCCTTGGCCTTCTTGACGGGTCGTACGGTGAGCGTGTTCTCGCCGGCGACGAGCGTCAGCTTGCCGATTTCGCGCGGGACGAAGCGCTGGAAGTGACCGGTCTCTTCGACGGTGAATTCGCACGAGCCCTGCTGGGTGTCGAGGGCGACGACGGAGCCGCCGTTGCCCTTGCCGCAGCCCTGCAGGACCGTCACGCGATAGGTGCCGGCTTTCGGGGCTTGGAAAGTCCATGAGGCGGTGTCCTCGGCGTTGACCCAGAAGCCGAGGGTGTCCTTGTGCGGAGGTTCCTCATACTTGAGCTTGGCGCCCTTGACGCGGGCGTCGCGGGCTTCGAGGAAGATCAGCGCGTTGGGGCCTTCCGTGGCGCGGGCGTCCATCGCCTTGCGCCAGTCGGCGAGCAGGGGGCGCATCGCCTCGGAGGTCGGCAGGGCCGCGAGCCGGGTCGCATCGGTCTTCACGAAGCATTCCTCCCAGGCGGCTCGGTCGAACTCCGGATTCGGCCGCGCAGGCTCCGCGCCGACGCTCCGGCGCCAGGCTTCGAGCTTGCCGCGCAGCGCCGCGACGCGCGCGGGTTCGGCGGCGGCGAGGTCGGTCGTCTCGCTCGGATCCTTGGCGAGGTCGAAGAGCTCGAGGCGGCCGTCTTCATAATGCTCGATGAGCTTCCAGTCGCCTTCGCGCGCCACGCCGCCGGGCCGGCCGCCTTGGTTCATGTAGTGGGGCTGATGCCAGAAGAGGGCGCGCGGCTTGGCGTCGGCCGCCGGCTGGCTGTCGAAGAGCAGGGGCGACAGGTCCTTGAAGTCGAGGGTCGGCGGCGCCGGGACCTTGGCCAGCGCGCAGATCGTGGGGACGAGGTCGCCCAGCACGACGGGCTCCGCGATCACGCGGGAGGCGAGGCGTCCGGGGTAGCGGATGATGAGGGGCGTGCGGATCCCGCCTTCGTAGAGGTAGCCTTTGCCGGCGCGGGAAGGAGCATTGTAGGTCGCGGGGCTTTCCTTGAGCTCCGAGATGTGCACGCCACCGTTGTCGGAGGCGAAGACCACCAGCGTGTTCCCCGTCAGGCCGTGGTCGTCGAGCGCCTTCAGCACGCGTCCGCAGGCGACGTCGAGCGATTCGACGAGCGCGGCGTAGGTCGGGTGGAAGGACTGGGCGTTCGCCGCGATGCCCTTGGCCGGCGCGGCCAGGGGGATGTGCGGATTATCGAAGGCGAGGTAGAGCAGGAAAGGCTTGGCCTTGTTCTTCGCGATGAACTTCACGGCGAAGTCGGCCTGGCCGAGCTCCCCCTTGCCGCCCTGCGGCGACTCCGCTCCGGGGTTGGCGCGGCCGGGGAAGTATTCGTCGAAGCCATGGTCGGTGGGCTGATGTCCCTTGCCCCCGAGATGCCATTTGCCGACGGCGGCGGCGACGTAGCCCTTGGGCTTGAGCAGTTCGGCGAGCGTAGGCGCGCCGGCGGGGAGGTGCAGGTTGATCGGCGCGCTGAGCAGCCGATGGGAGGAGCGGTCGGTGCGACCGGTGAGGAAGGTCGTGATCTTCAGGCGGGCCGGGCTCTGGCCCGTCATGAGGGCCGCGCGCGAGGGCGAGCACACCGAGGCGGCCGCGTAGGCCTGCGTGAAGCGGGCGCCGTCGGCGGCGAGCTTGTCCAGGTGCGGCGTCCGTTGGTCCTTGCGGCCGAAGCAGCCAAGGTCGTTGATGCCGAGGTCGTCGGCGAACAGGATCACGATGTTGGGGGGCGTCTCCTGCGCGCCCAGGGGGGCGAAGCAGGCAAGCACGGCGAGGAAGAGACCGAGGAGGGTGCGGGGCATGCCTTGGTTTTAACATCCGGCCGGGTTGTGCAAAGGGCAAAACCGACTTCGGTGCCCTCATGGAGCCTTGTTTGCTCGATCTCGGACTGGCTTGTGTCGACGCCGCCATGGCCGCGGTGTCCTGGCTGATCCTGCTCTGCACGTATCCGGATTTCGCCCGCTGGCAGGCCGCGGATTTCGCCCGGCATCATGAAGACTATACCCGCAAGGTCGGTCGGGTCGTCGGCCCTTTGCTGCTCCTTCAGCTGGGCGGGCATCTCTGGCTGGCTATCGCCGGGCAAACCTGGCCGGCGCTCGCCGTGGTGCTGGCGTGTTGGGCCCTGACGGCCCTCTGGTCCGTCCCTTGCCATCGTCGCCTCCAGCGCGAGGGGCCGGCTTCACCGGCGCTCGGCAGCCTGATCCGCTCGCATGCCTGGCGCACGGCCCTCTGGACGCTTCTGGCTATGGATTCCATTCGGCGGGCGGCGGGTTGACATCGTGCGCGGGCCGATGATGCTCGAGGCTGATGAGAACAGGCGAACCGCATCCCGACCGCAACGCCTCGCGCTTCTCCGCCCTCCGTCGCTTCTTCGGTTTCGTCGGTCCGGGTTTCCTCGTCTCGGTCGGGTACATGGATCCCGGCAACTGGGCCACCGACCTCGCCGGCGGCTCGCAATACGGCTATGCGCTCCTCTGGGTGATCCTGCTGTCGAACCTGATGGCCATCCTGTTCCAGCACCTCTGCGTGCGCCTGAACGTCGCGACCGGACTGGACCTCGCGCAGGCCTGCCGGGAGCGCTATTCCCCGCTGGTCGGCAAGTTCCTCTGGGTCGCCGCCCAGCTCGGCATCGTGGCGATGGACCTCGCCGAGCTGCTTGGTTCGGCCATCGCGCTGCAGATCCTCTTCGGCATCCCGTTGTTCTTCGGCGCGATCATCACCGCGCTCGACGTGCTGGTGCTGCTCGCCCTCACGCGCCTGGGCTTCCGCTGGCTCGAAGCGCTCGTCGGCGTGCTGGTCCTGACCATCGCGGCCTGCATCGGCGTCGAACTCCTGCTGGCCAAGCCCGTCGTCGCCGAGCTCGTCAAAGGCTTCATCCCCACGACCGACGTCCTGACCCGTCCGGGCATGCTCTTCGTGGCGCTCGGCATCATCGGCGCGACGGTCATGCCGCATAACCTCTACCTGCACTCGTCGATCGTCGGCTCCCGCGATTTCGGGAAGAGCGAGGAGGAACGTCGCGAGGCCATGCGCTTCGCCACGTGGGACTCGACGCTGGCGCTCAGCCTGGCCTTCTTCGTCAACGCGGGCCTGTTGGTGCTCAGCGCCGCGGCCTTCCACGGCCGTCCGGAGGCCGTGACCGACATCCGTGAGGCGCATCGCCTGCTGGACGGCGTCCTCGGCGCCACTTTCGCCGGTACGCTCTTCGCCGTCGCGCTCCTTGCTTCCGGCCAGAACGCGACCATCACCGGCACCATGGCCGGGCAGATCGTCCTGGAGGGTTTCCTGAAGATCAAGACGGCCGGCTGGATCGTCCGCGTGGCCACCCGTCTCGCCGCGCTGGCCCCCGCCTTGCTGGTCATCGGCCTGGCCGGGGAGGGCAGGGTGGAGTCGCTGCTGCTCTGGAGTCAGGTCATCCTGAGTCTCCAGCTGGGCTTCGCCTGCTGGCCGCTCGTACGCATGAGCGGCGACTCCCGGCTGATGGGTGATTTCGTCGCCCCTCGTTGGATCCTTATTCTAGGATGGATCGCCACCGCCATGGTGGTCAGCGCCAGTTTGTGGTTCGTGGTCGGAGCCTTTTAAGGCTAGAGTATCTTTGTCACAAGTAACTGTTTGTAAGTTACTTGTGTTTTTATAACTAAGAAGATGAACAGGCTCGACCTAAAACATTTTATCATTACTAAACTTATCATCTTAAAGTAAGATGCGCCACCCTTTCTCCAACGTGCTGCCCCGAGCTCTGCTCGGTTTAAGCGTGTTTGGGTCGGTAGCACAGGGGGCGACCTTCTATCGGGAGGCGCTCAGCTATAGCAGCGGGCGCGATCCGGATCCGCCCAAGTACGTGGGGGCCGCCGGCTCGAGTTCGTGGGAAGCGCTCCATGATGTCAAGTGGCTCGACGTCGGTCTCGATTACCGTTTCCGCTACGAGTACCGCGACGACGACATCCGACGCTCTCGCGATGGTATCGATGAACCGCTCCTGCACCGCACCCGGCTCTACTTGGGTGTCCGTGATCTCGTCGATCCGCTCCGCTTCGCCGTCGAGCTCCAGGACGCGCATCGTTACAACAGCGCGTATGCGTTGGATAATCGTGACGTGAACGAACTGGAGTTCATCCGCCTCTACGCCGAGCTCCGCTTCCAGGACCTGCTGCCGGCCGACTCCTTGGGTAATGCCCGCCCGGTCTCCTTGCGCTTCGGCAACCATAACTTCGAGTTCCTGGATCGGCGCCTGATCGGCAACAATCAGTGGCGGAACACGGCCAACGCCTTCCGCGGCTGGCATGGCATCCTCGGCCAGGAGTCCAACGATTGGCAGCTCGACCTGCTTTCCGTGCAGCCGCTCGACCGTCTGCTGTACGATCCGGACCGCCCCGCCGACGGCAAGCGGCTCTGGGCGGCCATCGGCCATTGGCGCGGGTGGTCCGACGTGGTCACCCTCGAGCCTTTCTATCTCCGCCTGGATGAGCGGAACCTTCCCGACGGCGGCCGGGTCGTGCACTCGCCTGGTCTCCGCGCCTACGGTCTCTTCGGCAAGTCGGGCTTCGACTTCGACGCCTCCGGCCTCACGCAGTTCGGTCACAACGGCGTCCGGGACGTCGCCGCTTGGGCCGCCAACGCCGAGATCGGCTATCGTTTCAGTGATGCGTGGAATTCCCGTCTGAGTTTCTTCTACGGCGCCGCCTCCGGTGACCGGAGCCCGACGGACGGCGAGGATAACCGCTTCGAGCGCTTCTTCGGCTTCGGTCGGCCTTGGTCGGCGAACGACTACGTCGTCTTCGAGAACATCCTCGCGCCGAAGGTGCGATACGAGGCGACCGTTTCGCCTACCTTGCGTTTCGACCTCGGCTACAGCTGGTATTCCCTCGAGAGCGCGACCGATCGTTTCTACAACGCGGCCTACAATCGCGACCCGTCGGGACAGAGCGGCACGAACGTCGGGCATGAATTCGACATCCGTTTCCGCTGGCAGGTGACCCGTCAGGCCGAGGTTACCGTCGGATACGCTCATTTCGTCGCCGGAGAGTGGACTCGCCGTCTGGTGCGTCCCGGTGATACTGATTTCGCTTACTTCGAGCTTCTGCTCAAACCTTTCTGACCCTTCGTCCATGCGACCGTCTTCTTTCTTCCTCTCCGGCTGGCTGCTCGTCGCCGCCCTTTTGGCTCCCGCTTCCGCGCGCGCGGAAGCGGAGTCCCTCCGCGTGGGCTTCTTCCCGAATCTCACCCACGCGCCGGCGCTCGCCGCCCGTCAGCTGGAACGCGAAGGCAAGGACCCCCATCGGTCCGCGCTGCCGGCCGGGGCGAAGCTGGAGTGGCGTTCATTCAACGCCGGCCCTTCCGCGATGGAGGCCTTGTTGGCCGGCGCCATCGATGTCGCGTATGTCGGCGCTTCGCCGGCGCTCAACGCTCACGTCCGCACCAAGGGTGAGGAGATCCGCGTGCTCGCCCCGGTCGCCCAAGGGGGCAACGCCCTCGTCGCGCGCAAGGACTCCGGGCTGAGGACGCCGAAGGATTTCATCGGCCGGAACGTGGGTACGCCGCAGCTCGGCAACACGCAGGACATCGATGCCCGCACCTGGTTGCGCGCGGGCGGACTCAACGTGCATCTCGGCGGCGGCGACGCCCGCGTGGTGCCGGCGCAGAACGCGGACCTCATGCTCCTCTTCTCCCGCGGCGAGGTCGACGCGGTCTGGACGGTCGAACCTTGGGTCACGCGCCTGACGAGCGAGTTCGGAGGCGTGATCGTCCATGAGAACAAGGAGGCGTTGATCACCGTGCTCGTGACCACGCGGACCGCTTTGGCGAAACGCCGGCCGGCGATCGAGGCCTTCGTGCGGTCGCATTACGCGCTCTGCGCCCGTCTCCGGGCCGAACCCGCCTGCCAGGAGCGTCTCGTGCGGGCCGGACTCGGTTCCGAATTACGCACCACACCGCCGAAGGCGGAACTCATCGGTCCGGCTTTGGCACGCATCGACTTCGCCGCGCCAGAAGGATCGGACGCCCGCCGGGCCAGGCTCGGCGTTCTCTTCGCCCGAGCCCTCAAGGACGCTCAGGATTGCCGGCTGCTGAAAGGCGAGGCACCCGTAGCTCCTTTGCTCGAGTCTTTGGTCGACGACCCTCAGAAATAGACGAAAATGATAGGGTAGGGTTAATCTTTTAAACATAAGTAAACTTGACAGGATAAGGCTTCCTCGGTCTCCTTCTTTTCTGGAATCCATGGGTCTTCGCTCCGAACCAACCGCCGCCTCCGCGGCCCTCACCCTGCGTCACGTCACCAAGCGTTTCGACGGGGCTTCCGGCCAGGTCACCGCCTTGGAGGACATCACGCTCGAAGTCCGGGAAGGGGAGTTCCTCGCGATCGTCGGTCCTTCGGGTTGCGGCAAGTCGACCCTGCTTAGCCTGCTCGCCGGTCTGGAGCATACGAACGAGGGTACGATCAATCTCGGTGACCAGCCGGTCGAGGCCCCCGGACGCGACCGTCTCGTGATGTTCCAGCAGGATGCACTCTTCCCTTGGCTAAATGTCCTTGAGAACGTCCTCTTCGGCCTGCGCCTCAAGCCCGACCTCACCGAGGCCGAACGCATCGAGTCCGCCCGCTACTATCTCAATCTCGTCGGTCTCGGCGACAAGGAGCGGGCCCGTCCGCATGAGCTTTCCGGCGGCATGCGTCAGCGCGTGGCCCTCGCTCGCTCGCTCGCGCCCAACCCGCGCGTGCTGCTCATGGACGAACCTTTCTCCGCCCTCGACGCGCTCACGCGCGAGCAGCTCTACGGCGACCTCCAGGGGATCTTCACGAAGCGGAAGAAGACCATCGTCCTCGTGACGCACAACATCCGCGAGGCGGTCTGCCTGGGGGACCGCGTCGTGCTCTTCTCCCCCAATCCCGGCAAGGTCCAGCAGGTCTTCGACATCGGCCTGCCGCGCCCGCGCCGGCTCAACGACCCGGCCCTCGCCAGCCTCGCCGCAGAGGTGACCGAGGCGCTCACCTCCCATCCCGCCAAGTAACCATGGCCTCGAAGCTTCCTCGTCCGGTCATCCCGACCCTCGTCGCCATCCTGCTGGTCGGAGGCTGGGAATGGTATGTCCGCAGCGGCCGCGTCAGCGAAGTCCTCTTCCCCGCGCCGTCGCATGTGCTGCGGTGGTTCTGGGATTCGCTGCTCAGCGGCGAACTGCTGTCCGCGACCTGGGTGACGATGCGTCGCCTGGTCATCGGCTTCGCCATCGGCGCCGCCCTCGGCGTGCCGCTCGGCGCCCTCTGCGCCCGCGTGCGCTGGGTCCGTGACACGCTCGGCGTCCTCGCCCTCGGCCTCCAGACCCTGCCTTCCGTCTGCTGGGTGCCGCTCGCGCTCCTCTGGTTCGGCATCCGGGAGGAGGCCGTCCTCTTCGTCGTCGTGATGGGTACGCTCTGGGCCGTGGTCCTCGCGGTGCAGGAGTCCGTCCTTAACGTCCCCCCGCTTTACCTCCGTGCCGCCCAGACGATGGGCTCGAAAAGCTGGCACCTCTGGTCCCGCGTCATCTTCCCCGCCGCGCTCCCCGGCGTGCTCAGCGGCATGAAGCAGGGCTGGGCCTTCGCCTGGCGCTCGCTCATGGCGGCGGAGATCTTCGTCGTCATCGTGACCGGCTTCGGCCTCGGTTCGCTCCTCAACGCCGGCCGTGAACTGCTCCGCATGGATCAGGTGATGGGCGTGATGGCCGTGGTGATGCTGGTCGGGCTGCTCGCCGACCTGGTGTTCTTCGCGCCTTTCGAACGCTGGTTGCGTCGCTCCCGCGGCCTCGAGCGCTGAGCCGCCGCCTTTCCTCCTCGCCCTCGGGGCCGGGGACGCCCAACCTGCGGGCAAATGTTTATCGACGAAGCCAAGGTTGTGTTGAAGTCCGGTGACGGCGGCCACGGCTGCGTCAGCTTCCGTCGCGAGAAATTCATCCCGAAGGGCGGACCTGACGGCGGTAACGGCGGCAAGGGCGGCGACGTCATCCTCGTCTGCGACCGTAACGAGGGCGACCTCCAGGCCTATCGCTGGCAGCCGCACCGCCGCGCCCGCAACGGAGCGCCCGGCATGGGCCGCCAGTGCGCCGGTCCCGACGGCGCCGACCTGATCCTGCCGGTGCCTCCGGGCACGCAGGTCCTCGAAGAGGGCACCCATCGCCTCGTGGCCGAACTCACCGAGCACGGCGAACGCGTCGTCCTCCTCGCCGGCGGCAAGGGCGGCCTCGGCAACATGAACTTCAAGAGCTCGGTCAACCAGGCTCCCCGCCGCACGACCCCGGGCTATCCCGGCGAAGAAGGCAACTTCCGCATCGTGCTCAAGACGATCGCCGACATCGGACTCGTGGGCTACCCCAACGCGGGAAAGTCGACGCTGACGAACCTCCTCACCGCCGCGCGCCCGAAGATGGCGCCGTATCCGTTCACGACCTTGCACGTCAACGTGGGCGTGATCGATTATCCCGACCGTTTCGACCGCATCGTGATGGCCGACATCCCGGGCCTCATCGAAGGCGCGCACGAGAACCGCGGCCTCGGCCACCAGTTCCTCCGCCACGTCGAGCGCTGCTCGCTCCTGGTCTTCATCATCGACATGGCCGGCAGCGAGAACCGCGAGCCTTGGGACGACCATCGCGTCCTCGAGCGTGAACTGCGCCTCTACTCGCCGGTCCTCGCCGCCAAGCCGCGCATCATCGTGGCCAACAAGATGGACCTCCCGGCCGCCGCCGCGAAGCTCAAGAAGTTCCAGGAACGCGTGAAGGACCAGGTCATCCCGATCTCCTGCTACTCGCAGGAAGGCATCCAGGATTTCCGCGACAAGCTCTGGGCCGCGGTCAAAGGCCCGGTCGACCAGCGCCCGAAGGCCCCCGCTCCTTACGTCGAGCCCACCGTGGCCAAGCGCCTCGCGAAGGTCCATCCGGGCAAGGTCGTCGCTCCCAAGGCTAAGAAGGCCGCTAAGCCTGCCAAGCCCACCGCCAAGAATTCGAAGAAGGTCGCCCCCAAGGCCAAGCCCGTCGCGAAGAAGGCCGTGAAGGTCGTCGCGAAGAAGGCCGTCAAGCCGGTCGCGAAGAAGCAGCCGGTCAAGGCCGTGGCCAAGAAGAAGGCCGCCCCGGTGAAGAAGGCGGCCTCGAAGTCGAAGGCGAAGAAGAAGTAAGTTACTTCTTCTCCGGCGCGCCCTTGAGTTCCTTGAACCTGAGGGACTCGGAGTTGAGGCAGTAGCGCAGGCCCGTCGGCGCGGGGCCGTCCTCGAACACGTGGCCGAGGTGGCAGTCGCAGCGCGCGCAGAGGATCTCGGTGCGCACCATGCCGTGGCTGGTGTCGCTGATGGTGGCGATGTTCTCCTTGGAGACGCCCTGGTAGAAGCTCGGCCAGCCGGTGCCGGAGTTGAACTTGGCGTTGGAGGAGAACAGCGGCAGGTCGCAGCAGACGCAGTGGTAGGTGCCGGTCTTCTTGTTGTCGAGAAGGGTGCCGCAGAACGGACGTTCGGTGCCCTTGGCGCGCGTGACGAAATACTGGTCAGGCGTCAGCATGGCGGCCCACTCGGCGTCGGTCTTGATCACCTTGTCCACGAGCACGGGCTTCCCGACGCCGCCTTTGCCGTCGTCGAGCGTGACGAGCACCTGGGGGACCTTGGACTGGGGAGCGGAGGCTTTCATGGGAGAGGGGGAAGGGGCGGGGGCGGCGGCCGCTTGGGCCGTGGGCTTCTTGTCGGCTTCGGAAGAGCAGGCGACGAGGGCGCAGGCCAGACCGGCCACGAGGAGAAGGTAGGAGGAACGCATGGCTTAGCTGAAGGATTTGCCGCAGCCGCAGGTGCTGGTGGCGTTGGGATTACGGACTTCGAAGCCCTTGCCGTGCAGGCCGTCGTCGAAGTGCACGGTCGATCCGTCGAGGTAGGCGTGGCTGGTGGGGTCGATGAGGATCTTCATGCCCTGGCTCTCGAACTCGAGGTCGCCTTCCTTGCGGACGTCGAAGGCCATGCCGTATTCGAAACCGGAACAGCCGCCGGTCTCCACGAGGACGCGGAGGACGGACTCAGGGTTGGCCTGGGCTTTCTGGAGCACCTTGATCTGCGCGGCGGCGGCTTCGGTGAGGTTGATCATGCCTACAACTTTAGGGGCATTCGGCGGGAGTCAAGGGGCGGCTCAGATCCCTTTCAACCCGGCCCGGTTCAGAGCGCGCAGCCCTGCTGCGTCTCGCGCGTCGGCCGGGCGATGAGGCCGCGGTGCGGTTCGTCCGGATAGGTCTCGCCCGCCCGAGCGCCCAGGAGGTGCGCGTCGCAGCACCTGAGGAGGTCGGCCAGGTTCTCGGTCCGGCGCATGTCATGGAGGAACTTGCCTTCGGTGTCCACGGCGAGGCCGATGAAGTTGAGGAATTTCTTGAGTCGTCCGGCCTGTTTCTCCGTGGCCTTGGCGGCGTCGCAGCATTCGTCGGCTAGCTCCTGGACGTAGGTCCGCACGTCGGCCAGCGTGGGCTTGAACGGCGTCAGGCCTTGCTGGACCTCGCGCCACTGGCGGAAGACCCACGGATTACGGATCGCATGGCGGCCCATCATCATGCCGTACGCCTTGGTGTCGGCGAGCAGACGCTGGGCCTTGGCGGCTGAGGTGACGTCGCCGTTGGCGATGACGGGGCAGGGGACGGACGCGACGGCCCTGGCGATGGCGACGTAATCGACTTCCGACCAGTACAGGCCTTTGACGGTGCGTCCGTGCACGGTGAGGAGGTCGACCTGATGCTTGGCGACGATCGCGAGGATCTCATCGAAGCGTTCCTGTCCGTCGAAGCCGATGCGCATCTTGACCGTGAAGAGGCCGGGGATTTCCTGACGCATGGCGCCTAGGAGCTCGTTGATCTTGGCCGGGTCACGCAGGAGTCCGCCGCCGACGTTCTTGCGGTACACCTTGGGCGCCGGGCAGCCCATGTTGAGGTCGATGCCGGCGACGGGGAGTTTCCGCAGTTCGCGGATGATCCGCAGCATGTGCGGGGTGTCCTCCCCGATGAGCTGCGCGAAGACCGGGCGCCCGGTGCCGTGGTTCACCACGGAATCGACGATGTGCTTCTCGGGCGTCGAGCTTTCGTGGACGCGGAAATACTCGGTCACGAACCAGTCGGGCGCGCCGCGCCGGCCGATGACGCGCATGAAGCCGGTGGTGGTCACGTCCTGCATCGGCGCGAGCACCGAGGGGCGCGTGCCGGCGACGACGGGCGTTGGCAACGGGCCGCTCACGCCTGCTTGCGCAGACGCGCGAGCGTCTCCGTCATGTCGTCGCAGACGTCCAGCACGGCCTTGGCCACGAAGACCGGGCGCTTGGCCTTCACGGCGAGCACGAGGGCGTCGCTGGGGCGGGCGTCGACTTCCGCGACCTTGCGGGCGACGGGGCCGTCCTGGCCGAGCAGGATGCGGGCGAAGAAGACGCCGTCCTTGACGTCCACGATCGCGACATGGACCACCGCGGCGTCGAGGCCGAGCAGGAGATGGAGCATCAGGTCATGGGACTGAGGGCGGTCGGGGATGCGGCCGTCCAAGGCGCCCTGCAGTGCTTCGCCGACGGCGGGGTCGACCTGGATGAACATGGTCTTGAGGGCGGTCACGAGGAACACGGCGCTGCCTCCCTTGACGGGGATGACCTCGATGCCGGTGACGGGCACTGCCTCCAACTTGCTCATGCCGCAAAGTGTGCCCGCCGCGGCCTCCCCGCAAGCCCTCGCTGCTTTTCCGGCCGTCGGACCCGAGGGTTGCCTTGAAATCCGCCCCCGTTCCCGCAGGATGTCGGCGTGCATCCCTTCCTCGCCGACGACTTCCTTTTCGACTGGAGCCTCCTCAAGCCGGAACACGTCGAGCCGGATATCCGTGAGGCCTTGCGCCGCGCCCGCGCCAACGTCGACGCGTTCAAGCAGACCAAGGAGGCCGACCTGACCTACGCGAAGGTGCTCCTCGGTTTCGAAGCCACGACCAAAGAGCTGTCCCGCGCCTGGGGACTGGTCTCGCACCTGGATTCGGTCCTCAACTCCCCGGAGCTGCGCAAGGCCTACAACGCGATGATGCCCGAGGTCACGGCGTTCTTCACGTCGCTGACGCTCGATCCCGAACTTTGGGCGGTCTTCAAGGCGTATGCCGCCACCGCCGACGCGAAGGCCCTCACGGGCGTCCGCCGTCGCTTCCTCGAGGAGACGATGGCTGACTTCGAGGAGAACGGCGCCGACCTGCCCGCCGAAGGGAAGGCCCGCCTCGCCACGTTGAACGCCCAGCTGGCCGAGAAGACGCAGAAGTATTCCGAGAACGTCCTCGATTCGACCAACGCCTGGGAGCTCTTCATCGACGATGAGAAGCGCCTCGCCGGCCTGCCCGCCAGCGCGCTCGCCGCGGCGAAGCAGTCCGCGACCGCGAAGGGTAAGCCGGAGGCCTGGCGCTTCACGCTGCAGTCCCCGTCGGTCTTCCCCGTGCTCCAATACGCCGACGACGAAGACCTCCGCCGCCGGTGCTGGGAAGGCCTCGGTCAGGTCGGCCTGAAGGCCCCTTGGGACAACACCGCGCTCGTCGGCGAGATCCTCGCCCTCCGCCACGAGAAGGCCCGTCTGCTCGGCAAGAAGCACTTCGCCGACTTCACCACCGCCCGCCGCATGGCCCGCACCGGCGAGACCGCGCTGAAGTTCATCGAGGACATCGGCCGGCGCATCCGTCCGAAGTTCCAGGCCGAAGGCGTCGAGCTCGAGCAATACCGCGCCGCCAAGGCCGGCGACGCGCTCCGTTCGCTGCATCCGTGGGAATTCGGCTACTGGTCCGAGAAGATGCGCCGCGAGAAATATGATTTCGACGACGAGGCGCTGCGTCCGTGGTTCCCGGTCGACGGCGTGATCGCCGGCATGTTCCGCCTCTTCGGCGGGCTCTTCGGCATCCAGGTCGTCGCCCGCGACACCTATCACGTCGACCAGGCCACCGGCGCGAAGACCGTGGTCCGCGCCGCCGAACCGCGCGTCGAAGGCGCCCCGATCTGCGTCTGGCATCCCGAGGTGCGCTTCTACGAAGTGCGCGACGGCGACCGCCTGCTGGGCTCTTTCTACACCGACTGGTTCCCGCGCGAGTCGAAGAGGGGAGGGGCTTGGATGAACTTCTTCCGTACCGGCGGACCTCGTCCCGACGGCTCGTTCGCCCCGCATCTCGGCCTGATGTGCGGCAACTTCACGCCGCCCGTCGCCGGCAAGCAGGCGCTGCTCAACCACGACGAGGTCACCACGGTCTTCCACGAGTTCGGCCACCTGCTCCATCACCTCCTCAGCGAAGTCGAGGTCGAATCCCTCTCCGGCGTGCGCGTCGCCTGGGACTTCGTCGAACTGCCCTCGCAGATCCTGGAGAACTGGTGCTGGGAGGAGGAATCCCTCGCCGTCTTCGCCCGTCATCATGAGACCGGCGCCCCGCTGCCGTCCGACCTGCTCGCCAAGCTCGACGCCGCCGCGAACTTCCGCTCGGCCTCCGTCTGCATGCGCCAGCTGGCCTTCTCCAAGCTCGACCTCGACCTGCACATCCGGGCCGAGGAACTCCGCGGACGCGACCTCGACGCCCATTGGAACGAGGACTTCGCCGACTGGCAGGCCCGGACCACCCGCCGGGGACCCGCCATGGCCCGCCGGTTCAACCACCTCTTCTCGGATGCCACGGGGTATGCCGCGGGTTATTATTCGTATAAGTGGGCCGAAGCCCTCGAGGCCGACGCCTTCACCCGCTTCCTCAAGGAGGGGGTCCTCAACCCCGAGGTCGGCCGCGAACTCCGGACCAAGGTCCTGGCCAAGGGCAACTCCGAGCCGGCCGAGAAACTCTTCCGGGATTTCATGGGCCGGGACCTCGATCCGGAGGCCTTGCTGGAGCGCGACGGGCTGGCCTGAGCCCGCCCGCCCCCGTCCGGTGCCCTGAAACCCGCAATAATTGGGTAACGGAGGCTTATTCCCCTTGCACAAGGGCCTATTTTCCTATGCGTAAGGCCTTTACAGATGAATCTCCGTAACATCGCAGTCATTGCTCACGTCGACCATGGCAAAACGACCCTGACCGACCGACTCCTCTACCAGTCCGGCATGTTCCGTGCCGAGGACCTCGACAAGCTCGCCGGCGGCCAGCACGGCCTGATCATGGACTCGGGCGACCTCGAGCGCGAACGCGGCATCACGATCACCGCCAAGAACTGCGCGATCAAGTGGACCGACCCCCGCGACAAGAAGGAATATAAGATCAACCTGATCGACACCCCGGGCCACGCCGACTTCGGCGGCGAAGTCGAACGCGTGCTCAACATGGCCGACGGTTGCCTCCTCGTCGTCGACTCCTTCGAAGGCCCGATGCCCCAGACCCGCTTCGTGCTCTCGAAGGCGCTCGCCCTCGGCCTGAAGCCCATCGTCGTCATCAACAAGATCGACAAGCCGTCCGCCC
The DNA here is from genome assembly GCA_030834165.1 of Verrucomicrobiota bacterium. Lineage (GTDB taxonomy): Bacteria > Verrucomicrobiota > Verrucomicrobiia > Opitutales > UBA953 > UBA953. The sequence continues at coordinate 47,698 of JAURFU010000003.1, forward strand.
GTCCGGACGCCGTCGTCAACGAAGTCTTCGACCTCCTCGTCGCCCTCGACGCCCCGGAGTCCGCCCTCGACTTCCCGATCGTCTACGCTTCCGGCCGCGAAGGCTGGGGCACCCTCGACCGCGCCAAGACCGTCGAAGGCCAGCGTCCGAAGGACCTGATGGACCTCTTCTACACCATCGTCGACAAGATCCCCGAGCCGTACGCCGAAGGTTCCTCCCGTGGCGCCGCCGCCGGTTTCAAGTCCCGCGCCGAAGCCCTCGCCAACCCCCTCCAGATCATGGTGACCGCCATGCTTTACTCCGACTACGTCGGTCGTATCGCCGTCGGTCGCGTGACCGCCGGTAAGATCGCCCCGGGCATGCCTGTGATGATGGTCACCCGCGCGGGTGAGCAGCATAAGCAGCGCGTCCTCGAAATCGAAGTCTTCGAGGCCCTCGGCCGCGTCAAGGCCCAGGAAGTCTCCGCCGGCGACATCTGCGCCGTCATCGGCCTCGACCATGTCGAGATCGGCGCGACCATCACCGACATCGAAGACCCCCGCCCGATGCCGCCCGTCAGCGTCGACGAGCCCACCGTGACCATGGCCTTCCGCGTCAACGACTCGCCCTTCGCCGGTCGCGACGGTAAGTTCGTCACCGGCCGCCAGGTCGGCGAACGCCTCGTCAAGGAACTTGAGAAGAACGTCGCCCTCCGCGTCGACCGCGAAGCCGGCGCCGACGCCTGGAAGGTCTCGGGCCGCGGCCTGATGCACCTCGGCGTGCTCATCGAGACCATGCGTCGCGAAGGCTACGAACTCTCCGTCGGTAAGCCCGAAGTGATCATGAAGACCATCGACGGCGTCCAGTGCGAGCCCGTCGAGACCCTCGCGGTCGACTGCCCGGAAGCCTCCCAGAGCGACGTGATGTCCCTCGTCCTCGGCCGTCGCGGCGAGCTCCGCTCGATGGACGCCAAGGCCGGCACCAGCGGCTGGATCCACATGGAATTCAAGGTCCCGTCCCGCGCCCTCTTCGGCCTGCGCACCCTGATGCTCACCACCACCCGGGGCGAAGCCGTCATGTACCATAACCTCCTCGGTTACGAGCCCGTCAAGGGCGAGGCCCCGCGTCGCGCCGCCGGCGTGATGATCGGTGGCGAAGCCGGTGCCGTCACCGCCTACTCCCTCGACCGTCTGTACGACCGTGGCGACTTCTTCGTGAAGCCGGCCGACGAGATCTACATGGGCCAGATCGTGGGCGAGCATTGCAAGGACAACGACCTCGAGATCAACCTCGTCATCAACAAGAAGCTCTCCAACGTGCGCGCTTCCGGTTCCGACGACGCCGCCAAGATCAAGCCTACCCGCCAGATGTCCCTCGAGGCCTGCCTCGAATACATCGAGTCCGACGAGCTGGTCGAGATCACCCCGAACTTCATCCGCATGCGCAAGCGCTGGCTGACGGAGAACGAGCGCAAGCGTAACTCGTAAGCCGTCCGCTCAGCCCGCCAGGATCAGCTCAAACCGATGACCGCCATCCGCCAGGATGGCGGTTTTCATTTGCCAGCGTGCCGAGGGGAGGCGCGCGGCCACCTTCTCCGGCCATTCCACGATCACGTTCCAGGGCGACTTCGCCAGGTCCCAGATAAGGAGGTCGTCGAAGGCCTCCGGCCGCGTCAGCCGATAGGCGTCGACGTGGAAGACCTGCCGCTTGCCCTCGTAGACGTTCAGGAGGGCGAAGGAGGGGCTGGTGATGTCGCCCGTGACGCCCAGGCCGCGGACGAGGCCGCGCACGAAGGTCGTCTTGCCCGCGCCGAGGTCGCCCTCGAGCGCCAGCACGGTGTCCGCGGGCAGCAGGGCCGCGAACGCCTCGGCGGCCCGCTCGGTCTCTTCGCCCGAACGGGTGACGAGTCCGGCGGTCCAGGTCGCGAGTGCGGCGGGGGAGCCCATGGACGCAGTCTTTGTCCCCGCTTATCGTCAGGCAACCCGCAAACAAAAGACCCGGCCGTACGGCCGGGTCTGAGGGGCGCGTGGCGCGTCGCTTACGAGACGATGCCGAGGGGCTTGATGGTCTTCCAGCCGCCGCGGGTGAAGTCGGGGCACTGGATCGGCATGCTGCCGTCCTTCACGGAGCGGGCGGAGAGCTCGAGGATCGAGGACCAGTCCGCGGCGTCGTAGACGGTCATGTCCGGGGTGATGCCCTGGCGCAGGCAGTCGAGCATGCGGTAGTTCATCACGAAATCCATGCCGCCGTGGCCGCCGATCTTCTTGCCGAGTTCGCCGATCTTCTTGATGAGCGGGTGCTGGTTCTCCTTCATGAAGGCGGTGAGCTTCTCCTTCTCGAAGGTCCACTCGTGGCTGTTGACCTTGGCGCCCTTGATGAGCGGGTGCTTGTTGTCGGCGTCGACGGCCAGGCGGGCGGGGTAGCCGAAGAACGTGGCCTGGGTGCCGCAGAGGGCGTTGATGCGCGAGTAGGGGCGGGGGCTCACGACGTCATGCTGGATCATGATGGTGCGGCCGAGCTGCGTCTTGATGATCGAGGTGTTCATGTCGCCGCAGACGAACTTCTCGTCCTTGTGCTTGCCCTTGTTCGGCTGGTGCTTGTCGCGGAACTGGGTGAGGTTGAACTCCGGCGAGGAGACGGAGACGACGAACTTGAACGCGTCACCGCGGCCGATGTTCAGGTACTGCGCCACCGGGCCGAGGCCGTGGGTGGGATACAGGTTGCCGTCCATGAAGCGATGGTAGTCGCGGCGCCAGTCGCCTTCGCTGCCGAGCGCCCAGAGGACGCCGCCGGCGAGGTTGTGGATGTAGGCGCACTCGGCGTGCTTGAGGTCGCCGAAGAAGCCCTGGCGGGCGAGGTTCAGGACGAAGAGTTCTTCTTCGCCGTAGCAGCAGTTCTCGATGATCGCGCAATGGCGCTGGGTCTTCTCGGACATGTCCACGAGCTGCCAGCACTCGTCGACGGTGACGGCGGCGGAGACTTCGATGAAGACGTGTTTGCCGTGCTCCATGGCCTTGAGGGCCATCGGGACGTGCCACTCCCACGGGGTGGAGACGTAGACGACGTCGATGTCATCGCGGGCGACCAGCTTCTCCCAGGCGTTCTCGTCGCCGAAGTACATCGCGGGCTCCTTGCCGGTCTTCTTCTTGACGTTCTCGGCGGCGCCCTTGGCGCGCTGTTCGACGATGTCGCAGACGGCGACGACTTCCGCGAAGGGGATGTTGGCGGCGGAGTTCACGTGGCCGCGGCCGCGGTTGAGGCCGATGAAGCCGCAGCGGACCTTCTCGGTGGGCTTGGTCGTGAGATCCCAGACGGGCTTGTTGCCGGCCGGGCGGGGACGCGTGACGGAGATGTCGGTCGCTCCGAGGAGCTTGAGGTCACGAGGGTCGGGTTTGGCTTCGGCGGACGGCACGGCGCTGAGGCCGAGGCCGAGGCCGGCGAGGGCGCCGAGTTTGAGGAAGTCGCGACGGTGGGGGTTTTCGGGGAGGTTCATTGGGATAGGGTGGTGAGCGGTTGGCTGAGGGTGAAATCCAGGACACGAGGGCCGGAGGGCCTGAAGTCACGAGGAAATGATGCCGAGGTTATGTCGGTGGAGAGTCAGGAGACGATGGGGAGGGGATTGAGGTTCTTCCAGCCGCCGCGGGTGAAATCGGGATAAGCGACGGGGATGCTGCCGTCACGCACCGAACGGTCGGAAAGGTCGAGGAGGGCGGACCAGGACGCGGCGTCGTAGACGGTGAGGTCCGGGGTGATGCCTTGGCGCACGCAGTCGAGGAAGCGGTAGTTCATGACATGATCCATGCCGCCGTGGCCGCCGACCTTCTTGGCGTCGGCGAGCAGCTTGGTCAGCAGCGGATGGCGGTTGGCCTCCATGAACTTCTTGAGTTTCTCGCCTTCGTAAGACCAGGAGTGGCTGTTCCGCTTCTCCTTCGGGTCGAGCAGCGGGCTGGCGTTGTCCGCGTCGATCGCCAGGCGGTTCGGGTAGCCCGCGAAGGTCGCCAACGAGCCGCTGAGCAGGTTGCCGCGCGTGTAGGGGCGCGGGCTGGTGTTGTCGTGCTGGACGACGATCGTGCGGCCGAGCTCGGTCTTCACGATCGTGGTGCTCATGTCGCCGTTGACGAAGGTTTCGTCCTTCGAGCGGTCGCGCTCGGGTTTCAGGCGTTCGCGCAGCTGGGTGAGGCCGAATTCCGGCGACGAGACCGAGACGGCGAACTTGAACGCATCGCCTCGTCCCACGCCCATGTATTGGGCGATGGTGCCGAGGCCGTGGGTGGGGTAGAGGTTGCCCTGGAGGAGGGTCGAATAACGACGACGCCAGTCGCGGGCGGCATCGAGGAAGCTCGCGCCGGGCTTGCCGCGCTGGTCATGGATGTAGGCGCACTCGCCATGCTTGAGGTCGCCGAAGAAGCCTTGGCGCTGGAGGTTCAGGACGAAGAGCTCCTCTTCGCCGTAGCAGCAGTTCTCGAGGATCGGGCAATGACGCTGGTATTTCTCGGAGGCGTCGACGATGTCCCAGCATTCGTCGACCGTCAGGCCGCAGTTCACTTCGACGAAGGCATGCTTGCCCAGCTCCATCGCGCGGACGGCCATCGGCTTGTGCCATTCCCAAGGGGTGGCGACATACACGACGTCGAGATCGTCGCGCGCGACGAGTTTCTCCCAGGCGTTTTCGTCGCCGCTGTAGAGGGCCGGCGTCTTGCCGGTCTTCTTGCGGACGACCTCGGCCTGGGCCTGCGCGCGTTCGTCCAGGATGTCGCAGAGCGCGACGACTTCCACGAAGGGCGTGGCGACGCAGGAGGCGACATGGGCGCGGCCGCGATTGAGGCCGATGATGCCGACGCGGATCTTCTCCTGCGGCTTGGTCGTGAGGTCCCAGACCGGCTTGTTGCCGGCCGGGCGCGGACGGATCGCGCCCATCTCCGCGGCGGCGCGACGCGTCAGCTGCGCCGGGTCGGGCTTAGCCTCCGCGGAAGGAAGCGCGGCGAGGCCCAGGCCCAGGCCGGCGAGGGCGCTGTGCTTGAGGAAATCTCGGCGGCTGCCGTGTGCGGGGGAGCTCATGGGGCTTGAGCGGGGTGCCATCACGACAGCAAAGGCCGGCCGTGGTTGCAACGGATTTGGCCGCTCAGCCTCGTCAAATCACCAACTTATGAAGCCTTGGGCTCCTTTAATCCCGAACACCGCCAGATTACGCACGGTATGGGCCATAAAACAGGGGAGCAGGGAACGGTCCGGATTCAGCGGATTGAAACGCACGACGTAGAGCCAGAGCGAGGTGATGAACGCGAAGACGGCGTTCAGCTTTCCTTCGGTCGTGCTGAGGTCGAAGTTATGGATGAGCGCGAAGACCAGCGAACCGATGATCATCAGCGCGAGCAGTTTTCGTCCGACGAGTTCGCCCGGGGCGACGAAGCCGCGGAACAAGGCCTCCTCGACGACGGAAGCGCCGAGCAGCTGGAACAGGAAGACCGCAGGCAGGATGCTCTGCTGGTCGGTCAGTCCCATGCGCTTCTCGACCGCGGCTTCCGCGACGGTGATCAGCAGCGCGCCGGCGCCGGCGGCGAAGTAAGCGGCGGTCGGCGCGTAGGTCGTGCCGGGCCAGAACTTCTCGGACTCGCCGCTCAGGCGACGCTTGCGGCGTTCGCGCGCCCAGGCGACGAGCACGAAGAGCCCGAGCGCGGAGTAGAGCAGTCCTTTGGCGGCGGTCAGGTCCATGAGGTCAGCGGACGCCGAGCACCCAGGCCCGATAGGCGGGCGAGGCGTGGTCGGCGGCGAAAGCCAGCCACTGCGGGACGGCGTAAGGATGGCGGGCGTGCACCCAGGCTTCGAGGTCGGCGCCCTTGGTCGCGGCGAACTTGAAGGTCACGCGGTATTCCTCCTCGTTCTCGACGTTGCCTTCCCAGACGTAGTGGGAGCGGGTCGGTCCGTCGACCTGCGCGCAGGCGGCGAGTCCGGCCGCGACCGCGTCGGCGGCGAGGCGGTCCGCTTCCTCGCGCGAGGGCAGGGTGGTCAGGGCGATGGCGACGGACTCAGTCATGCCCTTCGCTGTCGCCCTTCAGGTAGCGGTCGGTGATGATCTCGATGAGCATGTCGCGGGCCTCCTTCACGGAGTCGACGTGCACGTAGAAGTTGCGGTCCTCGGGCGATACCATGCCCCATTCCTGGAAGGTCTCCATGTTGACCACGTTCTTCCAGAAGGGGGAGCCGAAGAGGAGGATCGGGAACTGCTTCTTGGTCTTGCGCGTCTGGATGAGCGTGAGCATCTCGAACAGCTCGTCGAAGGTGCCGAAGCCGCCGGGGAAGGCCACGAGGGCCTTGGCGAGGTAGAGGAACCAATATTTGCGGACGAAGAAGTAGTGGAACTCGAGGTCGAGCTCGGGCGTGACGTAAGGATTGTGCTCCTGCTCGAAGGGCAGGGAGATGCCGAGACCGACGGAACGGCCGCCGGCTTCGTGCGCGCCGCGGTTGGCGGCTTCCATGATGCCGGGTCCCGCGCCGGAGCAGACGAGGAAGCGCTGCCATTCCGGGAGCTGGAGCGACCACTTGGTCATCTCGAAGGCGAGCTCGCGGCAGGCTTCGTAATAGGCGGAACTGCGCAGGTCGATCTCGGCGACGCGGACGCGGTGCGCGCACTCGGCGTCGTCGCACTTGCCGGTCGCGGCGAAGGCCTTGGCCTCCTCGAGGCGCCTGCGCGCGACGTCCGGGGGCAGGGTGCGGGCCGAGCCGAACATCACGACGGTGTTCCGGACGTTGTGCTTCTTGAAACGAAGGTGCGGCTCGGTCATCTCCGTCAGCACGCGGATGCTCCGGGCCTGAGGGCTGCCCATGAACTCGGGGTTGAGGTAGGCCTTGGGCGGAGTGGGCCTCAGTTTGCCTTTTTCCGGGGTCATGGGCCTATCCTCCGCCGCGCCCGGGCTCCTGCAAGCCGGGAAGCGTGGGGCTTGACACCCTCGGGGCGGTGCCCTTGGCTGTCTTCTTCAAAGCCATGCAACCCACCTACCGCCCGTCCAAGATCTCCCGCGCCCGCAAGTGCGGTTTCCGCGCCCGTTCCAAGACTCCCGGTGGTCGCAAGGTCCTGGCCAAGCGCCGCGCCATCGGCCGCAAGCGCCTCGGCGCTTCCTGAGGCCCATGCGTCTCCCGCGGGAGCGTCGAATTCGCGCCTCGGCCGAGTTCAACCGCCTCCGCCAAGAAGGCTCGCGACTCGATTGCGGGCCTTTTCTTTTGAACTTCCGGCCGACCGGTGAGCCCGGTCCGGCCCGCTTCGCGGTGATCGCCGCGAAGAAGAACCTGCCGTTGGCCGTGGACCGTAACCGGGCCAAGCGCCTGGCACGGGAACTCTTCCGCACGGATGCGGCCGCCTTCCCCGCAGGGTGGGAGGTCGTGTTGGTGATCCGTTCGGGCATGCTGAAACGCTCCCTGGCCGAGCTGCGCAAGGTCTACGCCGCCGCGGCCGCCCGCATCACGGCTCCTAAGTCCGGTCCGGCCGCATGAGCGAACCGCGTCCCTCCGTGCTCGCCCGGCTCGCGCTGGCCTGCGTGCGTTTCTACCAGCGTTTCCTCTCGAAGCCGCTCCATCTGATCCCGGGTTCGGGCTGCCGTTTTCATCCGACCTGCTCGTGCTATGCGGCTACGGCGCTCGCGCGCTTCGGTTTTTTCAAGGGCGGGTGGTTGGGTTTCCGGCGTATCTGCCGTTGCCACCCTTGGGGCGGTTCGGGGATCGATGAAGTGCCGGAGCGGTGAAGGGCTTGTGGGTGCTGTTTAATAATCTCGCCCTCCGTCGGCTGATTTCCGACTAATCACGGGGTGAAAAGCTTGTTTTCTAAGGTCCTAGGTTCGCGTCAAGGCGGCACCTTGCTCCTCGCTTCCAGCTACGTCCTCCTGGGGTCATTGCTTCGCCTTGGTTTCCTTTTCGCCTCGGCCGCCGAGGTCTCCTGGGGCTGGCCGACTTTCGTCGCTTTGTTCCTGGGCCTCATCTTCGACCTGGCGATGGCCTGGCTGCTGACCCTCCCTCTCGGCCTGCTCAGCGCGATCTGGTCTTGGGAGGGGACGACTTCACGCTGGCTACGCCTGCCTTTGCGCGCGGCCTGGCTCTTCGGCGCCTGCCTCTTCGTGTTCTGGAAGATCTCCGAGATCCTCTTCTGGGAGGAGTTCGGCGTCCGCTTCAACTTCATCGCGGTCGATTACCTCGTCTACACGACGGAGGTCGTGAAGAACATCCGCGAGTCCTACAACCTGCCGCTGATCATCGCCGTCGTCTTCGCGGTCGCGACGGGTCTCTTCCTGGCCTGGCGTAAGCTCGGTTTCGTCCGCCGCTGGGAAGAGGGCGCCGCCGCCGACGTCTCGTCCCGCTGGCGCGACTTCGCGGCGCTCCTCTCTCCTCTGCTGGTGTTCCTGGTCGTCGCCTACTTCGTCGGCCGCCATGACCTCAAGGCCGCCAGCGCCGCGCGTTCCTCGGTCGCCGAACGCCTGACGGCCGGCCTGCGCCACATGGGCGACCTGCAGCCGGGCTTTCCGAACAGCTACGACACCGAGCTGGCGAAGAACGGCGAATACGCCTTCCTGGCCGCCTTCTGGGCCAATCAGCTGGAGTGGCAGCGCTTCTATCCGTCGCGTCCCGACGCCGTCGAGAAGCTGCGCGCCACGCTCCTGTCGCAGGGCGGCGAAGCCGCCTCCGCCGATCCCCGCGACATCACCCGTCGCATCAAGCCGACCGCTCCGGCGCGCCGGTGGAACGTCATCCAGATCACGATCGAGAGCCTGAGCGCGGAATACCTTGGCTGCTACGGCTCGCCGGCATATCAGCAGAAGAACCTCACCCCCAATCTCGACCGCATCTCGCGCGAGTCGCTCTGGTTCTCGCGCTGCTACGCCGGCGGCACCCGCACGGTCCGCGGCATGGAGGCGCTTTCGCTCTCGATCCCGCCGATCCCGGGACAGTCGGTCCTGCGTCGGGCCGGTTGCGAGAACCTCACGACCCTCGGTTCGGTCCTGCGCACGAAGGGTTACGAGACGGCCTTCCTTTATGGCGGAGACGGGTTCTTCGACAACATGAACTACTTCTTCGAGTCGAACGGCTACGACGTCGTGGACCTGCCGCGTCAGCTCGCCCGCGGCAAGCAGCCGACGTTCGCCAACGCCTGGGGCGCCTGCGATGAAGATGCGTTTGCATGGTCGCTCGAGGAGGCCGACCGCGCGCATGCCGCCGGCAAGCCGTTCCATCATTTCGTGATGACGACCTCGAACCACCGTCCGTATACGTGGCCGGCCGGCAAGATCGACCCGAAGCTGATCAACCGCGAGGGCGGCGTCGCCTACACGGACTACGCCATCGGAGCCTTCCTCAAGGCCGCGCAGACGAAGCCCTGGTTCAAGGACACGGTCTTCGTCATCGTCGCCGACCACTGCGCGTCCGTCGCCGGCAAGCGCGAGCTCGAGGTGCGCAAATACGAGATCCCGCTCTTCGTCTGGTCCCCGGGCAACATCGCCCCGCGGAAGTTCGACACCATGATGAGCCAGATCGACATGGCGCCCACCGTGCTCGGCCTGCTGGGCGTCGATTACCTCACGCGCTTCGTCGGCACCGACGCCCTCGCGCCGACCTACCGACCCCGCGCCTTCATCAGCAACTACCAGAAGGTCGCGATGCTGCGTCCGGACGGACTGCTGACGGTCCTCAAGCCGGTGAAGCAGGTGGCCCAATATCAGGCCGACCTCGCCACGGGCGCCCTGACGCCGGTCGCCACTCCGGACGCCTCCGCGGTCGAGGAGACGATCCTGCATTACCAAGGCACCGACGAACTCTTCACCCATGGCGGACTCAAGCATCCTGCCCGCTGAGCGGCCTTCCTTGCTCCGTCCGGCGCTCGCCCTCGCGGCCGTCGTCGGCTTCTTCGGCTTCCATGGCACGGGCGGCGAGTGGCTCGACTTCCAGGTCCAGTCTTGGTTCTGGGACGGGCGGGACTGGCTGATTCCGAAGAACCCGGGTTGGTTCCATAAACTGGCCTACACCGGTCCGAAGGTCGTGCTCTCCGCCTTCGCGCTGTGGCTGCTCTGGGCCATCGCTTTCCCGGCTCGTTCGCCGGCTTGGCTCGGCCGCCGCCGCGCCGCCTATGTCATCGTTTCGATGGCGGTGGTCTCGCTCGTGAGCGTCCAGCTGCGTTCGGTCACCCAGATGGCGACGCCGCGTGACCTCACGACCTACGGCGCCGTCGCGCCGAACGCCTGGGAGCACCTCCTGCTGTTCGACGTCAAGCCCGCCGGCTATCCCAGCCATGCCTTCCCGGCCGGCCATGCGAGCGGGGGCTTCGCGCTGCTATGCCTGGCCTTCGCCTGGGACACCGCCGCGGCCCGCCGCCGCGGTTTCCTGATCGGCGGCGTCTACGGCGGCTTGATGGGTCTGTATCAGATCGCCCGCGGGGAACACTTCCTCTCCCACACCTTGGCCACGGCCGCTCTCGCCTGGCTGCTCTCCGCAGCCTTGGCGCGCTGGCTGAAGCCGGCGGAGGTCAGTTCGACCAATTGACGATGTTGTCCGCGCGGTAGGGGCCGCTCGAGCCGGTCTCGTCGAAGTAACTCGCGGGGACGATGCCCGAGCGGGTCATCGTGGTGCCGCCGGCCGGGGCTGGATCCCAGTATTCCGCGAGCGGCGGCGCGTCGCCCGGGGTGGCCGCTTCGGTGAAGTTGACGGAACAGGAGACGACCAGGAAGTTCGGAGATTTCCATTCCTGGAAGCGGGCCAGCGAGACGAGGACACGGTAACGATAGTCGTAAGGATTGCCCCAAGCGTCGACGAACTCGCGGCAGGCGGCGTTGCCCCCGCGCCAGTCGTTGGCGCTGATCTGCGAATCGTCGTTCGTGGTGACGTCGTCCAGGCTCAGGAAGCTGCGCATCTGGCGGTTGGCGCCGCCCGGGAGGGAGACGTGGTCGAAGTCGAGCAGGGTGGGAGGGACGCCCGGGGTCGTGAAGCGGAGCAGGCGACGACCGAGGAGCTGGTCGAGCAGGTCGCGACGGAAGCGGTCGTCGGTGCCCGTGGCGCAGCCGGGGAAGTCGCCGTAGGCCTTGCGGTAGCTTTGCGCGGCCATGGAGATCGCCTGGATCTCGCCTTTGGACTTGGACTTGTTGCGGCCGTTGTTGGCGGCCTTGAAGAGGCCGAAGGTGATCGTGGCGAGGATGCCGATCACGAGGATGACGACGAGGAGCTCGACGAGGGTGAAACCGGCGCGGCGGGCGGAGGGGCGGAGCATGGGGAGGGGGTTCAGATGTGGCGGGAGTCGTTCTCGTCCTTCTTGACGTAGCCGGAGTCCTGTCGCTGGTGGTTCACGGCGTTCTTCTTCAGGTAGGCCTGGTAGACGTCGTCCGCGGACATGCCGAGGACCTGGGCGATGGAGATCAGGAAGTGGAACAGGTCGATGACCTCTACCCGGGCGTTCTGTTCGTCGAACTTCTGGTATTTGGCCCACCACTTCCAGGGCACGGAGTCGGTCAGTTCGGCCATCTCCTGCTGCATGGCCCGGAGGTAGTTGAGGACCCATTTGATCTTCTCCTCCTCGGTCATCCCGGCGGTTTCGACGCCGATGCGCCTGTTGAGCGCCTCCTGCATCTGGAAGATTTCTTCGAGCTTGTCGGGCATGCGTCATCAAACATCGGTCCGGGCGAGGACGAAAGGCGAAAATGGCTCATCTTGATTTTAGTCTTGGGCGGGGTGGGGCGCCTTGTCTTTATCCCGCCATGGAACTGCCGGCCCTCGCGTTGCTCTCGATTCTGGTCCTGCTTTGTTATGTTTTCGAGGTGTCCTCAGCCCGGACGAGGATCCCCAGCGTCCTTCTTCTGCTCGGGTTGGGCATGGGCCTGAGGCCGGTCTGCTCCGCCTTGGGCTGGGCTGCTCCGGAGCTCTCCCGATTGCTTCCGGAGATCGGCACGGTGGGTCTCATCCTTATCGTCCTCGAAGGGGCCCTTGAACTGCGCTTTTCGCGCTCGCGGGCTCCGCTCATCCTGCGCTCGCTCGGCCTCGCGGTCCTGACCCTGATGGCCTTCTCCATGGGATTGGCTTACGTCCTGACCCAAGCGGTGGGTTGTGACTTCCGCACCGGCTTGCTCAACGCCTTGCCCTTGGCCGTGATTTCGAGCGCGGTGGCGGTTCCGACCTCCCGGCTGCTTGGTCCGGCGGACGCGGAATTCATCATCTACGAGAGCACGTTCTCCGACATCCTCGGCGTCCTGGCCTTCAATTTCGTCCTCGTGCATGAAGTGGTCGGCCTGGCCGCGGTTAAATCCTTCCTCTTCCAGCTGCTGTTGAGCGGTTTGCTCGCCTTCGGCGGGACGCTCCTGCTCGCGTTCCTGATCTCGCGGCTCAAGCATCGCATCAAGTTCGGCCCCATCCTTGCCTTGGTGATCCTTCTTTATTCGGTCGCCAAGTACTTCCATCTGCCGGCACTGCTGCTGATTCTCGTCTTGGGGTTGTTTCTGGCTAATTTCAGAAAATTAGGCCGGTTTCCCCGGCTGGCGTTTCTCCATCCCGAGTCCCTCGAGCCGGAGGTGCGTCGTTTTGATGAGTTGCTGGCCGAGCTGACCTTCGTGGTGCGTATCACCTTCTTCCTTCTTTTCGGCTTCCTGATCGATCTGAAGGCGTTTTTCCGCCTTGATGTGCTGTTCTGGGTGGCCGCGGGGTTGCTGGGAGTCTATGTGTTGAGGGCGGCTTTCCTTTTCATCCTGAGATTGCCGCTCCATCCGCTGATTTTCTTCGCCCCCCGCGGGCTTATCACCGTGCTCCTCCTCCTGCAGCTGCCGTCGGCCTTACGTCTGGTCCAGATCGACGACGTCTTGGTCACCCAGGTCGTCGTGCTCTCCGCCATCGTGATGATGGCGGGTACGGCCGGCGTTTCGAGGGCGGATAATCCGGACGCCGGCCTCGCGGACTGACATGTCGTCCGGTAGTGCCCAGTTGCGTAAGCCCGAAGTTCTCGCCCCGGCCGGCGAATGGGACTGCGTCCGCGCGGCGGTCGAGAACGGCGCCGACGCGGTCTTCTTCGGCATCGGCCGCTTCAACGCCCGCGTCCGGGCCAAGAACTTCGAAGAGGCCGACCTGCCCGAACTCATGGCCTACCTGCACGGCCGCGGGGTGAAGGGGTACGTGACCTTCAACACGCTGATCTTCCCCGACGAACTGGCCGAAGCCGCGCGCACGCTCCGTTCCATCGTCGCGGCCGGTGTCGACGCCGCCATCGTCCAGGACCCCGGCATCTGCCGCCTCATCCGCCGCATCTCGCCCGACTTTCCGATCCACGCCTCGACGCAGATGACGGTCACGAGCGCGGCCGGCGTAGATTACGCCCGCGGCCTCGGCGCTTCGCTGGCGGTCCTCGGCCGGGAGGTCTCCATCCCCGAGATGCAGAAGCTCCAGGCCGAGCAGGCGAAGATTGGCGAGCCGCTCGACCTCGAGGTCTTCGTCCACGGCGCGCTCTGCGTCGCCTATTCCGGCCAGTGCCTGACGAGCGAATCCCTCGGCGGTCGCTCGGCCAACCGCGGCGAATGCGCCCAAGCCTGCCGCCTGCCTTACGAACTCGTGGTCGACGGCGTCGTCCGCGACCTCGGCGACAAGGCCTACCTGCTTTCCCCGCAGGACCTCGCCGGCATCGAGGTCGTCCCTGACCTCATCCGCGCCGGCATCCGTTCCCTCAAGATCGAAGGCCGCCTGAAGTCCCCTGAATACGTGGCCGCGATCACCAAGGCCTACCGCCGCGCGGTGGACGCCGCGTGGGACGCGCTCATGAAGGGCGCCGACGCCGATCGCGCCGCCCTGCAGGTCCGTCAGGAGGAGGACTACGCGATGCAGATGACCTTCTCGCGCGGCCTCCACACGGGCTGGCTCCGCGGCATCGACAACCAGCAGCTCGTCCACGCCCGCTTCGGCAAGAAGCGCGGCGCCTATCTCGGCACGGTCGTCGACGTGGCTGCGAACGGCGTGACGATGCGTCTCGAGGGTCCGCTCAAGCCCGGCGACGGCGTGGTCTTCGACCAAGGCAAGCCGGCCGAACGCGAGCAGGGCGGTTTCGTCCACGGCCTCGAGCCCGCCCGGGGCGGCCTGACGTTCATCCGTTTCGGCCGCGAAGACGTGGAGTGGGATCAGGTGAAGCCGGGTGCCATCCTCTGGAAGACCAAGGACCAGGAACTCGACAAGCGACTCCATGACTCCTGGGACCGCGAGAAGGCCAACTACCGCCGACCTTTGCACGCCAAGGTCATCGGCCGCCTCGGCCAGCCCCTCCGCGTCGAATTCAACGACGGCGAAGGCCATGTCGTCGCCGGCGAAAGCGCGATGCCGTGCGCCGCCGCCGAAAAGCGTCCCATGGACGTCACCACGCTCCGCGACCAGCTGGGCCGGCTCGGCGACACGGGCTTCGAACTGGGCGAACTGCAGGCCGACCTCGAAGGCGCCCTCATCGTCCCGGTCAGCGAACTGAACCGCCTCCGTCGCGACCTCGCCGACCAGATCACGAAGCTCCGCCGCCAGCCGCTGCGCTGGACCTTGCTGCCTTACGCTGAGGAATCGACGAAGGCCGCCCCCTTCGAGCCGAAGCGCCCCGGCGAGGCCGAGATCGTCGTCGTCATCCGCGAACCCGAGCAGCTTGAGCCGGCCCTCGCGAGCGGCGCCCGCGTGATCTACGCCGAATACGAAGACCCGAAGAAGTTCCGGGCCGCCGTCGCGCGCGTCCGTGCCTACGAACAGGAAGCCGGCCGCAAGGTCGAGTTCTGGGCCATGGGTCCGCGCATCCACAAGCAGGGCGAGGAACGCGTGAGCGAGATCGTCCTCTCCTGCGAAGCTGACGGCTACCTCGTACGTAACCACGAGAACCTCCGCGCGTTCAGGGGCAGGCGCCTCCGCGGCGACTTCTCCCTCAACGTCGCCAACGGCCTCACCGCCGAGTGGCTCATGGCCGAGCATGCCCTCGAAGGCCTGACGGTCTCCTACGACCTCGACTCCGAGCAGGTCGCCGCGCTGCTGCGGTCGGCCCCGCCCGATTGGTTCGAGGTCACGATCCACCAGCACATGCCGATGTTCCATATGGAGCACTGCGTGTTCTGCACCTTCCTCTCCAAGGGCAAGGACTACCGCGACTGCGGCCGCCCGTGCGAGAAGCACCGCGTGAAGCTGCGCGACCGCGTCGGCGCCGAGCACATCCTCAAGGCCGACGCCGGCTGCCGGAACACGCTCTTCAATTCGCGCGCCCAGACCGGAGCCGAATACGTGACCCAGCTCCTGGCCCTCGGCGTCCGCCGCTTCCGCGTGGAGTTCGTCGACGAGGACGCCTCGACCGTCACGCGCACGCTCGAGAAGTATCAGGCCCTGCTCAAGGGCGACCTCGACGGCACCGCGCTCTGGAACGACCTCAAGGTCCTGAACCAGCTCGGCGTCACGCGCGGCACCATGCGCGTGCGCCTCTGATCACTCCTCGCCGCGGAGGCGGGGCAGGAGGCCCGTGATGCGGCGCGAGTCCGACGCGTTGCGCACGGCCATCGCGTAGGCGGTGGGGTCGCCGACGAGGATGACCTGCCTGCGGCCGCGCGTGACCGCGGTGTAGACGAGGTTGCGCGCGAGCATGATGCTGTGCTGGCGGAGCAGGGGGACGACGACCGCGGGGAATTCCGAGCCCTGGGACTTATGGATGCTCACCGCGTAGGCCAGGTGCAGGTCGCCTTGTTCGCCGCGTTCGAGCTCCACGCGCGCGCCGTCGAAGTCGATCAGCAGCGTGCCTTCCTCGTTCTGGCCGAGCACCACGCCGAAGTCTCCGTTGAAGACGTTCTTGTCGTAGTTGTTGCGCGTCTGGATGACCTTGTCGCCGGGCTGGATGCGGCCGGGGCGGGCGTCGGCGCCCCGCAGGCGGCCTTGCAGGGCCTGGTTGAAGGCCTGGATGCCGCCGGTGCCCTTGTGCATCGGGGCGAGCACCTGGATGTCGCGCAGCGGGTCGAAGCGCAGGGCTTTCGGCAGGATGTCGCAGCACAGCTTCGTGACCATGGCCACGCAGGCTTCGGGCTCGTCGACGCGGACGAAGTGGATGTCCTGCGAGAAATCGAGCTTCGTCGGATCCTCGACCGGGGTCGGGGGAGTGGTGTCGGCGTGCAGGATGCCGTGGGCCACCGTGACGATGCCGCTGCGCGCCCCTTGGCGGAAGACCGTGTCGAGGCGCGTGACCGCGGCCGCGCCGGAGTCGATGAGGTCGCCGAGCACGTTGCCCGCGCCGACGGAGGGCAGCTGGTTCACGTCTCCGACGAGCAGCACGTGGGCCGTGCCGGGCACCGCGCGCAGGAGCGCGGCGGCCAGTTTGGTATCGAGCATCGAGGATTCGTCGATGATGACGAAGTCGGTCGCGAGCGGGTTCTCGGCGTTGGCGGTGAAGCCGCCTTCCGCGGGATCGAACCTGAGGAGCCGATGGATGGTCGAGGACGCCACGTGGGTCGCCTCGGTCATGCGCTTCGCCGCGCGTCCGGTCGGCGCGCCGAGCGCCATGCGCACGCGCTTGGCGCCGAGGATGTCGCAGAGCGCCTTCAGGATGGTCGTCTTGCCCGTGCCGGGCCCGCCGGTGAGGACGGTGACCTTGTTCCGCAGGGCCATGAGCACGCCGGCCGCCTGGGCGGGCGAGAAGGCGAAGCCGGCGCGGGTCTGGGCCCATTCGACGGCCTTGTCGGCCACGATGGTCGGCAGGCCGGAGGGCGTGGCGAGGAAGCGCTGGACGGAGGCGGCGATCGACTTCTCGGCCTTCTCCTGGGGCTTCAGCTGCACGAGGCGCACGCCGCGGGCGGAGAGCACGCCCACGGCGTGCTCTTCCATCAGCTTGCGCAGGCGGTCGTGCACGATGGTCTTGTCGACCTCGAGCAGCTCGGTCGCCTTCTCGAGCAGGCCTTCGTCAGGGAAGGCGCTGTGGCCTTCGCCTTCGAGTTCTTCGAGCGTGTGCAGGA
This sequence comes from Verrucomicrobiota bacterium, assembly GCA_030834165.1. Taxonomy (GTDB): domain Bacteria; phylum Verrucomicrobiota; class Verrucomicrobiia; order Opitutales; family UBA953; genus UBA953. Next base: position 64,626 of record JAURFU010000003.1, read on the forward strand.
TGCCCGCGTCGACGCGCTGCGGGCCGGCGGTCGGGAGACCGAGGTTGCGCGCGATCTTGTCCGCGGTCTTGAAGCCGACGCCTTCGACTTCGCGGCAGACGCGGTAGGGCTCGGTGGTGAGGACCTTCTTCGCGTCCTGGCCGTAGGCCTTGACGATGCGGACGCACAGGGCGTTGGTCACCCCGTAGGTCTGCAGGAAGACCATCACTTCACGCAGCGCCTTCTGGTCGTCCCACGCGGCCTTGATGGCCTTCGCGCGGCCGGGGCCGATGCCGTCGACCTCGCGGAGGCGGCCGGATTGGTTCGAGATGATGTCGAAGGTGCGGACGCCGAACTTGGCGACGATCTTGTCGGCGTAGGTCTTGCCGATGCCTTTGATCAGGCCGCTGCCGAGGTATTTGCGGATGCCGTGGACCGAAGAGGGCAGGCGCGAGCTGAACGTGCGCACGCGCAGCTGCGGACCATGCGAAGGGTGACGTTCCCAATGGCCGCTGACGTCGACGGTCTCGCCGCACTGCAGGCCGGTCAGGTTGCCGAGGATGATGACCTTGTCGCCGGCTTCCGGCGCGAGCTCCGCGATCGTGAAATGCGTCTCCTCGTCGAGCCACAGGATGCGCTCGACCACGCCCGAAAGGGTGGTTTCGGGTCCGCGCGGCGGTTCGCGTGGCGGCGACATGCGTTGAGCCAATCAGCCCCGCGGGGCGGGAGCGAAACGAAAATCAGCCCAGACCGAAGACCACCCGGCCCAGCTCGGGCAGGCCGGCGTGGACGGTGTCGGGGGCGTAGGGGGCCAGTTCCTCGGCGGTGTGGCTGCCGGTCGTCACGCAGTGGATCGCGGCGAGCCGGCCGTTGCGCGCCGTGGAGATGTCGAAGGGCGAATCGCCGACCATGACCGTCCGGGCGGCGTCGGCCTTGAGGGTCGAAAGCACGAAGTGGGTGAACTCCGCCTGGGGCTTGCGCCAAGGGTGGACGTTGGTGCCGAAGACGGCGTCCACGACGTCGTCCAGCCCGAGGTGCTCCATGATCTTCTTGGAGTTGGCGTCGTCCTTGTTGGTGTAGACCGCGACGCGGACACCCTTGGCACGGAGGCCGACGAGGATCTCGCGGCAGCCGGGGTAGGCGCGCAGGCCGTGATACATCACCGACGGGAAGTGCTCGCGGAAGAGGCGGGTGGCGGTGGGGGCGTTGGCTTCGCCGGCGAGCTTGACCACCGTGACGTTGACCGAGCCCCCGACGGCGCGGCGGATCTGCTCCAAGGTGACACCCGGCAGGCCCATCATGCCCATGACGTCATCGTAGCAGCGATGAATGGCTTCGAAGTTGTCGACCAGCGTACCGTCGAGGTCGAAAAGGACGGTTTCAGGGAGGGGGCGGGCCATGGCTGACCCCAATCAGGCGGGTCGGCGGACGGTTTCCAAGTTTGGAATTGAAGGGCAGGGCGGCGGACCTAGGTTGCCGCTTCGCACCATGAGCTTCTCGCTGGACCTTACCAAGCCCCTCGGCCGCCTCGGCCTGGCTATCAACACTGTCATCCTGGGCGCCGTCTTCTACGGCGTGTCCGCCGGCGCCTACCATTACATGAGCCACACGCTTCCGGAAGCGGAAGCCCACCATGAGGAAGCCGTCGTCAAGGCTGCGCTGGTCGACAAGGCTGTCGCCAAGGCCAAGACCGCCGCCAAGGGCAAGACCTTCGACGCCGCGGCCGCCAAGACCCAGGCTGAGGCCGCCGTCTCCGCCGACTTCAAGAAGCAGGCCGATGAGATCCACCACCACGCCGTGGAAGGCTGGGCCCCCTTCGCCGTCTTCCTCCTGATCCTTTCCGCCGTGTTCTTCGCCGGATTCCTCTCGGTGTATGTCCAGCGCCGGGCTAACGACGGCGGCCTGAAGGGATTCTGGCTCTTCACCAACCACCTCGGCGCCTGGGCGCTCGCCGGTTACGTGGCCTTCTATCCGTTCCTCGCGGCTCACGCCCTGCGCAATACCTGGGCTCCGGCCTTCATCGCCGGCCTGGTGCTCCTGCTCCCGGTGCTTTTCGCCTCCGAAGGTCATCACGACCATGGCCACGACCATGATCATGGCGACGGCCACGATCACGGCCACAGCCACTGAGCCGGCTCAGAGCGGCGCGGTCCCGCCGAAGTCGAAGACCGTGTGACTGATCAGACCTCGCTCCAAGACGGCGAGGTCTGATTGTTTATCGGTGGTGAGGTTCTCGCCGTCGTTCCAGGCGAACGAGAAGCCCTGCGCCGAACGCTTGAAAAGGGAGCCGTGGCGGACCAGCGCCGGGGTGCTGCGCTCCATCGCGGTGCCGTCGGTGACGGTCGCCGGGTAGTTGAGGCTATGGACGTGCAGGCCGGTCACCGGCTGGCCGACGAGGCTCTTGGCGAAGCGGGCGGCGTGGCGGCAGGCGGTCTCGAGGTGCGGGCGGAGGGCCGGCGGGCAGACCGCGGAGTTACGGTGGACCTGTTCGAAGAGCGATTGCTCGAGGTCGAGCGAGCAGGCGACTGCCGGGAGGCCCCAAGCGGTGCCTTCGGTCGCGCCGGCCAAGGTGCCGGAGCTCAGGCAGAGGGGCATGGTGGCGTTGAAGCCGATGTTGATGCCCGAGATCACGATGTCGGGCTTGACGGGAAGCAGGTGGCCGAGGGCGATGTTGACGCAGTCGGAAGGCGTGCCGTCGATGGACCAAGCCTGCTCGCCCAGGCCCGGGTGATCCGCCAAGGTGACTTCCCGGTGGCGGCTGAAAGCCCGGCCGATCCAGCTCCGCTCCCCGGAGGGGGCCGCGACGACCACCCGGAAGCCTTCGGCGACGCAGGCGGCCACCAAGGCGTGGAGGAAGGCGGCGTTGATGCCGTCGTCGTTGGTCAGCAGGGCGGTGGGTTTCATCCGGTAAATCAGGGACGGCTCTCCGTCGGGCCGTTCTCGAGCTCGGCGATCTGGTCCCGCAGGACGGCCGCGGCCTCGTAATCCTCGATCCGCAGGGCGGCCTGGAGGTCGGCCCGGGCCTTGGCCAGCTTGGCGGCGCGGTTGGCTTGGCTGTCCTGGGGCCGGCGGCCATGGTGCTCCATGCCGGGCTGGATGCGCGCGATGGTCGCCAAGGCCTGGGGCGCATGCGCTTCGTAGCAGGCGGCGCAGCCGAGGCGGTGGATGCGCTCGTAGTCGGCCCAGCGGAAGCCGCAGGCCGGGCACTTGCCCCGCCCGACGGGGGCCGGGACGGTCAGCTTCAGTCCCAGCGCGAGCGAGGGCAGGATGGAGTCCGAGAGGAGGGAGGGGCAGCCCTGGCAGCAGGCGTAGGTCTCCGCCTTGCCCCCGGCGACGAGGGTGAAGTAGACGACGGCGTTCTGGACGCAGCCTTGGCAGGTGGGCGGACGAGGGATCACGCAGCCCTCACCATGCGGGAGAACCACCGCCGGTTCAAGCGTCCGGGCGAACCTTTTCAGGTTGAAGCCCTGCTCGCGGCGGATTGCCTATGAAAGCGATGCTTTCTCCTGCCTTCATGCTCCTGCTGGCCGAGGCCGACAAGGGCGCCTTCTGGTATTTCAAGCAGATGGACGTGGCCGGCATGGCCGTCGCCGTCGTGCTCCTCATCTGTTCCTTCATCGGCTGGGGCGCGATGATCCAGAAATGGTCCGACGTCCATGAGCTGCGCCGGCGCAACCACGCCTTCGAGCGCCGGCTGCGCGACGAGCCCGCCGTCGTCGCGCTCAACTTCCCGCGCGGCTCCAACCTCGGCCCCTATGAGTTCCTCGTCGCCGAAGCCGTCTCCGCCGTGCAGCGCCACAAGGGGCGCCTCGTCCGTCCGTCGGACGTCACGCTGTGCATGGGCCACGTCGAGAACGCGGTGCAGCGCGGCGTCGCGCGCACGATGGTGAAGTACGAGGACAAGATGGTGCTGCTCAGCTCGCTCGTCTCGGGCGGCCCGTTCCTCGGCCTGCTCGGTACGGTCTGGGGCGTCATGGTCACCTTCGGCGCGCTGACCGAGAAGGCCAGCATCGCGCAGCTCGCGCCCGGCGTGTGCGGCGCGCTCGTCACGACCACGCTCGGCCTGCTCGTCGCCATCCCCGCCACCTTCGGCTATAATTACCTGCTCACCCAGGTGAAGATCATGACGACCGAGCTCGAGAACTTCGCGAGCTCGCTCGCGGACCGCGTCGAACTGGAGCTCGAAGGCGAAGCCCGCCGCAACTTCGACGCGGCCCAGGAACGCGAACGCCTGCAACGCGCCGCGCAGGCCGCCGCCTCGGCTCCGGCGCCCGAAGTTCCGCCGGCCGCCTTGCCCGGATGGGAGGACGCCCAGTAAGACCTGATGGCCCGCTCTTTTTCCAAGCCTAACCGGCTGCACGTGATGAACGAGCTGAACGTCACGCCGATGCTCGACCTCTGCTTCGTGCTGCTGATCATCTTCATGATCGCGACGCCGGTGCTGGAGCAGACGACCGCCGTCAACCTGCCCAAGGCCGACAAGGGCGCGGGGAAGGCCCCCGACGCGAAGTCCCAGCATCGCGTCGTGAGCATCGACCGCAACGGGGGCCTTTCGCTCGGCGCCCGTCCGGTCACGACCGCCCAGCTCGAAGCCGAGTTCGCCGTGCTGGCGGCCTTGCCGGAGGCCGAGCAGCCCGTCGTCCGCATCCGCGGCGACGGCGCGATCTCGTACCAGAAGATCATCGACGTGCTGTCCCTCGCCAAGGCCAAGGGCCTGACGAAGGCGGCGCTCGACACCGAGACCCGCTGAACATGGCCGCCCAGGGCAAAGGTTGGATCGGTTCCGTCCTCGTGCACCTCGGCCTCCTCGGCGCGATCGTCGCTTTCTCCTGGTATGCCGCCCGTCAGGACGGCGAGAACGTCGACCCCGTCGACCCGCTGCTCATCGACCTCGCCGGCATCCCCGGCAAGCGTCCCGGCGAGGTCGGCAAGGCCCCCGGCGTCGCCCAAGGCGCGGAGACGGGCACGAACAACGGCATCGCCCGCATCAAGGTCCCCAAGCTCAACGTCGAGAAGATCCTCCGCGAGCGCGAACAGGCCGAGCAGGCCGCGCAGACGGCGTCGGCCCCCAAGACCTCGACGAAGGCCGTCGTGAAGAACGGCGTCGGCGCCAAGTCCGCCCGCACGACCCTCGACGAGTTCAACAAGAGCCAGGGCGGCAAGTCCGGCCGCCCCGGCGCGTCCGCCAAGTCCGGCGGCATCGGCGGCGTCTCCGTCAAGAAAGGCCGCAGCTACGGCGCGGGCGACAACGGAGGCGAGGGCGGTTCGGCTTCCGAGCTGGCGCTCTACGCCGGCGAGGTCCAGGCGCGCCTGCTCACGGCGTGGCGCGAGATCGTCGCGGCCGAAGGCGATTCCGTGGCGTCCGGCGGCACGTGCGGCGTGACCGTCAACGTCGACGCAGCCGGTTTCGTGACGTTCTCCGGCTGGATCAACGCGCCGCGCGACGCGCGCATGGCCGAGCTCGTGAAGCGCGCGTGCGCCCGGATCGGCAACTGCGGCAAGCCGCCGAAGGGCAAGTCGTTCAAGATCGACTTCACCCGCGTCAGCCTGTCCGAGGGCTGAGCCGGCTCAGTCGCGGACCTCGAGCACGATCTGCACCTCGACGGAGACGCCGAGCGGCAGGCCGTTGACGGAGACCGCGGCGCGCGCGTGCCTGCCGGCGTCGCCGAAGACCCGGAGGAGGAACTCCGAGGCGCCGTTGAGCACCTTGGGGCTGTCGCTGAAGCCGTCGACGCCGTTGACGAAGCCGTTGACCATCACCACGCGCGTGACGCGGTCGAGCGACCCGAGGGCGGCCTTGGCGTTGGCCAGCGCGTTGAGCGCGCAGAGCTGGGCGGCCTCGGCGGCCTGGGCGAGGTCGACCTCGCGGCCGACCTTGCCGGGCGAGACGACCTTGCCGTCCTTCATCGGCAGGGTGCCGGCGAGGTAGAGCAGGGCGCCGGTGCGGACGGCCGGGACGTAGGCGCCGGCCGCGGCGGGCGGCGTGGGCAAGGTGAGGCCGAGTTCGGCGAGGCGGGCTTCGACGGAGGACATGAAAGGGAACTTGTCGGTTTCGGCGAGGTTCCGCAAGTCGCGGTCTCTGCGGGCCGATAACCATTGAACCGTCTGCCCGGCTGGGCCAGAAACCCGGATGCTTCTGGATTACCTCCGCGAAGTCATCAGCCGCCTTCCGGCCAAGACGCGCGCCATCGTCATCACCGTCGTGCTGGGGCTGGCCGGCGGCGGCCTGGCCGTCCTGTTCCATTATTCGATCCAATTCACCTATCGGATCGGAATCGAGGCGCTGAGCCGCGCTTCGCTGGGTGCGTTCCTTCTCGGGACGTTCGCGATCGTCATGCTCAGCAGCCTGGCGGTCGGCTGGCTGCTGACGGCTTTTTGTCCTGAGGCCGCCGGGAGTGGCATTCCTCAGGTGAAACTCGGATTCTGGCGCGATTTCGGGGCCTCGTCATGGCGGAGCGTGTGGGTCAAATTCCTGGCCGGCACCTTGAGCGTCGGCGGAGGCGCCAGCCTCGGGCGAGAAGGCCCCTCCGTGCAGCTGGCCTCCGGGCTGGCTGCCAATCTCGGCCGGGTGCTAGGGGTGCCTAGCCACCTCGGACGGGCGTCCTCTGCCGCAGGCGCCGCCTCAGGCTTGGCGGCCGCCTTCAACACCCCCATCGCCGCGGTGACGTTCGTGCTCGAAGAAATCGTCGGTGACCTGAACAGCCGGTTGTTGGGCGGCATCTTGCTCGCCTCGGTGCTGGGGGCGTTGGTCGCCCATGCCTTGATCGGCAGCCAGCCCTCTTTCGTGCTTTCGTCGCACGGCGCTCCCGGCTGGATCGGTTATGCCCTGGCCCCGCTGGTGGCGGCTCTCGCGGCCTTTGCCGGTGGCGGATTTCAGCGGATGGCGCTCGGTGTGCGCGGATGGAACAAGGGTCTCGTCGGCCTGCCGCCCTGGTCGAGGGTGATGATCGGGGGGTTGGTCACCTGGTTGATCGGCGTCGGAGTCTTCCTCTGGACCGGACACCTGGGGGTCTTCAGCCTCGGTTACGACGACCTCGCCTCGGCCCTGAACGGCGACCTGCTCTGGCAGGCGGCCGCGATCCTCCTGCTGGCCAAGCTCGCCGCCACCGTCTTCTGCTACGGTTTCGGCGGCTGCGGCGGGGTCTTTGCGCCGACCTTGTTCTTCGGAGGGATGGTAGGGGCGTTGGTTTCCGCCCTTGTTTCGATGGTCCTGCCATTGACGGCGGCCGAGCATGTCGCGATGGGCGTCGTGGGCATGTGCGCCTGCCTGGGCGGCGTCGTCCGCGCTCCGGTGACCGGCATCCTGATCATCTTTGAGATGACGCACGAGTTCAGCCTGGTGCCGTTGCTGATCATCTCCGCCTTGGTCAGCCAGGCCATCGCCCGTCGGCTGAACCCGAAGAATTTCTACGACGACCTCCTGGAACAGGATGGGGCTGAGATCGAGCGGCGCATGCCTCCGCGCGGTTTGACGGGGTGGATGGACGCGCCGGTCGGACGCGTCGCCAACTTCAAGCCCATCGTGGCGGAATCCTTGGACGCCGCCTACCTGGAAGGGCTGTTCGCCCGGCATCGGCACGAGCGTTTCCCGCTCGTGATCGAAGGTCGCCTCCTCGGCGTGCTCGATCGCCGGTCATTCGAGTCCGCGCGCCGGTCGGGGGCGGCTCCCGCCGTCGAACCCGCTGCCATCTGTCAGCCTGACACGAAACTGCGCGACCTGCACGCGCTGCTCGTCGATTGTCCGGGCCATCTTGCCGTGGTCACCGATCAGCCCGGCCCCGGCGGCAAGCTCGTGGCCATCATGACCCTGCATGATCTTCTGCGGGCCGAACTTCTGCTCGCCGAGGCGAGCGCCGAGTGAGTTTCCGCCGGCTTACTTGAGCCGCTTCATGCCCTCGATGATCTCCAGCACGAGTTCGCGGCTGCGCGCCTTGACCTCGCGGTTCAGCGCGGTGTCCGAAGTCCCGAGCGCCCGGCGGGTCTCGCCGTAGGACTGGGCGAGCACGGCCTCCTTGTTGCGGGAGATGGTCGCGTTGTCGCGCACCGAAAGGTTCACGTCCGCGGTGTAGCGGCCGAGCCCGCGGTCGAAGCGGACTTCGATCAGCAGCAGGGGGGTGGCGGCTTCCGGGCTCAGGCCTTCGACGGACTTGGGCGTGAGGTTGGCGCGGCGGAGCTCGAGCTCCATCCCGTCGCGGATCTCGCCGCGCAGGTCGGCGTCCTCGCCGCGGTTCTCCGACGTGGTGACGTCGATGTAGAACTGGGTGATCCCCCGGAGCTTGGCGAAGGCCTTGTCCGCGGGCGCGGCGCGCAGCGGATCGGTCTGGGCTACGGCGGTCAGGGTGACGAAGGCGGCGAGCAAGGCGAGGGTCAGGGAGCGCATGGCGATGGGGGCAAGATAAGGCGGCGACGGCCCCGTTCAATCCCCTTTCGCCGGGGCGGGCACGAGCCGGACGGCGGAAAGCGGGTGCTGGTCGAGCAGGGTGGGATGCCAGCCCCGTACTTCCGGGCGCATCAGATATTTGTTCTTATTGAAGACCACGGGGAGCACCGGCGCCTGTTCGACCAGCCGGGCCTCGGCCAGTTGGAAGTAGCCGAAACGCTTCGCGGCGTCGGTCTCGCGCGCGGCGAGCCCGAGCAGGCGGTCGTATTCCGCGTCGCTCCAGTCCGAGTTGTTGAGCTCGTTGCCGGTGATGAGCATCTCCAGGAAGGTGTTCGGGTCGTTGTAGTCGCCGACCCAGGCGCCGCGGCAGAGGTGGAACTCCCCTTTGCGCATGGCGGTGAGGTAGACCTTCCACTCCAGGTTGCGGAGCTCGACTTCGACGCCGAGCTCGCGGCGCCACATCTCCTGGTAGGCCTGCGCGACCATCTGCTGGCCTTCCGAGGTGGCGTAGAGGTAGTCGAACTTCGGGAGTCCCTTGCCGCCGGGATAACCCGCTTCGGCGAGGAGCCGCCGGGCTTCCGCGGCGTCCTGCTTCCATCGGGCGGTCGGCTGGAAGCCGCCGGTGCCGGGCGGGGTGAAGTGGAGCGCGGGCGTCTCGCCGGCGCGCAGGACCTTCTCGGCGATCAGGTCGCGGTCGATGGCCATGCCCAGGGCGCGGCGGACGCGCGGGTCGCCCAAGGCCTTGCGCGCGGCGACGTCGGCCGGCGTCGTCCCCTTGATGTCGCAGTTGACCCACACGAACGCGGTGGAGAGGAACGGGTCGATGCGGAGCTGCGGCGCCTTCTCGGCGCGGAGCTTGGCCACCTTGTAAGGCGGGACCGCGCCGGTGACGTGCAGCTCGCCGCCGCGGAAGGCGCGTTCCTCGGCGAAGAGGTCTGCGATGGCGCGGAATTCCACGGCGTTCAGCGCGACTTCCTGGGCGTTCCAATAAAGGGGGTTCTTGCGCACGACCACGCGGCGGGCGACCTCCCAGGATTCGAGGGTGAAAGCGCCGCTGCTGACCATCGAGCCGGGCCGCGTCCACGGCGTGTTCAGCGCGTCGATGCCGCCGAACTTCAGGATCGTCGGCGGGTGCACGGGGATCCAGCTGTGATGGCAGACGAGCTGGAGGAAATACGGGATGGGGTGCTCGAGCTCGATGACGAGCGTGTGAGTATCCGGCGCCCGCACGCCTACCGACCTGAAGTCCTTGGTCTGGCCGGCGGCGAACTCCTTGGCCCCGCGGATGCCGTGCAGCATCGAGCCGTATTCGGCGCCGAAACTGGGCATGAGCATGCGCTGGTAACTGAAAAGGAAGTCCGCCGCGGTGATGGGGTCGCCGTTCGACCACCGGGCCTCCTTGCGCAGGCGGAAGGTCCAGGTCCGGCCGTCGGCGGACATCGTCCAGCTTTCGGCGATGCCCGGGATCGGGTGCAGGTCCTCGGGGTCGTAATTGACCAGTCCTTCGAAGAGCGCGCCGACGATGTGGCTTTCGCTGAGGCCGGTGATGGTCTGCGGGTCGAGACCGGAGGGCTCGGCCATGTTGTTGATGATCAGGTAGCCCTCGGCGGCTTTCTTCTCGGCGGTGGTCCGTCCGTCGCCGCAGCCGGCGAGCAGGGTCGCCAGGCAGAGCAGGGCGGCCGTCCATCGGTGCGCGGGGCGAAGCATGCCGGAGATTAGGCCCGGGGTCGGGCCGAGGGCAAGGCGTCTGGATGGGCTCTTTACTCCCTGCGTCGGTTTTCCTATCAAGGTCCCATGCTCACCCCGACCCGTCGCGACCTCGTCGTCGCCGCCCTGACCGCCTCCGTCTGCCTCGGCCTGCTCGGTTTCATCGTCCCCGGCCCGCTCGCCGCCGACGTGCCGGCCGCGAAGCCTGTCATGGGCTCGATGGCCTTCGACTGGGAGAAGCTGGTGGTCAAGCCGACCAAGATCGGGGCCTACCGCAAGGTCTGCCAGGCGCCGACCGCGACCCTCGACGAACTCGAATATCATGTCACCACGCTGAACCCGGGCCAGTCCCCGCACCCGCCCCATCAGCATGCCGACGAGGAACTGCTCATCGTCAAGGAGGGGACCGTCGAAGCCCTCGTCGCCGGAGATTGGGTGAAGCTCGGCCCGGGCTCGGTGATCTTCCAGGCCGCGAACATCGAGCATGCCATCCGCAACGCCGGCGAAGGCCAGGCCACCTATCACGTCATCAAGTGGAACTCGCCCGGCATGCTTGCCCAGCGCGCCGCGGCCAAGGCGGCGGCCAAGGCGGCGAAGTAGGCCGACAAAAAGGGCGTCCCCGCGGACGCCCTTTTGATTTGATGTGTCCGGAGCTTAGATGGCGGCCGGACCGCGCTCGCCGGTGCGGATGCGGATCACGTCGGCGAGTCCGAGGACGAAGATCTTGCCGTCGCCGATCTTGCCGGTCTGGGCGGCCTTGGAGATGGTGGCGATGGCCTTGTCGACTTGTTCGTCGGCCACGGCGGCCTCGATTTTCACCTTGGGGAGGAAGTCGACGGTGTACTCCGAACCACGGTAGATTTCGGTATGACCCTTCTGGCGGCCGAAGCCCTTGACCTCGGTGACGGTCATGCCCTCGATGCCGATCTCGGCGAGGGCGTCCTTCACTTCTTCGAGTTTGAACGGTTTGATGATGGCGACGACGAGCTTCATGGTGGTGTGTTAGGTTGGGTTAGGCGTACGGTTGAGCAAGTCCACTTATGCACCCCCCGTGCCAAGTCTTGGTCAGGGGAGCAGGGACTCACGATTGAGTATTTTTAAGCAAGGCTTCGGCGGTAGACGACAGTTTTTCGGCAGATTTAAGTCCGGGTGCGAGTTCGACGCCGCTGTTGAGGTCGAAAAAGTCCGCTCCTGATGCGGCGGCGGCGGTGATGTTGTGCGGCCCTAAGCCTCCGGCGAGGAGCCATTGGACATCGGGGAAGCGCTGACGCAGCCGAGCGAAGCGGCTCCAATCAGAGGTCTTGCCCGTTCCGCCGAAGGCGTCTTTGGCGTGCGCATCGTGGACGAAGCCCACGGCGAGGGGGATGAGTTCGACGGGCCACTCGGCGCCGTCGGCGAGTTTCGGGGCGAGCCAGAGGCGGTCCGGGCCGACGGCCGCGGAGAGCGCCTTCGGGTCGCAGTCCGACCTGGTCGGATCGAAGTGAGCCTGGACGATCGCGAAGCCTTCGGCGATCAGCGCGAGGGCTTCGGCGACGGACGGATTCACCGTCACGGCCACGCGCTTGGCGGCAGGGATTTCCCGCAGCAGCGGGGCGCGCGCGGCCACGGGGACGAAGCGGGGCGAACCCGACCAGCAGTTCACGCCGAGGAAGTCGGCGCCTTGGGCGAGGGCCGTGGCGGCGTCGGCGGCGCGGGTGATTCCGCAGACCTTGATGCGCGCCTGGCCGATCATGCGAGCGCGGCGACGACGGCGTCGCGGATGGCCTTGGCGGTCGGCGCGGCGGCGGTGCCCGCCAGCGGGATGCCGGCCTTTCGGATCGCGTCGGCGGTCGTGGCGCCGATGGCCACGGCCTTGGGCTGGCGCGCGCCGGCGTCGGGCCGGAGGGACGCGGCCTGGTGCAGGAAGGATTCCACGGCCGAGGGGCTCGCGAACACGATCGCGTCGGCGCCGCGGCGGCGGAACTCGGCGGCTTCGGGCGATTCGGCGACCGGCTTCTCCTCGGTGGCGTAGACCTTGAGCACGTCGACGATCGCCATGCCGCCGTCGGCGAGCAGGCGCGGCAGCTCGGGGGTGTTGAGGTTGCCGGTGACGACGAGGACCTTCTGGTTCTCGACGTCGTGCTTGTCCATCAGCTCGCGGCCCAGCGAGAGGGCGTCGTTCTGCGCGGCGGTGAGGTCGCTGTCCAGATGGTACTGACGCAGGGCCTTCTCCGTCGCGGGGCCGAGGCAGGCGAAGCGCACGCCGCCCACCGAACGGATGTCGGTGAAGCGTTCGAAGAAACGGTCGAAGAAGCCCCGCACGCCGTTGGCGCTGGTGAAGACGATCCAGTCGTATTCGCCCATGGCGTCGAGGACTTCGCCGAGCACGGCGTCGTCGGGCTCGAAGGTGATCTCGAGGAGCGGAAGTTCGGAGACGGCCGCGCCGGCCTCGACGAGGGCTTCCTTCCAGTCGGCTCCGCGTCCTTCCGGACGGGTGAGGACGACGAGACGGTCGCGGAGGGGGAGTTTGCTCATGTTCAGCGGGGCAGGATCTGGCGCAGGATGTCATCGGCCAGGGCGGAGGCCGCGGCGAGGTCGGTGACGGGGAAAGCGAAGTCGTGGCGACCGAAGTCGGCGCGGAAGAGATGCACGCGTCCCGCGGCGTGATGGCAGGCGAACGCGGTGTGGCAGCCTTCGCCGAGCTTGGCGAGGAACAGGCGCTCGACGGTCACGGAATAGGTCGTGGCGGCGCAACCGGCGGCGGCATACCGCGCGATCTCCGCCGTGCGCGACTGGATGGCGACGGCGCCCTGGCCGGCGGCGGGCACCATGTCGGTGAGCGCGACGGGCTCGAAGGCGAGGCCGGGCCATTCCTTGATGCCGAGGCGGTTGAGGCCGGAGGCGGCGAGGTACGACGCGTCGGCGTCGCCGTTCGCGAGCTTCTTCAGGCGGGTATCCACGTTGCCACGCAGTTCGGTCCACTGCGCCTGCGGGAAGGCGAGGGCGCCCTGCGCGCGGCGGCGCGGGCTGCCGGTGGCGATGAGCTTCGGGCTGGCGACCTCGCTGCGACGCACGAGCACGTCGCGCGCGTCCTGACGCGGCAGGCAGACGGCGATGGCGAGGCCGGCGGGCATCTCGGTCGGAAGGTCCTTGGAACTGTGGATCGCGAGGTCGGCTTCGCCGCGCAGGAGCGCCTGTTCGAGCTCGGCGGTGAAGAGGCCCTTGCCGCCTTGCTTCTCGAGCGACCAGCTGGCCTGGCGGTCGCCCGTGGTGGTCAGGATGCGGATCTCCGTGGGCCGGCCGAGCGCCGCCTGCAGTCGGGCGGCGGCGTCGTGCGTCTGCTGGAGGGCCAGCGGGCTGCCGCGGGTGACGATGACGATGGGGCCGGTGGACATTGCGGAAGGAGGCTCAGCCTTGGCGGATCAACCAGAGCACGCCCCAGGCGGCGGGGACGGCGAGGTTGCCTACGAGCAGGGCGGTGGCGGCGAGGCGGAGGAGATCCCAAGGCCGGTTCAAAGTGGCGAGGACGGCGATCACCGCGCCGCAGAGGGCGATCGGGATGCCCATGCCGACGCCGAGCCAGACCACCCGGTCATAAGGGTCTTTGACCAGGCCGAGGAAGACTTCGCCGCCGCGGTAGCTCAGGAGGGCCGCCGCGTAGAGGGCGCCGCCGGCCAGGAGGAGGGAGAACGCCTGGACGACGCCATAGGCGCGGGAGTCGTCTTCGGTGAGTTCGGGGGACACCCCGTCAGCAAAGACACCCCCTGCCGGACTTCCAAGTTTCAAGTTTCCCGGGGACGGAATAATCCGCCCCGGGAGACGTGCTCAGTGTCCGCCGAGGCCTTCGTGCTCCTTGATGTATTCCTGCTTCAGGCCGAGGGCTTCCGGGGCGTGGAGGACGAGCATCTTCATGCGGACGTCGGCCGGGATCGTGGACGCGGTCGCCTTGGAGACGAAGATCATCAGGAGGATGGAAAGCGGCACGGCCCAGATCGCAGGCTGTTCGCAGAGGATGCGGGCGAGCGGGTGCGCGACCCAGTAGTCGGCGATGCCCTTGGCGAGCGGATGGTCGGCCCAGTAGGCGGCGAGTTCCGCGGCGTCGGTCAGCTTCTTCGCCTTGGCGACGGCGACGTCGGAGACCGACGTCAGGGTGATGGACGCGAGCGCGCTCAGTCCGCCGACGAGCATGCCGGTGGCCGCGCCGCGCATGGTCATGCCGCGCCACCAGACGCTCATGAAGAGCAGCGGGAAGTAGCTGGCGGCGGCGATGGCGAAGGCCTGGCCGACCATGAAGTTGATCTCGAGCGCTTCGACCTGCGAACCCAGACCGACGGCGGTCACGCCCACGATCAGGGCCGACCACTTGAAGGCCTTGAGGCGCTGTTCCGGCGAGGAGGCCGGGCGCAGGATGCGCCCGTAGATGTCGTGGGCCAGGGCGCTGGACATCGAGACGAGCAGGCCGGAGAAGGTCGACATGAACGCGGCGAAGGCGCCGGCGCAGGTGATGCCCGAGAGGATCGAGCCGAGGAGCGGATGGTCGCGTCCGGCGAGCAGCGTGGGCAGCTCGAGCACGACCTTGTCCGTGCCCTTGGCGCCGACGGCGTCGTAGAGTTCCGGCGTGAGCGAGCGGCCGATGACGCCGTAGACGGGCGGGAAGACGTAGAAGACGCCGATGAGGATCATGACCCACATCGTGGTGCGCTTCGCGGCCACGCCGTCGGGGTTCGTGTAGAAGCGGACGAGGATGTGCGGCAGGCCGGCGGTGCCGCAGACGAGCGCGATGATCAGCGAGTAGGTGTAGAGAAGCGAGTAGGGCTGCTTGTTCGCTTCGAGCTCGGCCTTCGCTTCGGGCGTCCGGGCGGCGGCGATGGAGGCGTCGACGGCCTTGGTGGTCAGCTTGCCGAACGGCGCGATCCACTGTTCGTCCTTCGGGGCCTTGGCGGGCAGGGCCTTGCGCTCGATGCCCGCGGGGGCGGCGGCGACGGTCTCCTGCGCGGTCTTGTTGGCCTCGAGGTGCTGCTGGTAGTGGCCGACGATCGCGGCCAGGACGAAGATCGGCAGGGTGATCGCGAAGACCTTGAGCCAATACTGGAAGGCCTGCACGAGGGTGATGCCCTTCATCCCGCCGAGCGAGACGTTGAGGGTGATGACCGCGCCCACGACGACCACGCCGGCCCAATAGGGCAGGCCGGGGAAGATGTAGGCGAGCGTGGTGCCGGCGCCCTTCATCTGCGGCATGGTGTAGAAGAAGCCGATGAAGAGCACGAAGCAGACCGCGATCTTGCGGAAGAGCGGCGAGTCGTAGCGGCCTTCGGCGAAGTCCGGGATGGTGTAGGCGCCGAAGCGACGCAGCGGGCCGGCGATGAAGAGCAGGAGGAAGAGGTAGCCGCAGGCGTAGCAGACCGGATACCACAGCGCGTCGTAGCCCGTGGCCATGACCATGCCGGCGACGCCCATGAAGGAGGCCGCGGAGAGGTATTCGCCCGAGATGGCCGAGGCGTTCCAGCCGACGGAGACCGAGCGGCCCGCGACGAAGAAGTCGCCGGCGCTCTTGGACTTCCCGGCGGTCCAGAAGCCCATGCCGACGGTGATGACGACGGTGGCGAGCGAGAAGAAGGCGATCCAAGGATCGATGCCTTGGGCGGCGAGGAGGGCGTTCATGTCACTTGGTCAGGCCGTCCTGGGCGGCTTTGGCTTCGGCGTCCTCGAGCGCGATGGAGCGCTGGATGAACACGTAGGAGATGACCCACACGAAGGGGAAGAAGAGGACGCCGAGGATCAGCCACGTGAGCGTGAAGCCGAAGACGCGCTGGGCCATGAAGCCAGGCTGGTAGTAGTTCAGGAGGGGCAGGGCCACGAGCGCCACCATGAAGCACAGGGCGCAGGTGATCGAGAGCTTCAGCTGGCCGCGCATCAGGCGGGCCAGGAAGGCATCCGAGTGGATGGCATCGGGGGTAGGGGAGGACTCTCTCATGGGGGTGGCCTTAGTCCGTGGATTTATCCCCCGACTGCAACCCGAGGATTTCCGCTTGAAATGGCTTAATGCAAGAGTATTGCATTTGGCAATCCTATGAAACCCCACGTGGTTCCCTCGATTCGTCCCCTTTTCATCCTGGCCGCCTCGACTCTAGTCTTGGCCGCCCAAGACAAGCCGGCCGCCGCGCCTGAGAGGCTGAAGACGGTCGTGGTCAAGGGCACGGCCATCGGGGGCGAGGTCACGGCGGTGTCCCCGACGCTGATCCTTTCGAACACGGTCCTCGAGCGCCTACCCCAGTCCAACATCGGTGACGTGCTGTCCGAGCTCCCCGGCGTGGTCTCCAGCTACTTCGGTCCCAACTCCGGCCGCCCGGTCGTCCGCGGCTTGGATGGCGACCGACTCAAGATCACCCAGAACGGCGTCGGCAGCCTCGACGCGTCCTCCGCCAGCCCCGACCACGCGGTGAGCGTCGACCCCCTCGCCCTCCGCGAGGCCCAGGTCCTGCGCGGACCGGCGGCCCTGCTTTACAGCACCAGCATCCTCGGCGGCGTGATCAACCTCGTCGACGCGCGCATCCCCGATCGCCGTCTCGGCCAAACCCAGTCAGTCATGGGCCGCGTCGGTTCCGTCGACGGACTCCGCTCCGCGGGCATCCTCGCCGAAGGCTCGGTGGGTTCTTTCTCCTACCATGTCGACGGCTTCGACAAATCGACGGACGACCTGCGCACGCCGGTGGGACGCATCGCCGATACTTCGGCCGATAACCGCGGCGCCGGCCTCGGCGTTTCTTACCTGACCTCCAACGGCTACGTGGGCCTTTCCTATTCCGGCCTCGATTCCACCTACGGCGTCGCCGAGCAGGACATCCGCATCGGCCTGCGCCAGCGTCGCTGGGACCTTGCGGGTAAGTCGGAGGTCGCCGGATCGGTGGTCCGTTCGCTTTCGTATCGTGTCGGCGCGGCGGACTACGCCCACACGGAGTTCGAAGCGGGAGTGGCGGGCAGCACTTTCGCCAACGATGGCTGGGACGGCCGTCTCGACCTCGAGCTGGTGAAGTTCGGCTCGGTCGAAGGCGTCGTGGGCGTCCAGGCCAGCCGCTTCGACTTCAGCGTCGTCGGCGACGAGGCTTTCCTGCCCGATACGCGCAATGCCGCCATGGCCACGTTCGGCTCCTTCGTGCAGAACCTCGCCGCCGACCAGCGCCTGCGTTACGGCTTCCGCGTCGAGCATGCCCAGGTCGACGCGTCCGCCTGGACCCACGCGGGCGCCCTCGGCGTCAACCCTGCCGCCGACTCGGCATCCTTCACGCCGGCGAGCTTCGCCTTCGCCTGGGCCAAGGACCTGAATCCCTCCTGGACCTCCACGGTCAACCTCACCCGCACCGAGCGCGCGCCGAACTTCCAGGAGCTTTATGCCGACGGACCGCACGTGGCCACGGACGTCTACGAGGTCGGTGACCGCGCCCTCGGCAAGGAGCAGGGCTTCGGCCTCGAGTGGGAGCTCGCCAAGGTCCGCGGTCCGGTCTCCGGCAACTTCTCGGTCTACTACAACCGCTTCTCTTCCTTCATCGCGATGCAGCGCAATGGCTACGGTCCCGACCTGACCGCCAGCGGCGGCCCCGATTACTCCAATGGCGGCGCCGATGAGCTCGCGCGTTACGATTTCGTCTCCGTGCCGGCGGATTTCTTCGGCTCCGAGGTGAAGGTGAACTTCCAGTTCGTCGACACGCCGGTCTCGAAGGTCGGGCTGGAATGCTACGGCGACTTCGTCCGTGCTTCCAACCGCGACACCTCTGAGGCCCTGCCGCGTATCTCGCCCGGACGCGTCGGCGCGGCCCTGCACGGCCTCGAGTCCGGCTGGTCCTGGCGTCTCGACGCGACCTATCACTTCGCGCAGAACCACACCGCTCCCGACGAGACCCGGACCGCGGGCTACACGATGGTCGGCGCCAGCCTGGCCCGTCCGTTCAAGTTCGCCCAGCTGGACGGCCAGTTCACGCTCCGCGTGATCAACCTGCTCGACCAGGAGGCCCGCAACGCGACTTCCTTCATCAAGGATGTCCTGCCGATGCCCGGCCGCGGCATCGAGGCCGGCCTGCGCCTGAATTTCTGAGGCTAACCCTGATTATAGCTTAGCAGAAGCGGTTGCCATGATGGGTGGGGGTGTTTGAATCCCCTCACCCCATGCGAAGCCTCTTCCTGCTGCTTGCTTCCGTCGTCGGCCTGACGGCGGCCGACAAGCCCAACGTCCTGTTCCTGCTCTCGGACGACCATAGCTACCCTTACCTGAGCTGCTACGGCGACGCCAACGTGCGCACGCCGGCGCTGGATAAGCTGGCCGCTGAGGGCATGAAGTTCCGCCGCTTCTTTACTTCCGCCCCGCAGTGCGTGCCTTCGCGCGCGGCCTACCTCAGCGGCCGCTCGCCGGTCGCCGCCCGCATCACGCGCTTTTCGTCGCCGCTGCCCCGCGATGTCGTGACCTTCCCCGAAGTCCTCCGGAAGGAAGCCGGTTACTACGTCGGCGTGGTCGGCCGATCCTACCACCTCGATGGTTCCGGCAAGGGCGACGACGAGCTGGGCAAGTTCCTGACGGAGGGTGGCTACAAGACCTTCAAGGATCGTTACGACGTCGTGCAGACGGGGTCCGATCCGCAGGCGGTGGAGCAGGCGACCGCCTTCCTCGAAGGGCGCCCGAAGGATAAGCCGTTCTGCCTCTGGGTGAACTTCAGCGACCCTCACCATCCCTGGGCCGCGCCTGCTTCGTATCGTCCCGATCCCGCCACGCTCAAACTGCCGGCCCACGTACCCGACCTGCCCGGCGTCCGCGAGCAATACGCCGATTACTGCGCCGAGGTGAACCGCGTCGACGAGACCGCCGGCAAGGTGCTGGCGTTGCTCGACCGACTCGGCCTCGCGAAGGACACCCTCGTGGTCTTCGCCGGCGACAACGGCCAGGCGCTCCCGCACGGCAAGGGCTCGCTGTATGACCCCGGTTGCAACGTCCCCTTCGTCGTCCGCTGGCCCGGCGTCGTGGCTCCGGGCGGCGATTCCTCGGCCCTGCTGAGCGGCGAAGACCTCGGACCGACGGTGCTCGCCGCCTGCGGACTGAAGTCCGCGGCCGGCATGACGGGAGTCAGTTTCCTTCCGGTGCTCCAAGGCGCCGCCGCCAAGAGCCGCGACCACGTCTTCATGGAGCGCGGTCCGCACGGCAGCGCGCCCGTGCAGGTGGGCATGGCGAACAGCGGTTACGATCTTTCCCGCGCGGTGCGCAGCGAACGCTACAAGGCCATCTATAACTGCACGCCTTGGCTGCCTTATGGTCCGGTGGACAGCGCCGGCGGCTCGGCTTGGAAGTCGATGGTATCCCTGCATGCCGAAGGCGCCATGGCCGCGGGCCTCGCCGCGACGTATTTCACCACGCCGCGGCCGGTGTATGAGTTCTATGACCTCGAGAAAGATCCCGCCGAGCTCAACAACCTGAGCGGTAAGCCCGAGGTCGCCGAAGCCGAACGCGCGCTTCGTCTCGAAATGGCCAAGAAGATGATCGCGGACTTCGACTACCTGCCGCTGCCGGCGATTCCGGGTGGCCAGCCGGCGTCGAAAGGGAAGGGCAAGGCGAAGGCCGACGCGTCCGCCGACCGCGCCCCGCTGTTCAAGAAGCTCGACGTCGACGGCGACGGCAAGCTGACGCTCGCCGAGTTCGGCGTGGGACGTTCCGCCGCCGACGCCGCGGAATGGTTCGCCCGCCGCGACGCCGATGGCGATGGTTTCGTCAGCCGCGCAGAGTTCCTGCCCGGCAGCCCGCAGGGCAAGGCTCCTGCCGCCAAGTAAGCGGCCACGAAAAAGGGCCGACTTGCGTCGGCCCTTCGTGTTCCGGTTTCCTGGCGACCCTTACTTGGTCGTGTACTCGGCCTGGGCGCCGCGGATGTTGCGCTTCTGGACCCAGGGCATGAGGGCGCGGAGACGCTGGCCGGTCTTTTCGATCGGGTGGTTCTCGCCCTTCTTGAGCAGCTTGTTGTAGTTCTTGAGGCCGCCCTTGTATTCCTTGACCCACTGGGCGGTGAACTTGCCGGTCTGGATCTCCTTGAGGATCTCGCGCATCGCCTTGCGGGACGAGCTGTTGATCACGCGGGGACCGCGGGTGATATCGCCGTACTTGGCGGTCTCGGAGATCGAGAAACGCATGCCGGAGATGCCGGACTCGACCATCAGG
>JAURFU010000040.1 GCA_030834165.1 Verrucomicrobiota bacterium
CGTGGTATTTGCGGCGGTTGGCCGGGTTCACCAGGCGGAGCTTCGCCTTATGGTTGTTCCACTTGTCGGCCAGCGGGCCGGCGGGGATCTTGGAGTCGAGTTTCATGGGGGCGGGGCGCTGGGTGTTACTTCAGGCAGCCGGTGAGCACGGCGAGAGGGATGGAGATGAAGCCGAGGGCCACGATCCAGGCGTAGGCCAGGGCGAGCACGTCGAGCCGGCCGCGCCAGCGTTCGTTGCGCAGGCCGAGGGTCTGGAAGACGCTGCTGACGCCGTGGCTGAGGTGCAGGCAGAGCAGCAGCATGCTGATGACGTAGAAGACGGCGACCGGCTTGCAGGAGAAACCCGCCACGACCATCTTGTAGACATCCTCGCCATAAGACACGTCGCCGAGGGCGACCATCTTGAGGGTGAAGTGGAGGAGGTGGAAGACGATGAAGCCGAGGATCACCACGCCCGAATAGGGCATCGTGCGGGAAGCGAAGGTCGCCCGACGGGTGGCTTCGGCGGCCGGACCGCCGGCGCGGGCGGCGCGGTTCTCAAGGGTGAGCTGGATGCCCACCCAGATATGGGCGAAAACGCTGATAATCAGCACCGTGCGGGCGGTCCAGAGCAGGCCGACGTTCTCATGGAGCCACTTCGCGTAGGCGTTGATCGCCGCAGGGCTCTTGAACATCAGCAGGTTGCCGGTCATGTGGCCGAGCACGAAGCCGGCGAGGACGAGGCCGGTGAGGGCCATCACGACCTTCTTCCCGATGGAAGAGGGACGACAGCTAGAACAACAGGAGCTTGCGGACATGGCGGAGCAGGACGGGATGCAAAAAGCATCAAATAGGCAGTTTCTGTTGTTCCCACCCCGGACGCAGGTTTGAGGGGAGGTATTAGCGGGACACCCCCTAATTGTGAAAAACCCTCATAAGGGAGCGATTGGCCACCGCAGGGGTGGGCCGCCCCCGGAGCAGGGGACCCCCGTCCGGACCGGAAAAACCGCTTGCCAACGTTTTTCTTGGCCGTGCAATCCGAAAGTCCAGACCGGCTCTCCGTCACAGGACCTGCCGGTCTTATCTTTTTTACCCGCTCCACAGCCCTCCCGACCACCTTTCCATGAAGTACATTTTCGTCACCGGCGGCGTCATCTCCTCCCTGGGCAAAGGCCTCACCGCCGCCGCCCTCGGCGCCTTGCTCGAATGTCGCGGACTGAAGGTCCGGATCCAGAAGTTCGACCCCTACCTCAACGTCGACCCGGGGACCATGAGCCCGTACCAGCACGGCGAAGTCTACGTCCTCAACGACGGCGCCGAGACCGACCTCGACCTCGGCCACTACGAACGCTTCACCTCCGGCGAACTTTCCCGCCTCAACAGCCTCAGCTCCGGCCAGGTCTACGAGACCGTCATCCAGAAGGAGCGCCGCGGCGACTACCTCGGCAAGACCGTGCAGGTGATCCCGCACGTCACCGACGAGATCAAGGACCGCATCCTCAAGGGCGGCGAAGGCGTCGACGTGCTCATCACCGAGATCGGCGGCACCACCGGCGACATCGAAGGCCTGCCCTTCCTCGAGGCGCTCCGCCAGTTCCAGCACGACGCCGGGCGCGAGAACGTGGCCTTCCTGCACTGCACGCTCGTGCCCTTCATCAAGGCCGCCGGCGAACTGAAGACGAAGCCCTCGCAGCAGTCCGTCGCCAAGCTCCGCGAGATCGGCATCCAGCCCGACCTGCTCGTCTGCCGGACCGACCGCCCGATCGGCGAGGACAACCGGCACAAGCTCTCCCTCTACTGCAACGTCGGCCTGGACTGCGTGTTCGAGTGCCGCGACGTCGAGCACTCCATCTACGAACTGCCGATGCAGCTCGCCGAACAGCGCATGGACGAAGTCGTCGTCAAACGCCTCGGCCTGCGGTGCCGGCCGATCGACATCTCGCCGTGGCGCGAGATCGTCCGCCGCCTCCTGCAGCCGAAGCACCGCGTGCGCGTGGGCGTCGTCGGCAAGTACATCGAGCTCCAGGACGCCTATAAGTCCGTCTACGAATCCATCACCCACGGCGGCATCGCCAACGAGGCGGCCGTCGAAGTCGTGCGCATCGACGCCGAGGACCTCGAGGCCAAGGGCACCGCTTCGCTCGAAGGCCTGGACGGCATCCTCGTCCCGGGAGGCTTCGGCAACCGCGGCATCGAGGGCAAGATCATCGCCGCGAAGTTCGCCCGCGAACGCAAGGTGCCCTACTACGGACTGTGCCTGGGCATGCAGATCACGGTCATCGAATACGCCCGCCACGTGCTCGGCCTCAAGGAGGCCCATTCGACCGAATTCGCCCCGGAGACCAAGGACCCGGTCATCCATCTCATGGAGTCCCAGAAGAGCGTCGTGACCAAGGGGGGCACGATGCGCCTGGGCTCCTACGACTGCGCCCTGACCCCGGGCAGCCGCTCCCGGGCGGCCTACGGGGCCGACCAGATCAAGGAACGCCACCGGCATCGCTTCGAATACAACGACGCCTACCGGGCCCGCCTCGAGGCCGCCGGACTGATCGTCGGGGGGATCAACCCCCAGAGCGGACTGGTCGAGATCGTCGAGGTCAAGGACCACCCCTGGATGGTCGGGGTCCAGTACCACCCCGAATTCAAGTCCCGCCCGGACCGCGCCCACCCCCTGTTCGCCGCTTTTGTGAAGGCTGCGGTTGAGAAGTCACGCTTGTCCTGCTAATTCAGAGACAAGCCCGGCTTGACCGGACGCTGACAAGAGGGCGGAGAACCGCCGAACGCGCCTCCCCGCGCGCCCCCTTCCCCACCCCTATGTCCACCACCATCAACGCCGCCGGCACCTGGGTGCCGCGTCTCCGCGAACAGGTCGCCCGGGTCGTCGTCGGCCAGCAATACCTCGTCGACCGCCTGCTGATCGGGCTCCTCGCCAACGGCCACGTCCTGCTCGAAGGCGTGCCCGGCCTCGCGAAGACGCTCTCCGTGCGCACGCTCGCCCAGACGGTCCGCGCCGACTTCTCGCGCATCCAGTTCACGCCCGACCTCCTGCCGGCCGACATCGTGGGCACGCTCATCTACGATCCGAAGACCGGCGAGTACGCCGTGAAGCGCGGCCCGATCTTCGCCAACTTCGTCCTCGCGGACGAGATCAACCGCGCGCCCGCCAAGGTGCAGTCCGCGCTCCTCGAGGCGATGCAGGAACGCCAGGTGACGCTCGGCGGCGAGACGCACAAGCTCCCCGCGCCCTTCCTCGTCCTCGCGACGCAGAACCCGATCGACCAGGAAGGCACCTACCCGCTGCCCGAAGCCCAGGTCGACCGCTTCATGCTGAAGCTCAACATCGGCTACCCGACCCGCGAGGAGGAGCGCAGGATCCTCGACGCGATGGCGACGACCTCGCCGAAGCTCGACGTCGAAGCCGTGATCACGCAGCAGGAGATCCTCGAGGCCCGCAAGGCCGTCGACGCCGTGCACGTGGCCGAACCGATCCGCGACTACGTCGTCTCGCTCGTGCTCGCCACCCGCGGCCAGCACCCCGGCGGCCCTGACCTCGCGAAGTTCCTCCAGTTCGGCGCCTCGCCGCGCGCGACCATCAACCTCACCCTCGCCGCCAAGGCCTGGGCCTTCCTGCAGGGCCGCGACCACGTGACCCCGCAGGACGTGAAGGACATCGCCCCCGACGTCCTCCGCCACCGCCTCATCCTCACCTACGAAGCCGACGCCGAAGGGGTCGACGCCGACGCCATCGTGCGCCGCGTGCTCGACGCCGTCAGCGTCCCCTGAGACCGAACGGCGACCGTGGCCACGCCCGTCCCGACCCATCCGCAGGAGACCCTCCGCCGCGCGCAGCGCGTCGAGCTCGTCGCCCTGCGCCAGGTCAACGACGCGATGGTCGGCGCCTACCTGTCGCGCTTCAAGGGCCGCGGCACCGACTTCGAGGAGCTGCGCGAATACGTCCCCGGCGACGACGTGCGCGCGATGGACTGGAACGTGACGGCGCGCACGGGCAAGCCGTTCGTCCGCCTGCATCGCGAGGAACGCGAGCTCACGCTGGTCCTCGCCGTCGACGTCTCCGGCTCCGCCGCCTTCGGCTCCGGCGAGCAGACGCTGCGCGAACGCGCCGCCGACGCGGCCGCCTGCCTCGCCGTCTCGGCGCTCAAGGCCGGCGACAAGGTCGGGCTGCTGCTCTTCACCGACCGCGAAGAACTCTGGGTCGCGCCCCGCAAAGGTCGCCGCCACGTGCTGCGCATCATCCGCGAGGTCCTCGAATTCCGGCCCGCCTCGCGCCGCACCGCGTTCGCCCAGCCCATGCGCCGCCTCGGACGCGCGCTGCGCCGCCGTTCGATGGTCTTCGTGGTCTCCGACTTCCTGGCGGGCGCCGAAGGCGGCGACGCGATGGCCACGGCGCTCGCCGAACTGAACTCGCGCCACGACACGGCCTGCGTCCAGCTCGTCGACGAGAGGGAACGCATCCTGCCCGACGTCGGCGTGGTCGCCCTCGAGGACGCCGAGACCGGCGAGATCCGCGAGGTCGACACGGGGTCCGCCGCCGTGCGCGCCGCCTTCGCCGCCGAAGCCGAAGCCCGGCTCGCCGCGACCGCGGCCCTCCTCGGCCGCGCGGGCACCGACGTGGCCCGCCTCGACGCCGGCGCCGCCGTCGCCCCGACCCTCGCCCGGTTCTTCGAACGCCGCCGAAGCCGACGCTGATGCCTCCCGCCGAAGAAATCCCGTTCACGCTGCTCGGCCCCAAGCCGGAGATCCCACCGGCGTTCTGGGCTTCCCACTGGGGCGTGGCCTTGATCGGCGTCGCCGGGCTCGCCCTCGCGCTGCTCCTCGGCTTCAAATTAATCACCCGTAAGCCGGCGCAGAAACCGCCGTTCAAGATCCTCGAGGGCGAACTCGCCGCCGCCGAGGCCCTGCCGTCCGCCGACGCCGTGGTCCGCGTCACCCGCGCCTTCCGCGCCTACCTCCACGCCGTCGACGCGCGCGCCCTGCCTTCGCTCTCGACGGAAGAACTGCTCGCCGTGACGGGCGTGATCCCGATGTTCCTGCCGGCCCGCCAGCCGCTGGCCGCGGCCCTGCGCAGCGCCGACGCCGCGAAGTTCGCCGGCGCGGGGCTCGAGACCGCGCTGCTCATCGCCGGCCTCCGGGAGGCCGCCAGACGCGTCGAGGACGCCCGCCGCACCTTCGCCCGCCCGGTGACGCCCCCGCTGGTTCCGCCGCGGCCGGCGGCCGCCGCCCCGACCGTCCCGGTCGCCACCCCGTCGGGCGGCGTCATCCTCGCGGACACGCCCGCGCCGGAGGCCCCGGCCACGCCGCCGCCGCTGCCGCCTCCCCTCCCCGTACCGCCGCCGCTGCCGCGGCGTGAACAACCCTGATGGAGATCTTCGGCTACGATTTCCAATACCCTTGGGCGCTGCTCCTGCTCGCGCTCGTGCCGATCTATGCCTGGCTGCGCGGACGCGTCGGCCGTTCGGCCGCCGTCCTCTACCCGGACACGTCGCTCCTCGGCGCCCTCGGCCGGCCGGTGCGCGAACGGGCCGGCCGGCTCCGGCTCTTCCTCCGCCTGCTCACGAGCATCGTCCTCGTGGTCGCCATCGCCGGCCCGCGCACCGCGAACAAGGAGGTCGAACGCGAGACCGAGGGCGTCGACATCATGCTCGTCGTCGACCTCTCCTGGTCGATGATGGCGCTGGACATGAGCACGCCGCGCGCCGAGGTGACGCGCTGGCAGGCCAGCCAGAACGTGATCTATGAGTTCCTCGCGAAGCGCCCTGACGACCGCATCGGCGCCGTGGTCTTCTCGGGCAAGCCTTACCTGCTGAGCCCGCTCACGATCAACAAGATCTGGGTCGAGAAGGGCATCGACCGCATGCACATCGGCGGCATCCAGGAGACCGGCACCGCGATCGGCGAAGGCCTCGCGATGGCCGTCGACCGCATGAAGAACATCAAGGGCCGCCGCTCGAAGGTCATCATCCTGCTCACCGACGGCGACGACAACATGAGCAAGGCCATCCTCCCGGTGCCCGCCGCCGAACTCGCCCACGCCCTGGGCATCCGCCTCTATTGCATCGGCCTCGGCAAGGACGAGCCGACGGTCCTGCCGCGCTTCGACACCCGTACCGGCCAGCTCTACCGCGACGCCCTCGGCCGGACGATCCCGATGCAGACCATCAACCCGGCGAACTACGTCATGCTGGAGAAGATGGCCAAGATCGCCGACGGCCGTTTCTACCGCGCGCTCGACCAGGCCCAGCTCGGCCGCGTGTACGAGGAGATCGACCGCCTCGAACGCACCGAGGTCCGCCTCCGCGAATCCGTCGTCTACGAAAGCCACCGCCTCGTCTGGGTCGGCCTGGCCGCCCTCCTCCTCCTCGCCGAGATCGTCTGGGCCGTCCTGCGGCCCCGCGCGCCCTGAACCATGGACTTCACCGACGCCCACTTCGAAGACCCGCGCCTGCTGGCGGTCGCCGCCGGCGCCGGGCTGATCCTCTTCGTCGCGCTGCGCTGGGCCGGACATCGCCGCCGCAAGGGGCTCGCGGGCTTCGCCGCCGCGACGCTGCTCGGCCGCCTCCTCTCCGGCTTCTCCGCCGCCCGCCGGCTGACCAAGGACGTCGCCGTCGCGACCGCGTTCGCCCTCCTCCTCGCCTGCTTCGCCGGCCCCCGCTGGGGCGTCGAAGAGACGAAGCAGAAAGGGGCGACCGAAGACGTCGTCTTCGCGCTCGACGTCTCGAAATCGATGCTCGTCGCCGACATGAGCCCGACGCGGCTCGCGCGCGCCAAGGCCGCGATCGCCGGCTTCGTCCGCCGCAAGGGCACCGGCAACGTCGGCCTGATCGCCTTCGCCGGCCAGGCCTTCCTGCAGTGCCCGCTCACGCGCGACTACGACGCCTTCTACCGCACGCTCGAGGAGACCGACACGACCAGCATCCAGGTCTCCGGCACCGACCTCGGGCGCGCGGTCGAGGAGGCCGAGCTGGCCTTCTACTCCAACCGCAACCGCAAGCTGCTCATCCTGCTCACCGACGGCGAGGACCTCGAGTCCGGCGGCGTCGAGATGGCGAAGAAGCTCAAGCGCAAGGGCCTGGTGGTCCACGCGGTCGGCGTGGGCACCCCCTCCGGCGGCACGATCCGCGTCATCGGCGAGTCGGGCTCGGTCGAGACCCTCAAGGACGCCGGCGGCGAGGAGGTGCTCAGCCGCCTCGACGAGAAGACGCTGGGCGAGATCGCCGAGGCGACGGGCGGACGCTTCGTCCGGCTCGGTCAGGCCGGCGAAGGCATGGAGGCGCTCCGCCTCGCCATCCAGGCGGGCACCGACGAACGCGGCGCCGGCCGCCAGGGCGTCCCGCGCGAAGAATGGTTCCTCGGCCTCGCCCTCCTGATCCTCGTCGCCGAATCCCTCCTTTCCACCCGCCGCCCGACCCAGCCATGAGAAACCTGCCCGCCCTCCTGATGTTCGCGGCCGCCGCGGCCGCCGCCGAAAAGGTCGTCGACCCGCTCGCCGGCCTCGACGCGCGCGAACTGCACAACCGCGGCACGCAGCGCCTCGCCGAGGGAGACCTCGCCGGCGCGGAGGAGGCCCTGCGCGCGTCGCTGGGCCGCGACGCCGACTCCCTCCGCCCTCCCGCGCTCCACAACCTCGGCCACGTGCGCTTCGGCCAAGGCAAGGCCGGACTCGGGGGCCGCGTCGCCGGCGACGTGACCGAACTGTCGATCGCGCGCTCCTACCTCGAGGCGGCCGACGCCGACATCTCGGACATGAAGGACCAGATCGAGCTGCTCGACAAGGCGAAGGCCGAAGGCCGCGAGCCCGACTACGTCCCCGCGACGGCCGCGCTCGGCGGCGGCATCAACACCTACCGCACCATCAGGAAGCTGATCCCGAAGGAGGAGGCGATGGTCACCAAGCGCGGGGGCGTCATCGCCCTGTGGACGCGTTCGGTCGGCGACTTCCGCGGAGCGCACGAGCTCGACGCCGCCGACGCCCAGGGCAAGGCCAACGCCGACGCCGTCGAGGAACTGCTCCGCGCCCTGCGGCGCGAGACCGCCGCGCTCGACGAGACCATCGAAGCCCAGCGCAAGAAGCTCGAGGAGCTGCGCGACGTCATCCGCGAACTCATCAAGCGCATCCCCGACGACCAGCTTCCTCCGGAAGCCGAGGGCGGCGAAGAGGACGAGGAGGAGGATTTCCTCCCCCCGGAACGACGCAAGCCGAAGCCCCGCTCCGGTTCCGACCGGAAAGGCGAGGAAGGCAAGGAAGAGAAGATGACCGAACAGGAGGCCCGCGGCTCGCTCGAAGGCCTGAAGAACGAATTCGGCCGCAAGATGCCCGCCGGGCAGCAGGACGGCAAGGGCGGCAGCGGCGGCAAGCCCACGGACAAGAAAGGCAAGGACTACTGAGATGCGCCGGCTCCTTTCCTGCTGCGTCATGCTGTGCCTCGGGCTCCTCGCCCGCGCGGAGGATCGCGTCAGCTGGGAGATCACCCCGCGCGTGACCGCGCCCGGGCAGCCGTTCCGGCTCCAGATCATGGTCGAGTCGGACGTCGTGCTCGGCGGCGCCCAGTTCATCAGCCGCGAGATCAAGCCGCCGCGGGGCATGGCCCTGCGCCTCTCCGGCCAGCTCATCCGCCCGGGCTCCAACGAGGCCACCTTCAACTTCTCCGGCGTGGCCCCCGAGCAGAACGGCGAACACGTCATCCCTTCGTTCACCCTGCGCTTCACGCGCAAGGCCGTCGTGGTGCCGGAGATCCGCCTGCGCGTCAGCGACCAGGTCGCCTACCGCCGGGAGACGCAGGCGCGCGCCGAACTCGTCCTGCCGGACCGCGTCTTCTACGTGGGCGAGCTCATCCGCGGCGCCATCCGCATGCGCGGCGGGGAGGACGAGGCGGTGGTGGCCAGCTACGGGCTCGAATCCCTCGCGGAGGGCTTCTCCATGACGGTCACCGCCGAACGCCAGGCGATGCCCGACGCCCTCGGCCAGGGGTTGCAGACGACCTTCGACCTCACCCCGCTCCGCGAAGGCGAAGGCGAATTCTCCCTCAACGGCATCATGCTCGTGCAGAGCGGCGAATCCGGCGTCTTCAGCCAGAACGGCCGCGACCGGCCCTTCGCCTTCCGCCGCCGCCTCACGGTCGCGCACGTGCCGGAGCGCGGCCGGCCTCCCGAATGGAACGGCGCGATCGGCCGCTTCGTCGCCGAAGGCCTGCAGGTCTCGAAGGACAACCCCGAGGTCGGCGAGCCCATCCGCCTTCGCGCGATCCTGACCGGCGAAGGCAACCTCGACCGCATCCTCCCGCCCGAGCTGCGCGGCGACGAGACCTGGGACGTGCTGCCGGCGAACGAACGCCGCCGCCGCGCGGAGGACCAGCGCATGTTCGTCTATACGCTCGTCCCCCGGCTGCCCGGCAGGCTGCGCACGCCCGCCGTGCGGCTCGCCGCCTTCGACCCGGCGACCAAGACCTTCAGCAAGCTGGAGTTCGCGCCGCTCGAGATCACCGTGACCGGCAACGCTCCCGCCCAGGTCGACCTCGTCACCGCGGACCCGGCCGCGCCGGCCGCGACCACGCTCAAACCGGTGACGGGCCTCGCCGCCCCGCAGCCGGGCCGGTCGCCGGGGCTGTTCGCCGGTTCGCCCCAGGGCACGCTCGGCGACGCGGCCGGCTTCTGGTCCGCCAACGCCGTCGCCCTCGGGCTCGTCGTCGTCGCGACCGCCGTGACCGGCGTGCTCGGCTACCTCGCGGCGCACCCGGAGATCCGCCGGCGCCGCCGCGCCCGCGCCGTCATGCGCGCCGCGCTCGCCGAAGCCGCGGCCTGCCAAGACCGACGTGACGCCCATGGCTTCGCCGTCGCCGTCGTCCGCGGCCTGCAGGCCGGCGTGGCCGCTCGGCTCGCCGCCGAAGAACAGGCGATGACCCAGAGCGACGTCGAACGGGTGCTCCCCGGCGCCGACCGCGCCCGGCTCGACCGGCTCTTCCTCCGCGCCCACGCCGACCGTTTCGCGCCGGCCGGCCCGCGCGGCGCCGACGACGGCGCCGCCGAAGACCTCGCGCTGCTCCGCCAGCTGCTCTCGCTGTCATGAGATGCTTCGCCCTGCTCTGCTTCGGCTGGCTCGCCGCCTTGGGCGCCGCGGAAGCCCCCGCCTCGGCCGAGACGGCCTACGCCCGCGGCGACTACGCCCGGGCCGTCGAACTCTGGAGCGAGGAGATCCTCGCCGACGGGGCCACCGCCGGACGGCTCGCGGCGCTCGGCAACGCCGAATGGCGCCTCGGCCGCAAGGGACGCGCGGTGCTGTGCTGGGAGCGCGCTTTGCTCATCGACCCGCGCGACCCCGTCGCGCTCGCCGGCCTCCGGCACGGGCTGGACGTCGGCGGCGTCGACCGCCCGAAACCCACGGCCGCCGAGGAATACGCGGCCTTCCTCACCGCCGACCTCTGGCTGCTGCTGGCGGTCGGGTCGTTCTGGACCGCCGTGCTGTGCGTGGCCGTGCCGAGGCTGCGCGGGCGGGCGGCGGGCGAGGTCAACCAGTGGACCCGCGTGGGGGCGCTCACCGTGCTCGCCCTGTCCGTGCCCGGACTGTGGGGCGGCCGGTCGCTCGACGCCCGCGCCGTCGTCCGCCGCCCGGAAACCTCCCTCCGCCTCACCCCGACCCGGGACGGCGAACCGTTGCGCGGCGTGGCCGAAGGCGACGTCGTCCGGACCGAGCGCATGCTCAACGGACACGTGCGCGTCCGCACCGCCGACGGCAAGACCGGCTGGGTGCGCGCCGGCGAGATCGAAGGCGTGCGCGGCCCCGGCCTCCCGGCGGACCTCGACCAGAAGGCGGCGCCCTGAGCCTTTCGCCTTGGAGGGAAGGGCGCGGTCGGCTTGGATGCTGACGTGCGCCTCCTTGACCGCCACGTCCTGACCGAAACCGCCGTCGCGGGCGGCGCCGCCACGGGCGCGTTCGTGTTCGTGTTGGTCGCGGGCAACGTGCTCAACCAGGTCTCCGGCGCCATCGCCGCCGGCCGCGTCGACGGCTGGGAGGGGCTCGAGCTCATCGCCTTGCTCATCCCCGGCGTCCTGCCGTACGCGCTCCCGCTCGGACTCCTGACCGGCGTCCTCCTGGCCTTCGGGCGCATGGGCTCGCAGCAGGAGATCACCGCCATGAAGGCCAGCGGCCTCGGCCTCGGCCGCATCGCGCGGCCCGCCCTGCTCCTCGCCGCCGCCTGCGCCCTGCTGTCCGCCTGGCTCAACCTCGAAGTCGCGCCCGCCGCCAACACCGAATACCGCCGCCTTCTCGTCGGCTCGGCGAAAGACAATCCGGCCTCGGTGATCGTGCCCGGGCAGCTCAACCGCCAGTTCCCCGGGATGGTCATCCGCGCGGCCGCGCGCGAGGGCGAAGTCCTCCGCGACTTCTGGCTCTGGCGCGTCGACGACCGCGGCCGCCTCACGCAGACGATCCACGCCCGGGAAGCCCGCCTGGCGCGCGCGGTCTCGCAGGCGGGCGAAGGCGTCCTGCGCATCACGCTCACCGACGCGCGGGTCGACGCCCGGCCGGCGGGCGACCAGGCCTTCCTGCAGCCGTCCTCCTTCGCGACCGCCGCCGCGTCGACGATCGAACTCCCCGCCTCGGGCATCTTCAAGGACGGCGCGAACTTCCAACGCAAGCTCCGCTGGCTCACGACGCGGGAGCTGCTCGCGGCCGCCGAGACGGGCTGGGACGTGCCTCCCGACGCCGACGCGCGGACGCTCGCCCTCGGGCGCATGGTCGCGCGGACGCAGCTCATGGCGCACCTCGCGGGCGCCTTCTCGGTCTTCTCCCTCGCGTTCCTGGCCGTGCCCCTCGCCGTCCGCGTCGGCCGCTCCGAGACGTTCGTCAACGCCGCCGTCGCCCTCGCGATCGCGCTGACCTACTACCTGCTCACCGCGATGGCGAGCTACGTGAAGGACCCGGGGCTGCGGCCGGACCTGCTCATCTGGGCGCCCAACGCGCTGGTCCTGGCGGCCGGCGCCTGGCTGCTGCGCCGGGCCGCGCGCCACTGAGCCGGTTCACTTCTCGCGCTGGTACCAGGCGAAGAAGGCGTACCCCATGCACAGCAGGGCGAAGACCTCGTTGAATCCCTTCATGACGACGGCCCCGAGGATCATGTCCGCGGCGGCCGACAGTTCGCTGACGCGGGGCGCCAGCCGGTAGGTCTCGTAGATCGGATGGTCGCCGAAGATAAGGACGGCCCAGAGCGGGAGGTCCGCCACCATCAGGCCGAAGGCGTAGAAGATCGCCATGCCGTAGCCGATGCGCGGCAGGCGGTTCGACAGCGAGAAGAGGGGCCAGACCATCAGGATGGCGGGCAGGAACATCGACCAGTGCTCGACCACGTGCAGCGGACGGCTGCGGAGCGCGGCCTCGTAGAGCTCCGGGAAGTGCCAGATCGAGAAGCAGAGCGTGAAGAGCAGGCCGCCCGTGACCGGATGGACGAGGAAGGCGAGCGCGCGGGCGAGCCGCGGGCGGCGCTCCAGGAAGCCGTCGACGAGCTCCGGCGGCAGGCCCGTGACGATCAGCGGCGCGGAGACATAGATGAGCAGCATGTGCTGGAGCATGTGGGCCCAGAAGAGGAAGCTCTCGCCGAGCTGGTCCAGCGGCGAGCCGACGGCGACGTACCCGACGAGCACGCCGAGGTGGAAACGCACCGCATGCCAGACGGGATACTCCGCCCGGCCCGGCAGCCAGCGCGCGCGGTAAGGCCCGCAGGCCAGGGCGTGCGCCCAGGATGCGCCGACGACCAGGAGCAGCAGGAGCGGCTCCGTGTGCCAGTGCAGGGGGATGTTCATCGCCGATGATATGAAGCCCGCGCGGACGCCCCCGCAAGCGTGGGCACGAAAAAGGCCCCCGTCCGCACGGAGGCCTTCGTCGGTCGTCGGTCGGCCGGGCTCAGCTGAACCAGCGCGTGTCGATGCGGTCGGCGCTGAACAGGGTCAGGACCGCGGCGTACGTCGCGAAGGCGACGAACAGGCCGGCGAGGAAGCACCAGAAGAGCAGGCGCTTGTCGTAGATCAGGTGCATGAACCACAGGATGACCGCGAAGAACTTGCCGGCGGACATCAGGGTCAGGATCGTGAAGATGACGGCGGTCGGCAGCGGCAGGTAGATCAGGACGATCTCGGCGCCGGTGACGACGGCCAGCCAGAGGGCCAGCACGATGAAGTGGTGGTAGCGTCGGACTTCCTCGGCGAGGAAGGCCTTGCTGGCAGCGGCTTCGTGGGAAGAGGACATGGTCAGGAAGGCGGGTTATTTGACGGCGGCGGGCAGGCCCGAACCCCAGATGCCGTACGGCCCGAGGTATTCGACGAGGTAGACGGCCGTGAAGATGATGATCCACACGATGTCGACGAAGTGCCAGTAAAGGCCCGCGACTTCGACGTCGAGGGCGCCCATGTGGCCGCCGAGCTTGCCGGTGAAGCTGTAGAAATAGAGCAGGATGAGCCAGAGCACGCCGATGGCCACGTGCGTGCCGTGCGTGCCGGTGAGCACGTAGAACGTCGAGCCGAGGACGCTGTTCTGGATGGTCAGGCCCTTGTGGTAGAAGTGCGTGAACTCGAAGACCTGGCAGCCCAGGAAGATCAGGCCGAAGAGGATCACGCCGAGGACGTTGCGGCGGAAGGACTTCAGCTGCCCCTTGTGCATCGCGGAGACGGCGAGCGCCATCAGGAACGAAGACATCAGGAGGATGAACGTCGAGAAGGACGTCAGCTCGATGGAGAACAGCTCCTGGATGAAGCGCTGGTGGCCTTCCGCGTCGGTGAAGCCGGCGGGGAAGAGCTTGCGGTACAGCAGGTGGGTCGAGATGAGCGTGCCGAAGAACATGCAGTCCGAAGCCAGGAAGAGCCACATGATGAGCTTCTTGTGGTCGATCCCGGTGGAGGTGGGCGCTTCGTGCGCGGCGGCGTGGTCAGACATGGAAGGTCGGAATTCGAGGTTGGGATTGCGGCGGGCTCAGTGGGCGACGGTCTCGGCCGGAGCCGGGGCGCCGGACGGGGCCGGAGTCTTGAGCATGTAACCGCCCGGACCTTCGAGGGCCCAGAGCCAGATGCCGATGAAGAGGACGCCGAGTCCGGCGATGACGACCCAGCCGGCGTGCGGGACGCCCATCGCCATCATCGGCATGCCGAAGCCGGCGAACAGGAAGCCGGCGGAGGCCAGCAAGGGCATCCAGGACTGGCTGGGCATGTGGACGCCGGCTTCGCCGCCGTCGTTCTCGGCGCCGATCTTCTTGGCGCCGTGCTTGTGCTCGAAGAAGGCGTCGCGCGTGGCGATGACCGGGGCCTGGGCGAAATTGTATTCCGGCACCGGGGAAGGCAGGGACCACTCGAGGGTGCGGCCGTCCCACGGATCGTTGCCGCACTTCTTGCCGCGGAAGGCGGTCCAGGCAAGGTTGCCGAAGATGATCACGACGCCGATGCCGAGCATGTAGGCGCCATAGGTCGAGACCATGTTCCAGGTCTCCCAGCCGTTGCCGGCGTGGTAGGTGTGCGTGCGGCGCGGCTGGCCGGCGAGGCCGAGGTAGTGCATCGGTCCGAAGGCGAGGTTGAAGCCGAGGATGACGAGCGCGGAGCCGAGGTAGCCGAGCGGGGCGTTGGGCATGCGACCGAAGATCTTGGGGAACCAGAAGTAAAGGCCCGAGAGGAGGCCGAGGAGCACGCCGCCCACGAGCACGTAATGGAAGTGCGCGATGACGAAGTAGCTGTCCTGCTGCTGGGAGTCGGCGGGGGCCGAGGAGTGCATGACGCCGGAGAAACCGCCGCACATGAACATCCAGATGAAGCCGAGGGCGAGGACCATGGGCGGGGTGAAGCGGATGCGTCCGCCCCAGATCGTGCCGAGCCAGTTGAAGATCTTCACGCCCGTCGGGACGGCGATGGCCATCGTGAGGAGCGAGAAGGCCGCGGTCGGGACCGGGCCGAGGCCGGTGGTGAACATGTGGTGGCTCCAGACGGCGAAGCCGAGGAAGCCGATGACGGCGCCGGAGAAGACGATGATCGGGTAGCCGAAGAGCGACTTGCCGGTGAAGGTCGGCAGGACTTCCGAGATGATGCCCATCGCCGGAAGGACGAGGATGTACACCTCGGGGTGGCCGAAGATCCAGAAGAGGTGCTGCCAGAGGACGGGCTGGCCGCCGGCCGACGGGTTGAAGAAGTTGGCGCCGAAGGACCGGTCGAACATGAGCTCGATCAGCGCGACGGTGATCGCCGGGAAGGCGAGGATGATGAGGACGGCGGTCACGAGGGTCATCCAGGTGAAGACCGGGAGACGCATCATCGTCATGCCCTTGGCGCGCATGTTGATGATGGTGCAGATGAAGTTGAAGGAGGCCGCGAGGGAGGCGATGCCGAGGATCTGGATGCCGATGATCCAGAAGTCGGTGCCGACGCCGGTGAAGCGCTGGGCCTGGCCGTTGGCGCCGAAGGTGCCGGAGAGGGGCGCGTAGCTGAACCAACCGTTGGCCGGGGCGAAGTCGGTGTAGACGAGCGCCTTGTGCCAGGCGAAGGAGTCGAGCCAGCCGGCGAGGTGCGCGAACTCGAAGAGCCACGAGGCGTTGAGCACGAACGCGCCGAAGACGAACGTCCAGAGCGAGAAGGCGTTGAGGCGCGGGAAGGCCACGTCCCGGGCGCCGATCTGCAGCGGCACGAGGAAGTTAAAGAACGCGGCGGACAGCGGCATGACCCCGAGGAAGATCATCGTGGTACCGTGCATGGTGAACAGCTGGTTGTACATGCGCGCCGTGATGAAGTCGTTGTCCGGGCGGGCCAGCTGGGTGCGGATCGCGAGGGCTTCGACGCCGCCGATGAGGAAGTACAGCATCGCGAAGGCGCCGTACAGGATGCCGATCTTCTTGTGATCGACGGTGGTCAGCCAGTCGGTCCAGCCGGTGGACCGATCCGGGCGGTGGAGGCCGAGGTCGCTGCGCTCAGGGGCCAGCTCCGTCTTGCAGGCGACGGGAGCGTGATGGGTGTCGTGGGACATGGTCGGGAAGTCGAAGGTCGGGGCTTACTTGAGGGTGAGGAGGTATTCGGCGAGGTGGTCGAGCTCCTCGGCGGTGAACTGCTGGTTCGTCTCGCGGAGGCCCGCGACGTTGAACATCTTATAGAAGTGCATGCGGTTGCCGGGCTTCACGTCCTTGGAGGGCTTGCCGTCCGCGCCGTGCGCGACGCCGGAGGAGCCGATCCACTTGATGAGGTTGGCCTTCAGCGCGGCCGGGTCGACGGGGACGGAGTCCTCGGTGTTGCCGGTCTGCCGCTCGAGCGCGCGCTGGGCGGCGGGATCGCGGTTGTCGAGCCAGGCGCCGGCGAGCGACTTGCGCGAGGCGACGTGCGTGAGGTCGGGGCCGAAGGCGCCGGCGCCGAAGTGGCCGCCGACGTTGTGGCACATGACGCAGCTCTTGCTGGCGAAGAGGGCCTTGCCCTTCTCGGCCTTGGAACCGGCGACGACCGGCGCGGCCTCGGCCTTCTGCTGCTGCACCCACTTGGCGAATTCGGCGGGCTCGACGACTTCGACGCGGAAAAGCATGTAGGCGTGCGAGTCGCCGCAGAATTCGGCGCACTGCCCGTAGTAGTGACCGGTCTGGTCGGCCTGGATCCACATGTGGTTCTTGCGGCCGGGCATGAGGTCGACCTTGCCGGCGATCTTCGGCACCCAGAAGGAGTGGATGACGTCCTCGGAACGCAGGTTGATGCGGATCGCCTTGCCCTTCGGGATGACGAGTTCGTTCGGCACGGAGTGCTTGGCGTCGTTGGTCATGCCGAGCTGCGGGTACTCGAAGCGGAACCACCACTGCTTGCCGATGACGTCGATCTCGAGGACCTGGTCCTCGACGGACTTGGCGTAGTTCTCGCGCGTGCCTTCGACGCGCGGATACCAGGCGGAAAGCTTGGAAGTCGGGATGGACTCGGCCGGGACGTCGTCGGTGTACCAGATGGCGCCGAGCGTCGGGATGGCGATGATGACGAGGGCGCCGATGGAAGCGGTGATGAGGCCGATCTCGATCAGCGGATTGCCATGGCCTTCCTCCACGATGGCGGGCTTGTTCTCGTCGCCCGGCCGGGAACGGAATTTGATGAC
Organism: Verrucomicrobiota bacterium; assembly: GCA_030834165.1. GTDB lineage: Bacteria > Verrucomicrobiota > Verrucomicrobiia > Opitutales > UBA953 > UBA953. Next base: position 17,075 of record JAURFU010000040.1, read on the forward strand.
GGCGAAGACGAGCAGGCCGCCGACCAAGGCGAAGAGCACCACGACCAGCCAGACGGTGTCCATGAAGACGTCGTACTGGACCTGCGCGACCGGACCCTTGGGGTCCAAGGTGGACTGACGGACGGTCATTTCTTCCTTCGAGCAGCCCGCCATGATGACGGCGAGGAAGGGGACGGCGAACAGACCGACCCGACTGAGGATACGAGAAAACATAAAGGAGGTGTTTCGGACGCGGAAAAGTCCGTAAAAGTGAGTTAATTTGCAAGCCCCAGCAGGTTAAATCGCTCATAAATAGCCTCCGATAAGGTCGATACCGAAGCATTAATTTGCAAGTGATTGCTTTGTAGTGATTTATGAATAATTAGACCCCATCATTCCCTCTAATAGATAGTAAGGGGCTCGTTCCGCCCCCTCCCCCTCTTGGATTGCACCCACCGGAAGCACTCCCTAACCCCTCTGCCGATGTCCTGGTCCAGCCCGCATGGCACCCCCCTGCCCGATTGGCGTCGGCGGACCTTGATCATGGGCATCATGAACCTGACCCCTGATTCCTTCTCTGATGGCGGCGCCTTGCCCGGAGTCGATGCGGCCCTCCGCCGAGCCGAGGCTATGCTGGCCGAAGGCGCCGATGTCCTCGACCTTGGCGCGGAATCCACCCGACCCGGCGCCGCACCGGTCGGAGCCGAGGAAGAACTCGCACGCCTGCTGCCCGTCGTACGCGCCCTGCGTGAGCGCTTCCCCCAGTCCGTGCTCTCGGTGGATACTTACAAGCCGGCCGTCGCCGCCGAAGCGATCGCCGCCGGGGCCGACCTCGTCAACGACGTCGAGGGAGGCCGCCACGGAGCCCACGGGGACGAGTCGCCGATGGGCCTGGTCTGCGCCAAGGCCCGCTGCCCGCTCATCCTGATGCACCGCCGCCGCGAGGCCGACTATCGGGACTTCTGGCCGGAAATCCTCGGCGATCTGCGGGCTTCCTTGCGGGCGGCGATGGCCGCCGGCCTGCCGCGGGAGCAACTCTGGACCGACCCCGGATTCGGCTTCGGAAAGACCCCCGCCCAGAACCTGCAGCTGGTGCGCGAACTCGCAAAGGTCGCCGCCCTCGGCTTTCCCGTCCTCTTAGGGACCAGCCGCAAATCCACGCTCGGCTGGGTGCTCGACGAGCCCGATCCGCTTCGCCGCGGTCCGGGTAATGACGTGACCGCCGCCTGGGGTATCGCCCAAGGTTGTTCGATGATCCGCGTCCATGACGTGGCCGCCATCCGCCCGGTCGTCCGCATGGCCGATGCGCTACGCCGGTCGCCTGGGATGGCCTGAAAGCCCCGGAAAATCCCGTTTTAGGGTAAAAATCGGGGATATGGAGCCAGCAGTCGGGCTTGAACCGACGACCTGCCGCTTACAAGGCGGCTGCTCTACCAACTGAGCTATGCTGGCCATCTCCCTTGCCCAGAGGGTTGTTCACAGGGCTCCTATGTCAATCCCGCCCTCCTGTCTGATGATTAGGGGTTGAAACTCACTTCGATTTGGACGCAATCCTCTGACCCCAAGCCCCGTATCATGCGTATCCACGTTTCCCTCCTCGCCTTTTGCGTCGCGCTCGCCGGCTGCAAGTCCTCCGTCGATTCGGCCAACATCGACTCGATCGTGATTTCCTCGAATCCGAGCGCCGCCGCCGTCCGCATCAACGGCGAGGCCGTCGGTCGCACCCCGACCACCATCAAGCTTGACCGCACCAAGAATTATGAACTGCAGGTCGGCAAGGGTGGCTACCTGACCGAGACCTCCGACCTCAAACCCCGCCTCATCACGACCAGCGAGGGCATCGAATTCGGTTTCCCGGCCGCCATCAGGGTCAATCTCACCAAGGTCCCCGCCACCGGCGAACCCGGCGTGCCCGCCGTCGACAATCCGGAATTCAAGAGGCTCTCGAAGAAAGCGCTCGGCGAAGAAGCCGCCGCGAAACAGGAGCTGATGTCCGATATCGCCGCCACGAAGGACGCCGCCGTCAAGATCCAGGCCGCCCTCGCCGCCCGCGAAGCCGCCGCGCAGGCCCGCCTCGCCGAGATCGCCAAGAGCATCGCCGCCGCCAAGGCCGCTAAGAACAAGGACGCGGCCGCCAAGGCCAAGCTCGCCGAAGCCGAGATCGCCCTCGCCCAGGCCAACGCCGAAGCCGCCGCCGCCCGCGCCGCCGCCGAAAACAACCTGAAGACCGTCGAAGCCCGCCGCGCCGCCCTCGCCGCTTCCGAAGGCAAAATCGCCCAAGCCCAGGCCGTGGTCGCCCAGTCCAAGGCCGCCGTCAAGTCCGACGAGGGACGCCTCGCCATGCTCGAGCAGACCTACGCCGCCGAGATGAAGGCGCTCAAGGACTCCCAGTCCAACGCCTCGATCGCCATCCAGGCCCTCGCCGCCCGCGCCGACGAACTGACGAAGCGCTCCGCCTCCAACGTCAAGGAAGTCCAGGTCGACTCCGCGAAGGCGCTCACCAAGACCCAGCAGGAACTCGCCGCGCAGAAGGCCGCCGCCGCCAAGGCCCAGGCCGACGCCGAAGCCAAGGTAGCCGCCGCCAACAAGGCCGCGCAGAAGGCCTCCGCCGACGCCGACGCCAAGGTAGCCGCCGCCAACAAGGCCGCGCAGAAGGCCGCGGAGAAGGCCGTGGCCGACGCCCGTCTGGACGCCGAAGCCAAGCTCGCCGAGGCCAACAAGGCCGCCGCCGCCGCCAAGGCCCAGGCCGAAGCCCTCAAGTATTCCGAGTTCAGCTCCCGCTACGCCCTCCTCGAGAGCAAGCGTCGCTCCAAGGCGATCTCGGAAGAAGACTTCAAGGCCGCCCTCGCGGGTCTCCGCAAGGAACTCGGTCTCTGAGCCGGACTTCGCTCCGCCTCGAAAAGCCCGGCCGAGCGGCCGGGCTTTTTTGTTGGAACGCAGGCCCGGGAACCCACCTTGGAGGGACCATGTCGGACCCGCTCTCCCGCACGCCTCTCTTCGCCCTGCACGTCGAACTCGGCGGACGCATCGTCCCCTTCGCCGGCTGGGAGATGCCGGTGCAGTATTCCGGCATCATCGAGGAACACATGGCGGTCCGCCAGGCGGCCGGCCTCTTCGACGTCTCCCACATGGGCGAGGCCCGCGTGCGCGGCCGCGATGCGGCGAAGTTCCTCGACGGGATCATGACCAACGAGATGGCCTCCATAAAGGTGGGGATGGCCCGCTACACGGTGATGTGCCAGCCCGACGGCGGCTGCGTCGACGACCTCATCGTCTACCGCCTCGCGGAAACGGAATTCCTGATCTGCCTCAACGCTTCCAACGCGCCGAAGGACATCGCCTGGATGCGCGCCCACATCGGCTCCCTGCAGGTCGAAGTCCTCGACGAATGCGCCGCCTGGGCCCAGCTCGCCCTCCAAGGCCCGCGCGCCGAACAGATCCTCGCGCTGGTGACGTCCACGCCGCTCGCGCCGATCAAGCGCTTCGGCTTCGTGTTCGGCGAAGTGGCCGGCGTCGCCGGCTGTCTCCTCTCCCGCACGGGCTACACGGGCTCGCCCGGTTTCGAGATCTACCTGCCCGCCGCTTCCGCCGAGAAGGTCGCCCGCGCGCTCCTCGCCGCCGGCAAGCCGCACGGCCTTGTCCCCGCCGGCCTCGGCGCCCGCGACTCCCTGCGCCTCGAAGCGAATTACCCGCTCTACGGACACG